>JBBRWQ010000004.1:0-77079 GCA_038249115.1 Actinomycetales bacterium
ACTATGCCGAGAAGCCGGCTCTGAGGCCTTGAATGGCCGGGATTGCGGGCGGTTCGGCTCGGCATAGTTACAAGGCCTCGAGGAACGCGAGAACCTTGTCGGTTGGGCGGTAGCGGCCGGGCTTCGCCGACGCAGGTGTCGTTAGGGCCAGGGCTCTTTCCTTGATGCTGATGTCGGCGTGGACGTAGGCGTCGGTGGAGCGGACGCCTGCGTGGCCGAGCCAGAGGGCGATGACTGAGGTATCGACGCCAGCTTGGAGCAGGGTCATTGCGCAGGTATGGCGCAGGACGTGTGGGTGGATTCGCTTACCCAGCAACGATGGACATCGTTTCGCGGCGGTTGCGGCGTGGGTGCTGACCCGCAGCGCGACGGCGTCGCGGCTGAGCCGCCGGCCGGTGCGGGTCGGGAACAGCGGATCTTCGGGGTGTCCGCCTCGTTCGGTAAGCCAGGGCCGCAACAGCGCCTCAACTGGGCCGGTGAGTGGAACTGCGCGTTGCTTGCGTCCTTTGCCTTCGCAGCGGATGTTAGCGCCGATACCGAGCGTGACGTCGCTGCAGTTCAGGCCGGTGAGTTCAGAGACCCGAAGGCCGGTTTGGATGGCTAGCAGCATGAGGACTCGATCTCGACGGCCTTCCCAGCGGGCCTGGTCAGGAGCGGCGAGCAGGGCGTCGATCTCTGTGACGGTCAGGAACGTCACGATCCGTTTGTCGAACCGTTTCGGGGGGATGGCCAGGACGCGCTGGATGAGTAGCGCGTGCTCGGGGTGGCGCAGGGCGGCATAGGAGAACAGCGAACGAATTGCTGTGAGGCGCACGTTGCGGGTCCTGGTGGTGTTGTGTCGGTCGCGTTCCAGGTGGTTCAAGAACGCGGAGATCGTTGTGGCGTCCAAGTCGTCCCAGTCGAGTTCGGAGGGCATCGTGCCACTTTGCTGATGCACGAACCCGAGAAGCAGGCGCAGGGTGTCGCGGTAGGCCGCGATGGTGCGGGGGCTGGCCTGACGCTGCTGGGCGAGCCGGTCGGTGAAGAAGGCCTGCAGCGTGGGCGCGATCAGGGTCATGACTTCGCCGCCGACCACGCACTGTCCTGGCGCGCGGCGGCCAGCGCGAGAAGTTCGGGTGCAGCCGACAGATACCAGTAGGTGGAGGCCGGTTCGCGGTGCCCCAGGTAGGTCGACAGCGACGGGAGCTTGGCCTGCACGTCCTCGCCGGTCCGATACCAGCCGAGCAGGGTGCGGACGGCGAAGGTATGTCTCAGGTCATGAAGCCGCGGCGGGGAGGGTGCGCCGAAGCCGATGCCGACGTCGTCGATGAGCCGCCGAAACGTCTGCTGCACAACGGCATAAGACAGACGTTTACGTGTGAGGGACACGAAGAAGCTCGGTTCCTTTGGCCGCGGCTGGAGTTGGTCGCGCAGCTGGGCGTAGTCCTGCAGCGCCTGCATGCTGCTGGCCTGCAGGGGCACCAGGCGTGATTTGCCGAACTTGGACTCGCGGATCAGCAGCACACTTTCGGCCCAGTCGATGTCCCCAAGGTCGAGCTTGATGGCCTCACCGATCCGTAGCCCGCTCACAGCGAGAAGACCGATCAGGGTGTCGTACGTCGCTGCCCGCAGTGGCGAATCGATCGATCGGCGGGCCTGGGCCATCACCGCATCGATCTGCGCTGGGGAGTAGATGAACGGCTGGCGCCATCGCGCGTGATACGGCATGAGACCAAGCGGTGGCACCTGCGTGCCTGCGTCGATGCCTGACAGGTAGCGGGCGAACCCACGCACGGCCGTCATCCGCCGTGGCCCGGCGGTGGTCACCCGTCCCGCCTCAGATTGCTGAGCCCATGCCAGCGCCGCCTCGATCGTCACCGTGGGCGAACCGTGGGCATCGAGGTAGGCAACGAAGCCCGGGAGCCGCCATGCGGCCTCGGCCAGCTCGTGTCCGAGTGAACGACGAAGCTGCAGGTAGTCGGTCAGGGTCTGCTCCAGGGCGCTCATCGCGCTGCTCCCGGCCAGCGCTGGGCGACTTGTCGCAGCGCATTCATGTCGACCTTGGCATAGAGGGCCGTGGTGGCCAGATCCTGATGACGAAGCACCTGGCTGATCGCGACCAACCCCGCCCCCTGACGCAACAACTCAGCCGCCAAGGCGTGCCGAAGCCGGTGAGGTCCCACGTGTGGCAGCCCGGCCCGTAGGCAGGCCCGCTCGACGACATCACCGACCAGGTCCGCGCGGATCGGTCCGCGCGGGGCCTTGCACGTCAGGAACAGATGGCTGGCACCTTCAGGATTGCGGCCACCTGACAGGTAGACCACCAGCGCCTCGCCGACTTCGGGCGGCAATGGCAGGCGATCTTGTCGGCGTCCTTTGCCGCGCACCAAGAGTTCCCCGTCCCGCCAGCGCACGTCGGCCAACTCAATGCGCGCAACCTCGATCGAACGCAAACCCAGACGCGCGACCAGCGTCATCATCGCAAAGTCACGGACGCCGACGGCGGTGCTGCGATCACAACTGTCCAGCAGCAACTGGACATCCGCGGCAGTCATCGTGGGCGGCAGGGCGGCCAAGCGCCACCCACCGACCGGAGGCACGGCCGTCCCCAACCGCAACGGTGTGATGCCCTGCAAATACATGTAGCGAAGGATCGAGCGCAGCTCAGCGACGCGTCCCTTGGCCGACCCGGCGCAGACACGACCGCATTCCCGCAGCAGGAACGCGTTCACATCCAGCCCAGTCAGTGCCGCCGGCTCGAAGACCTCACCGACCAACGCCTGTTCCTGCAGGAAGCGGCGCGCAGTGTTCTCATACCGGAGCACCGTCATTGCTGCCAGGCCTCGCTCCTGAACCATCCAGGACCGGTAACCCCCGAGCAGCTCACCCAACGCCGTGAGCGGTGCCGCCGGCGCCATCGGGACAACCCCTGCCTCCCTCAGATAGTTCAGCAACGGCGCCATTCCCCGCATCCCAGGAACTCTCCGGTAGCCGGCCGCCTGTCGGGCGGTGAGAAAGGCCGCCGCCTGTTCCTCGTTGAGCTGGGCCGCCTCCAGCCCCTCAACCGACAGCCACAGGCCGACCTGGCCGAAGTCCTTCAACATGTTCCTGACCGTCCCGGGTGTGTAGCCCCGGTTGCCCAACCAAGCCCGGTAGCCCTCAACCTGTGGTCCCAGCAGACCAGCATTCCTGCGCGTCCCTGACATCGCACTCGCCTCCTTCGTGGGAGCCCGGTGCCCCCACAGACGAGACTGCACTCAGCGCGGAACTATGCCGAGATGAGCAGAAGTCGCATGACGAAGAAGCCCACCACCATCACGCGACTGAGAGCTGGACACCGGACTCCTCGGCATAGTCGCGGGCTCGGCATAGGTCGATCTATGCGGATATCCGCATAGGTTGATGAGCTGGGATATTTGCCGTTGCCCGCCGAAGGCGCGTCGGCGTTGTTCCAGGTCATCGCCCAGCGGTACACCAAGTCCTCGACGATCTTGACGACCAACCGTCCGATCACTTCGTGGGGTGAGGTCCTGGGCGACACCACCGTCGCTGCAGCTCTCCTGGATCGCCTTCTGCACAGGTCTGTGGTCCTGGACATTGACGGGGACTCCTACCGGCTCCGTGATCACCACGCCCGCACCCACACCCTGCGAACGGCGGCAGGCCATGTCTGAACACCCGCCAGGCGACGACAACACGACGACAACAATCCCGGCGCCCAACCCCACCGCCGGCTCCGACCAGCTGCTCTGTCCGGTCTGCTGGACCACCTTCACCCGGGTCGGCCGCAAGAGATACTGCACCGACACGTGCCGCAAGACCGCATGGACCCGCCGCCACGCCACCAAGGTGATCGCCGCCGAACCCGTTGTCCCACAAGCAATCCGACGCCGAGACGTCACGATCTACGCCTGCCCAACCTGCGAAACCCGCTACTACGCCGAGCAGTGGTGCCACGACTGCAACCAGCCCTGCGCCCGTGTGGGCCTCGGAGGACTATGCCCCCACTGCTCCGAACCAGTTGCTCTCACCGACCTCATCGACACCCCCAAACCCACCACAACCCGCTAACCTGACCAAGCCACAAAGTGAGGAATTTCGATGAGCAACACTGGGGAATTTCGATAAGCGGCATCACTGAGCGTTGACGAGGGCGTTGACTTCGAAGTTGGCCTTGTGCGGCCCCACCGACGCCACCAATGCGCCGGCCTGACTCACATGACGCAGATCTCCCAGACCTCGACTTGAGGAGCTTCATGCCTACGAATTGGCGCAGCCGCTCTGCTTGCCTGGACGAGAGCCCTGAACTGTTCTTCCCGATCGGGAACACCGGCCTCACGCTTCTCCAGATCGAGGAGGCGAAGGCCGTCTACCGTCGCTGTGAGGTCGTTGAGGCCTGTCTGAACTGGGCCATCGAATATGGCCAGGACTCGGGCGTGTGGGGCGGTCTCTCGGAGGACGAACGACGTGCACTTAAGCGGCGTGATGCCGGCGTTCGCCGCGCCAGCTCAGGTGCAGGCAGCCGTACTCCGACTCGTACTTGAACGACAACGGGATCTTGTGGTGGAGGCTCAGCTCAGCGTCACGTACTGCGACAGGAAGGACCGCGCCGACGCCGTATCGAGACGGTAGACGACGTTGGTTGCCCGACAGATCGCGTCTCCCGTGATCGTGATGCCTGCCACCGTTCCTGAGGTCCCCAGGAAGTTCGGGCCGCCAGAGTCCCCATAGCAGGTGCCGCCGTTACCGGTGGCCGGGTTCATTGAGATCCGGAGCCACGCCGGGTTCGTCGCGTTGAGCGTGCCGGTGGCGACCATGCGCACGTCGTTGTAGAGGTATTGGTGTCCGCCTGGCTGATTGGTGACCTTGTACGCGCCGTAGCCCACCGAGGTGAATGTCTGCGCCTTGGACAACTTCGACAGCGAGCCGGCATCAGGCAGCGTGGCCGGGGTGATCTTGACAGGTTGCTCATCGAGCACGACCACGGCAATGTCGTGCGGGTCGCTCTGCACGCCGCTGTAGAGAGGGTCGCCGTGGAACGTGCCCGTATACGTCGCGTCCCCGACCTTGTAGGCCGTGGAGAACGTCACCCGGACCTGGCCATCGCCTCCGGCGTTGCAGTGCGCCGCAGTGAGGAACACCTTGGGGTTGATCAGCGTGCCTGAGCAGTAGATCGAGGTGCCGTCGGAGTAGGGGGTGGGGGCAACAAGGCCTCCCACGTTTGGGTGCTGGTTGCCATCGTTACTGCCGTTGGTGATGGCCTCTGCCGGCGCGGCGACAGTCAGGCTCGCAAGGAGGGTGAACCCTATGACGAGACCTCGCATCATGACGACTCCTTCGAGAAGGCCGGTTTCTACCGGCGGGCGGAATGGGATGAGCCAGAATGATCCCAATAATCCTGTCACGTATTGCGCCCCGTAAGACCGTCAGCACAACCGTCTTTCTTTGCGGTCGTGCAGCATCGGAGCAGGGATGCCTGCTGGGTGAGCAGCTACGGTCACTTGCCATGGAGAGGCCGGTGCAATGGATGGCCCTGGGAACTTCGTGATGAGCTGGAGCGGACTCGCCCTGCCTGGGAGGCCCAACCGGACCACCTGGAGGGTGTCCTCGTTGAGGGTCAATTCCCTGCGCTGAGCCAGGACGCACGACTTCACCAGTTGATCGCTGACGAGTTGCTGCGGCGACCCAGTGAGGACTGACCTCCACCAAGAGTCCTGAGGAAGTGAGGGCCAGGAAACCAGAAAGCCCGCTCTCGCCCCCTGTGTTGGAGGATCGAGCGGGCCCTCATGTACTCCGGTCCTACAAGTTCCTCTGCCAGGTCTTCGCCGAGTTGTTGACTCCCGTTTGTGGCCCATTGGCTCCACCGGCTCGCCTGACCCAGCTGATCTTGGGACGGGCCCTGACTTTCTGGAGAAGCCGAATGGGCCGGGCCGGGCCGGCTGTGCCGACACGGTCCGACCCATCGGTCATTTGAAGCTAGCTAACAGCCTTGTTCTGGGCTACGTAGCTAACACAGTCGCCTTGGTTCTTGTAGGGCGGCGACAGGGCGAAGTCGTAAGCCGAGCGGCCACATGCAGCGCGCCCACGGCCCGGCCCCCTTGGCGCGTCAGCCGTTCGGGTGGGTCTTTCCGGCGGAGGCGAAGTAGGACACACAGTCGCCCTGGTTCTTGAACGTCGGGCTCGTGGATGTCATCCACCCGCCGTCCTTGCACTCGTCCTTGCCGGCAATGGTGACCGCGTGCTCGAAGTCGTAGACGGTCGTGTTGCCGCTCAGGCCCAGGGTCAGGGCGTCCGCGTTGCCGTTGAAAGTACCGGATGGTCCGTGGCCGACGTTCACACCGAACGAGAGGATCACCGCGTCAGGGTTGGCCCCCTGGATCTCGGCGAGCGACACAAAGCTGTTTGTCGCAGACAGACCTGTGATGTCGCGGGTGGACCACCATCCGCCGGTGTAGGAGGCGCTGGTGTTGCCCAGCGCGTTCCAGGTCTGCCAGGTGTCATTGACAATGGCGTCGGCGCCGTAGGCATAGACCGGTTCCCAGACCAGGGTGGTCCATCCGGTGCAGGTCGTGCCATCCAGACCGCCGGCGCAGATCTGCATGTTCAGTGACGGGGCGACGTTACCCGGCATAGTGGACGAGGTCGCCCGGTACGTCGAGTAGCTGACCGCATCGACCGCGCTCAGCAGCTGCCCGGCCACCGTCGTCGTAGACAGGGTGACCTTGCCGTTGTCGGGAATGCTGAACTCGAAACTGCCCACGCCCGCTGGCGGGGTCACCGGACCGTTGACGAATGCCCCGCTGGCTGAGTTGTCCGCGTAGAGAGTCCAACTGGTGCTGAGGCTGGCCTCGTTGACGGTGACCGTGTTCGTCGCCGCCGTCGCCGCTCCCGCACCAGCCCCGACCATCATCAATGCGGCTGCGGCGATGATGCTTGCTGTTCGCTTCATTTCACTCCTCCATCGAGACGATGAGGTAAGACCCCTGTGAGCCGCCCCCTGGGATGGAGGCTACGGGTCCCCACCCCTGGAAGTAAGACCTTTGGGACAATCGGTATCAATCGATTGATGACGGGCACCGCAGCTCGCCCCTGCATGCGGCGAGCACCGATCCTGCGGTTTAGGTTGATGAGAACACCTGTTCGAGGATCGAGGCATACTGAAGCCATGGCTGGTGGCATGTTCCCTGGGAGAGGGGTCCCTCTGCGTGACCGGCCAGTCGCACCGCTCAAAGCGGAACAGCCAGCTCGCAGCCCGGTTCGGCACTGCTGGGTGACAGGGCCTGACGAGGACCCGGGACCGTGGCCAGGACTGGTCCTGGAGTGGCGACGCGACAACAGTGGCTGGGCGGCGCTGGTCGTTTACGTCATCGCGGCCTGGGCCGAGATCATATGCAAACGGGGGGGAGTGATGGACATCTGAGCCGGCTCAGCCTCGAAGGGGGACAGTAAAGAAGTCCTACCGGCTTGCCGTCTGGCGAATGGCGTATTTCAGCCCAAACTGGTGCGATCGTCACGCGACCGAGACAGACCAAGGCACCATTTATCCCAAACGTCTCAGGTCAGGTCCAATAGGGCGATACGTTGCCCTCAGCCTTGGGGGTAGAACGACGAAAGAGGGGGATCATGAGTACTCCAGCCGGTTGGTATCCGCAGCCTGATGGCCGCAACAGGTATTGGGACGGCGCACAGTGGACCGAGAAGTTCGCACCCGGTAATCCGTCGGAGACGCCACCAGCCAACGCGCTGCTGACACCCCCCGCTGTGGCACGAAAGAACTGGTTCCTCCGACACAAGATCTTGAGCGCGATAGGCGCACTCTTGCTGATCGGGATCTTTGCCAGTGCAGGCAACCAGCCGAACACATCGGCCATCGACGCCACCGGGCCGATCGCAACGAAGACCGCGCCCGACCAGGCGGCCGCAGACAAGGCGGCTGCGGACCAGGCAGTTGTAGACAAAGTGGCTGCGGACCAGGCGGCTGCGGACCAGGCGGTCGCGGACAAGGCTGCCGCAGACCAAGCGGTCATCGACAAGGCCGCTGCAGACAAGGCAGCAGCAGCGAAGGCCACAGCGGACAAGGCAGCTGCGGCCAAGGCTGCGGCTGCAAAGAAGATTGCGGACGCCAACAGGTTGACCATCGCGCAGGAGAACGCGAAACGGTCAGCTGAGTCCTACATCGAAATGTCGGGCTTCTCCCGCTCGGGGCTCATCGATCAGTTGAAGTACGAGGGGTTCTCGGTGAAAGACGCGACTCGTGCGATTGACTCCATGAAGGTCAATTGGAACGAGGAGGCGGACCAGTCCGCGAAGGCCTACATCGACATGTCGGGCTTCTCCCGCTCGGGGCTCATCGATCAGTTGAAGTACGAGGGGTTCACCACTGCGCAAGCGACGCACGGCGCAGACTCGGTGGGGTTGTAAGCGGCCGCCCCATCTACCCCTGCGCGAAGCCTCAGGTGGGCTATCACGTCTGAAACAACACCGGCGACAAGGCGATTCTGCGCAACGCAGCCGGGACCGCCATGGACTCCTGCGCCTGGTTGTAGTCAGGGCCGAACACATGGTCCTTCCTGGGCCCAGGATCGGCATCAACTGTGGCCGTGCCACCCAGCAACTCATCCCTGCCTGCGCCGTCCCCTCCGCATCCTGTCGGCGCGACCAAGGGGGTGATCGGGGCGGTAACGGAGGGGGCGGTGCCTCCCATGATCGTTGCCCGCGTTCCTTGTGAGTGTCGTCAAGTCATTTGGCCCCACTGTCTTCACGAATGTTGGCCCCACTTTCGAGGCGTTGTCGGGTCGTTGTCCGGGGAGTGGGGCGCGTGAAGCGCTGTTGTGCGCCCTGTCGTGACAGGCCGAGTTGAGCTCCGATGGCCGACCAGGACCCTCCGGTTTGGCGGGCCCTGGTGACGGCGGCGGCCAGGGTGGCTTCGGCGGCGTTGGCCCGTTGCTGGGCGGTGGCAACCCATCCCAGGGCGTCGAACGCCGGGCGCTCTGGTAGCCGGACAGGGGCTTGGCCCTTGCCCAGGGTCGAGCGGGCCGTGTTGCAGGACGCGCACAGCGCCACGGCGCCGAGCTGGATGGTCGCGATCAGCGTGCACCGGGGTCGGCGGGCGGGGTCGTCGGCGTAGTAGCAGGCCAGCGCGGTGTCAACAGGTTGTTGACGTCCCGGGTTGGTCACGATGACGCCTGGCGGGTTCTCTTGCTGGTGCGCAGCCGGTATGACTTGGTGCCGGTCTCCAGGATGTGGGCGTTGAAGGTGACCCGGTCCACGATCGCCGAGACCAGTCGAGGATCCGGGAACACGGTTCCCCACTCACTGAACGGCAAATTCGTGGCAATGGCGATGGACGCTTTTTCTTCGCGTTCGGTGATGATCTGGAAGAGCAGTTCAGCGCCGCGGGGGTCGATTTTGACGTAGCCAAGTTCGTGAGACTATGCGGACATCCGCATAGTTGCACGAGTTGGGGTACGTGCGTTGACCTGCGCAAATGCGCGCACAGTCGCCACGTACCCCCCGGATTTACCCCCCGGGGGGTACGAATCAGGGTACGTCTGTTCGCGAGGCTTCTGCCGTGTCCAACACGGCGGAAGGAACTTGCAATGAGCGTTGTTGATCACCTTGGCCTCTGGGTTGAGACCAGCGAATTGCTGGCCCTGCCCGACCAGCGCTGGGACCACAGGACCACAGCCCATCCGGCCCTCACCAACTGCTGCAGGGTACGCGAGGTGAGGTCACGGCTGCACGGTTCCAACCAGCCTGACATAGGGAGGTTGGTCACCCTCGAGTGCGTCGATGTTATCCACAGGGCGGGGACATCCCAGCCGGGAGTGTGCCATCACGAGAAGACTGGAATAGCGCGGCAAGCCCAGGAGGAGCGATGACGAAGAAGTGGTTCTCCGTTGCCGAGGTCGCCGAGATGCTCGGCTTCGGTGAGACCAAGGTCCGCATGGCGATCATTCAGGCGGACCTGCGCTCGGTGAAGGACGGCAAGCTGCGCCGGGTCCTCCGGAGTGGGTCGACGAGTATGTGGCTCTGCGGGTCTCCCAGTCCGGTCAGGACGTGGCATGACGAGGCGGCACAACGGCGAGGGGTCCATCTACCTCTACCGAAACGGCTTCGCCGCCCACGTGTGGATCACCACGCCTGAAGGTCGCCGGCAACGCAAGGTCGTCTACGGGAAGACCCGGGAGCAGGTTCACGGGAAGTGGCTTGTGCTACACGAGCTCTCTCGACGCGGCCCGGTCGCTCCCCGCTTACCAACTCTCGCCGACTTCATGGAGCGCTGGTTGCGCGAGGTGGTGGTACCGGGTTTGGCTCCGACCACCTCGGCGAACTACGAGCTGTTCACCCGGCTCTACGTCGTCCCGGATCTGGGCCGCAAGCGGCTCGACAAGCTGACCGTGCGGGACGTCCAGACCTGGCTCAACGAGCTTCGTGTCGGGTGCCAGTGCTGCGCACAGGGCAAGGATGCTGCCCGAGAAGAGCCCAGGTGCTGCGCTGCCGGCAAGTGCTGCCATCAGGTGGGGTCGGAGTGGACCGTGCACCAAGCGTGGACAGTCCTCCGTAGCGCCCTCAGCGCGGCCGTGAGAGACGAGCTGGTCACCCGCAACGTGGCTGGTCTCGTTCGAGTCCCCGTCCCACGGACGAGAAAGCGAGCCATCTGGAGCGTTCCCGAGGCTCGACAGTTCCTCGAGTCCGCGCGTCGCGACGACGACCCGCTGTATGCCGGCTACGTCCTGATGCTCATTCTCGGGCTTCGTCGCGGCGAACTGCTGGGTCTTGCCTGGGATGACGTCGACCTCGAGTCGGGAGTAGCGCACATCGCATGGCAGCTACAGAGAATCAAAGGCGAGCTGCGCCGAAGGCCGACCAAGACAGTGTCGTCGGAAGCCCCGCTCCCACCTCCGGACATCTGCTCTCAAGCCCTCGCTCAGCGCAAGGTGACCGAAGCGCGCTCACGGTTGGCGGCCGGCGAAGTTTGGATGGGCTCGGGCTTGGTCCTCACGACCCGGTTCGGCACCCCGATCGACCCCCGGAACTTCCAGCGCTTCTTCCAGGCCCGCGCGGCGAAGGCCGGCGTCCCCGTCATCCCGGTGCACGCAACCCGGCGGACATGCGCGTCACTGCTCGTTGCCCTGGACGTCCACCCACGTGTGGCGATGACGATCCTGCGGCACAGCAAGATCGCCGTGACGATGGACATCTACAGCCAGGTGTCCTCGGCGTCGACCAAGGAGGCGCTCAAGCGCCTCGGCAACCAGTTCGGCGAGGACGTCCTGTGAGCCCCGTCAACCCCGTTGCCGTACTTTGCTGGAGTACGGCCATGCAGAAGGCCCTCCCCGACGAGCGGAAAGGGCCTCTGACCTGGGTGGAGACACGGGGAATCGAACCCCGGACCTCCTGCTTGCAAAGCAGGCGCTCTACCAATTGAGCTATGTCCCCGAGTGAGCTTGGTTGCTCCTACTCGATTTTAGACCTCGTCGGTCGCCTCGGCCCAGAGGTCCTGCTCGGCCTGCTGGTCCTTGAGCTTCTTCTGGACGGCCAGAACGCCAACTGCTGTGGCGATCAACAAGAGGAACTTCTTCATGACCGGTACTCCTTCGTGCTATTTGTCACGCGTCACGATCACGCCTAGCGATGATGGTGGGCCTAAGAGGACTTGAACCTCTGACCTCTTCCTTATCAGGGAAGCGCTCTAACCGTCTGAGCTATAGGCCCCGGGTTTTAGGGAACGGGGTTGAGCACGAACTGGGGGCCTTACGGGGGTTGAGGTGTACCTGGTTGACACACCGTCTTAGTGAATCTGTAGGGAATCGGGTCTGGTTTTGGAGTACGACACTGGCTGCGCCGGGCCCCCTCCTGGCGGGACCACGCCATCCTACCGGCCAAACAGCACACCCCGTACCAGGGATGCGCGGGTCGGGCCTTGCCGACCTGGCCGGGCCCCCGAACCAGGCACACCACGGAGTGCGGCGACCCGCCGGACAGGCACGTTGAGGCCGCTGTCAGCCTCTTGGAGCGGCTTTGTCGCCTGGAGTTTCTCGGGAGGATGCTGGCTTCCCGAAGGGGATAACAACTGCGGTGGCCGGTTCGATGGTCGTCAGCCCAGCGTGGTGTCCGCTGAGCCAGGTGCTGAACTTCTCCGCGGTGGTCGGCCGCAGGTAGAGGTAGCCCTGCACGCCGTCCACCCCGATCTTCTCCAGGAGCTGCTGCTGGTCAAGCATCTCGACCCCTTCGGCGATGGTCCGTAAACCCAACTTGGTCGCCAGGGTGACGACCGCCTCGGTCACTGCGAGGTCCTCCGCATTGACGGCGCAGCCGGCCACGAGCGACCTGTCGATCTTCACGATCTGTACGGGCAGGGACCGCAGCGTGGTCAGGGCCGAGAAGCCGGTCCCGAAGTCGTCGATGGCGATCACAATGCCGTGTACGAACAGGCTATTGAGCTGCGCGATGGCCGCCGTAGAAGAGATCACGACCGTCCCGGTGACCTCCAGCACCAGCTGGTTCGCGGGCAGGGCGAAGTCCCTCAGGCAGCCAAGCACGAAGTCAGTGAAACGCTCGTCATCGAGCTGCAGCGCGGAGACGTTGACATGGATGGCCAACGGGGCGCTCGGATGGCCCTCCCGCCAGGTGGCGGCGTCGGCGCAGGCGCGCCGCAGCACGTGGGCGCCGATACTACGGATGGCACCGGTGCGCTCCGCGATCTGGATGAAGTCGGCCGGGTACAGCAGACCCCGCTGCGGATGCTGCCAGCGCACCAGTGCCTCCACCGCCGTACACCGCAAGCCGGGCAGCGACACGACGGGCTGGTAGAGCACGACGAGCTCACCATTGCTGGCCGCCGCAGCAAGCTGCCGCTCGAACGGCAGCCGAGCCGTGGCGGAGTGCAGCTGACCAGTTTCGAAGACATGGACCCTGCCCTTGCCATTGGCCTTCGCCGCGTACATCGCCGCGTCGGCGCGGTGCATCAGTACCTCGACGTTGGTCTCGCCCTCCGAGGTCACGACCCCGACACTGGCACCCACCAACGCCATGGCGCCGTCGACCTTCACGGGAGCCGCGACCAACGCCACGATCCGCCGGGCGACCCGTGCTGCTGCCTCACTGCCGGTACCAAGTAGCAGCACGGCGAACTCGTCCCCACCAAGACGTGCACACAGGTCCTGAGGACGGGTCGCCTCCAGGAGGCGTGCCGCGACCTCACGCAGCAGGTCGTCACCTGCACGGTGGCCGAAGGCGTCGTTCACGTCCTTGAAGTCATCGAGGTCCACGAACAAGACGGTGGTCGCACCCGCAGCCGCCGTCGCGACCGCGGTCGACAGCGCGGCGTAGAAGGAGCTCCGGTTGGCCAGGCCCGTGAGGCTGTCCAGCGTGACCTGCGCCCTCAGCTTCTGGAGCACCTCACTGTTATGCAGCGCCAAGGTCACCTGGTTCGCCACGCTCCCGACGGCGTCGACCGCCTCGGCGGGGACGCCACCCGGTGAGCCGAGGAGCAACCACGCGCGCCCGTGCTCCTGGTGCACGTAGTGCATCGGCAAACAGGCCCACGCACACGCGATTCCCACCGCGGCATCCATCTCCTCATGGCTTCGAATCGTTGCGGAGCCTGTTGCGTCGTCGTCGAGCACCGACAGGACGGCTGCGGGCAGCGTCGCGGGGACACCGACAAACCCGCCGGTCGCCCCGTCCACGCGCAGCGCTGGGCCATCCCTGACCAGCTTCAAGATGCGCAGCCCGGGTATGGCCGCGCAGATCTGGGCGTTCGCCTCCCACGCGATGCGGCGGATCTCTGCCGCGTCGATGACGTCCAACAGCTGTGAACCCACTGACCCATGCACCGCGTCAAGCCGCGCCGCCTGTGCCCGAGCTGCCAGGATCGAGGCAAGGCGTCGCACCACGAATACGGTCAGGAACATGGTCGGAAAGGGCGCCGCCAGCGTGCCGAGGGCAACGCCCCCGGTGTGCCCGAACAGGTAAGGCCACAGCGGGTGCACCGCGCTCAGCGCACCCGCGTACAGAGCACATCGCAGCACGGCGCGGCCGCCCGAGCCGTACAAAGAGCGAAACCACAGCGCGGCGAAGACGACCCCCAGAACGGTGGTCAGCTCAGGACAGGTCAGGGCCAAGGCCGCCATGGCCACTGCATCCACCACGTCCATCGCCAACGGCGCGCTCCGCCGCAGGTACCCCGCGCCCCAGGACAACCCGAGAACCACTGCGCTGGCCACGGCGACAAGCAGCCTCGTGCTATTGCCTGCGAAGAGGGGCGCCGGCAACACGAGCAGAACGGACACCAAGGCGAGCACGGCGAACAGCCAACGCGTCGCTTCCTGAATATCCCCCGGCCGGCGAAGTCGCGCCGACATCCGTACAGCCGATACGGACAGTCGAGTGGGCACGCCCAGCAGGTGTGTTCTGAACATGCACGCTCCCTCTCGCTCGGTAGCCCAACTGACCGCGGAGGTCCCGTGGCTTTGTGCCCCCGCCTTGCAGCAGGTTTGCCCTTTCGTCGAATCCTCCGGACTCGACACCGAACCCGACGACATGCATTTCGTGGCCGAAATATCTACCCATCCATGCTGGCATTCACCAATGGATCAGATCCTGAGAATTGAAATATTGGTGCCCTTGAAAGATGCGCACCTTTCGAGTGGGCGGCCACCGCCGAGATCCCAGCGGACTTGTCGTTCATCAGATCCTCGGCTGTGGCCGGACAGGTGGTGGTGAACGTTGCTGACGTGATCTCCGCTTCGAAGCGGCTCCCATCGCTGCGACGCATCCGAGCCTCTGCCATGACGTGCCCGACCCGTCCACGCTCCGCGACCGCCAATCGCCACCGAGGGTCGCTGTTATCAGTGACACCAAGGCGCCCCACCGCGCAAACCTCTTCCTGTGTGAGGTCCAGAAGGTCCGTCAGCGCACGTGCTAAACACCGTCGGCAATGCGGCGCCTCCGAGGATCGGCACGGCGTGAGACGGAAAAGGGCCTCGGCGTCGAGGCCAGCGGAACTGCGGGCTATCTCAGTCGTCCGTCAGGGTGAGCTGAAGGCCGCCGACCAAGCTCGAGCACACGTTGTACAGAAAGGCGCCCAGCGTCGCGATCGCCGTCATCAGGATGACGTCGATGACACCGATGACAATCGACAGCGAGACCACGCGCCCCAGACCGATGTAGTCCATGAGGTCGAACGTGGAGCCGTTGCTGCTGTTCAGCACCTCTTCGACCGTGCGGTTGATGTCCGCGAAGACGCCCATGCCGGACAGGACCATCCACAGGGCTGCCACCATGACGACGCCAGCAATGCCGACGGCGACCGAGAGCAGGAACGACAACTTCATCACCGACCACGGATCAACCCGCGAGACGCTGAGCTTGACCCGACGAGGGGCCGTAGAGCGGGCTACCTGTGGTCGCGACGCTGCATCGGCGGTGCCGACATGACTCGGCGGGCCCGCAGCGTGGACCGGGGTGCCGACCTGACCTGCCGTACTCACTCGCTGCCTCCCACAATGTCGTCCTCATCCTTCTTCGAAGCAACGGTACCCGTTTCGGCTGCGGATTCGAGCGCGTTCTCGGTCACGGTTGGTGCACCGGCGTCCGGCGTGACAGCAGGGTCAGCCCCGGACGCGACGTCGTCGCCCTCGTCCTCGTCCTCGATCCCACGGTCCGCGTTGCGCGCCACCGCCACGATCGAGTCGCCCTTGTCTGGCGTGGCGAACTGCACACCCATCGTATTGCGGCCGGTCCGCCTCACCTCATCGACTCGGGAGCGGACTATCTTGCCCTTCTCCATGACGACCATGACCTCGTCCTCCTCGTCCACCGTGAGCGCGCCGACCAGGTCGCCGCCCCTCTCGGAGAGCTGGGCGACCCTGACACCCAGGATGCCGCGGCCCTTTGCCGTGTAGTCCGAGGCAAGGGACCGCTTGGCCAGACCGTTCTCGAACACCACGAACACGTCGGGGTCGGAGCCGTTCACGACCACGCTCATCGACAGCAGGTGGTCGCCGCGACGGAACCGCATGCCGGTCACGCCGCTGGTAGATCGGCCCATCGGGCGCAACGTGGTGTCGTCCGCGGTGAACCGGACCGACTGGCCCTTGACCGACACGAGCAACAGGTCATCGATCGCCGAGCCTACGTCGACGCCGACCAGCTCGTCGCCGTCACGCAGGTTGACCGCGATCAAGCCGCCGGACCGGTTGGTGTCGTACTCCGAAAGGCGAGTCTTCTTGACCAGGCCGTTCCTGGTCGCGAGCACCAGGTAGGGATCGGTCACGTAGTCGCGCAGGGCCAGGACCTGGGCGATCTTCTCGCCGGGCTGGAAGGCCAGGAGGTTGGCGACGTGCTGCCCCTTGGAGTCACGACCGGACTCGGGCAGCTCGTAGGCCTTGGCGCGGTAGACGCGGCCCAGGTTGGTGAAGAACAACAGCCAGTGATGGGTTGTCGTGATGAAGAAGTGCTCCACGATGTCGTCACTGCGCAGTGACGCACCCCTCACACCCTTGCCGCCACGATGCTGCGACCGGTACAGGTCGACCTTGGTCCGCTTGGCATAACCGCCACGCGTGATCGTGACGACCACGTCGTCCTCGGGAATGAGGTCCTCCATGGACATGTCACCGTCGAAGGGCACGATCTTGGTGCGTCGGTCGTCGCCGTACTTGGCGACGATCTCAGCGAGCTCTTCACTGACGATCGTGCGCTGGCGATCCGGCGAGGCCAGGATCGCGGTGAACTCATCGATCATCGCCTGCAGCTCGTCATGTCGGTCGATCAGCTTCTGGCGCTCGAGGGCAGCCAGACGCCGCAGCTGCATGTTGAGGATCGCCTGCGCCTGCAGCTCATCGATGCCGAGCAGCTCGATCAGTCCGTCGCGGGCGACCTCGACCGTGGCGGAGGCGCGGATCAAGGCGATGACCCGATCGAGCGCATCCAGGGCCTTGAGCAGCCCGCGCAGGATGTGAGCCTCTTCCTCGGCCTTGCGCAGCCGGAAGGCAGTCCGGCGCCGGATGACGTCCATCTGGTGCTCAACCCAGTGCCGGATGAACGCGCTCAGCGGCAAGGTGCGCGGCACCCCGTCGACCAGGGCCAGCATGTTCGCGCCGAAGGTGGTCTGCAGCTGGGTGTGCTTGTAGAGGTTGTTGAGCACGACCTTGGCCACGGCGTCGCGCTTGAGCACGATCACCAGCCGCTGGCCGGTGCGCCCTGAGGTCTCGTCGCGAATGTCGGCGATCCCGGCCAGGCGGCCTTCCTTGACCAGCTCGGCGATCTTCTGCGCAAGGCTGTCCGGGTTGACCTGGTAGGGCAGCTCGGTCACGACCAGGCAGATGCGGTTCTGGATCTCCTCGACCTCGACCACGGCACGCATGATGATCGAGCCGCGGCCGGTGCGGTAGGCGTCCTCAATGCCCTTGCGACCCAGGATGAGCGCACCGGTGGGGAAGTCCGGCCCCTGGATCTGGGTCATGACATAGGCGAGCAGCTCCTCGCGCTGGGCTTCGGGGTTCTGCAAGTACCACTGGACCCCGGCTGCCACCTCGCGCAGGTTGTGCGGCGGGATCTGGGTGGCCATGCCGACCGCGATGCCGGCCGACCCATTGACCAGCAGGTTGGGGAACCGGCTCGGCAGGACCGTGGGCTCCTGGGTCTTGCCGTCGTAGTTGTCCTTGAACTCCACCGTGTCCTGGTCGATGTCACGGACCATCTCCATGGCGAGGGCCGCCATCCGGCACTCGGTGTATCGCGGCGCGGCGGCCGGGTCGTCACCGGGGGAGCCGAAGTTGCCCTGGCCGTCGACCAACGGGTAGCGCAGCGACCAGTCCTGCACCAGGCGCACCAACGCGTCATAGATCGAGGCGTCGCCATGGGGGTGGTACTGACCCATGACCTCACCGACGACGCGTGAGCACTTGTTGTAGCCGCGGTCGGGACGGTAGCCCCCGTCATACATCGCATAGACGACCCTGCGGTGCACGGGCTTCATGCCGTCGCGCACGTCGGGCAGCGCACGGCTGACGATGACCGTCATCGCGTAGTCGATGTAGCTGCGCTGCATCTCCAGGTTGATGTCGACCGGCTCGACACGGTCGGTCTCAATGATCGGCGGCTGCTCAGTCACAGTCCAGTTCCCTTATCTCTCAATGCGATTCAAACATTTTGTATGCCGTGTGCCCGGCGAGCGCTCGTGCTAGATGTCCAGGAAGCGAACGTCCCGGGCGTTGCGCTGGATGAAGCTGCGCCGGCTCTCGACGTCTTCGCCCATCAGAATCGCGAAGATCTCGTCCGCGGCCGCGGCGTCGTCCAGGGTGACCTGGAGCAGGATGCGGTGGTCGGGGTCCATGGTGGTCTCCCACAGCTCCTGGTAGTCCATCTCGCCCAGCCCCTTGTAGCGCTGGATGCCAGCGTCCTTGGGAAGTCGCCAGCCCTGGCTCTGCCCGACCTCGAGCATCGAGTCGCGCTCACGGTCGGAGTAGGCGTACTCGTGCGGGTGGTTGCTCCACTTGAGCCGGAACAGCGGAGGCTGCGCGAGGTAGACATAGCCGGCCTCGATCAGGGGGCGCATGAAGCGGAACAGCAGCGTCAACAGCAGGGTCCGGATGTGAAGGCCGTCCACATCAGCGTCAGCCATCAGGACGATCTTGTGATAGCGCGCCCTGGCCAGGTCGAAGTCCTCGCCGATGCCGGTGCCAAAGCCCGAGATGAGGGCCTGGACCTCGTTGTTGGCCAGCACCTTGTCGATGCGAGCCTTCTCGACATTGAGGATCTTTCCGCGGATCGGCAGGATCGCCTGGTTGTGCGGGTTGCGACCTCGTACCGCAGAACCACCCGCAGAGTCACCCTCGACGATGAAGACCTCACTGATCGTGGGGTCACTGCTCTGGCAGTCGCGGAGCTTGCCAGGAAGGCCTCCGGACTCGAGCAGGCCCTTGCGGCGCGTGGCCTCACGGGCCTTGCGGGCCGCCATCCGGGCGGCCGCCGCCTGAACCGACTTGCGGACGATGTCGCGCCCCTCATTGGGATGCGCGCTCAGCCAGTGGCCGAGCTCGTCGGTCATGGCGTGCTGGACGAATCCCTTGACCTCGGAGTTGCCGAGCTTGGTCTTGGTCTGCCCCTCGAACTGCGGCTCGGCCAGCTTGACCGAGATGACTGCCGTCAGGCCCTCGCGGATGTCGTCACCTGTGAGGTTCTCGTCCTTGTCCTTGAGGAGCTTCTGGTTGCGGGCGAAGTCGTTGACCAGCTTGGTCATCGCCGCCCGGAAGCCCTCTTCGTGGGTGCCGCCCTCGTGGGTGTTGATGGTGTTGGCATAGGTGTGAACCGACTCGGAGTACGCGCTGGTCCACTGCAACGCCACCTCGAGCGACATGCGTTTCGTGGTGTCCTCAAGCTCGAAGGAGATCACCTCGAGGTGCACCGGCTCGGAGCGTTTGGACGAGACCAGGTGCTTGACGTAGTCGACCAAGCCGTCCTCGTAGCGGTAGGAGACCGTGCGCGGCTTGGCGGGCTTGGCTTCAAGCTGGTCCTCGTCCAGCCCCTCGGCCGCGTCGTCGTCAACGGCCGCCTCGATGGCGCTAGGGCGCTCATCGGTCAGGGTGATGGTCAGGCCCTTGTTCAGGAAAGCCATCTGCTGGAACCGGGCGCGCAGGGTCTCGTACTCATAGGTGGTGGTCTCGAAGATGTCGGGGCTGGCCCAGAACGTGACCGTGGTGCCGGTCTCATCGGTGGCCTCGTCCATTGACAGGTCGTCTGCGGGCACACCCACCAGGAAGGTCTGGCGGAACACGTGGCCGCGTTGGCGGACCTCGATGTCGACCCGGTCCGAGAGTGCGTTGACCACGGAGATGCCGACGCCGTGCAGTCCACCGGAGACCGTGTATCCGGCACCGCCGAACTTGCCGCCGGCGTGCAGCTGGGTCAGCACGACCTCGACGGCCGGCTTGCCCTCGCCCTCCATGATTCCGGTCGGGATGCCGCGGCCGTTGTCGACGACCTTGACCCCGCCGTCAGGCCGCAGCGTGACTTCGATGTGGTCCGCGAACCCTGCGAGCGCCTCATCGACGGAGTTGTCGACGACCTCCCAGACCAGGTGGTGCAGACCACGCTCGCCGGTGGAGCCGATGTACATGCTGGGGCGCTTGCGAACGGCCTCAAGCCCCTCGAGGACGGTGATGGCGCTCGCGTCGTAGGCCGGGCTCTTTGGTTTGGGTGCTGGTGCCGGGGGTGTTGGAGCCTTGGCTGCGCTCACGGGGTCGGGCTGGTTCTCTGGACTGACCTCGGACACGGTGCTCCTTTGGCTTCAAACGGTGGTCACAACATTCCGCGCGCGGCCCTTGGTGCATCTCGGTACGTCGCCGGGTTCAGGCACGGGAAGCGGCCACACCAGAAGAGTTGTCCGGGAGCCTCCGCGTCGTCCGACCCAGAACACCTCCCGGCACCTCATCAAGCAGGCCGCCGATTCGTTCTCCAGTCTAGCGGTCGGGACCGACAAGGTGCCTCTCAGGAGCCCCGTTAACGCCATTTTCCGGCAAAATACCCGGTAGTCCCTACTCCCCCTACGCAGCTGGGCCTCTCGCCGCCCGACTGAGCTCTTCACGCAGGGCCACCGTTGGTGCTGGCGCGCCAGTCGTCGAGCGTGCGCGTGTGGTGAGTCAGCCATATGTGTCGCGAGGGCCCGGGCCGGTCGACTTTCGGGGGCCCCGGCTCCAGGATGGTGCACTCGGACCCTGCACCCGGAGCTCGGTGACGGCGTCCTTGCCCACCTCGGACTCCAGTCGGCCAAGGATCGATGACGACATCAGCCGCATCTGGGTGGTCCACGCGGTCGAGTCCGCGCGAACCGTCAGGACTCCGTCGCTGAAGGTCACCGGCTTGCAGTGCTGGGCCACATCTGGGCCGACGATCTCAGGCCAGCGTCCCATCACCGCGCCGACGGCAACATCCAGGTTCCATCCGCGATCAAGCAGAAGCCGGTCCATCTGGTCGCCGAGCAACGCTGGGTCGCGGCCTGAACCGGCAGAGTCCGGTAAGCCCCTGCCCTGCTGACCCTGGGTGCGGCGTTTGCGCAATGGCCTGCTGCCCGGTCGCAGCCCCTTGGACCGGGCGGCTTCACGAGCCCTGGCCAGCGCCGACGCCGCGGCCGTATCGGGCGTGTCGGGCATGTCCATGCCGGGCTCGTCGATGATGGCGGCGCCGCCGTCAGTCCCCGGCGCAACATCGGCTCCACCGGTGTTCGTCGCATCGGCTGTCTCCTCGTCGCTCACGCGCTTGCCGTGGCGCCCCCGGCCCCGCCGGTCGTCAGTCGTCACGGCTGACCTGGCCCAGAGTGACGCGATACGTCGTACCGGAGCTGGACAGGGTGCTCGGCACGTCACCGGGCACAGCAGCAGTGATCAACACCTGCTCGCAGTCGGCGATCATCCCGGCCAGCCGTTCACGGCGGCCGGAGTCGAGCTCGGCGAAGACATCGTCCAGGATAAGCACCGGGTCCTCGCCCAGGTCGTGCCTCAGCAGCTGGTATGCCGCCAGCCTGAGTCCCAGCGCGAAGGACCATGACTCGCCGTGGCTCGCGTAACCCTTGGCCGGCAGCTGACCCAGGCTGAGCACCACGTCGTCACGATGAGGGCCGACCAATGACACTCCACGCTCGATCTCGTTGACCCGCATCGCCTCGAAAGAGGCCATCAGCTCGTCGTGCAGCTCATCCATCTCCGGCACCACGCCGCCGGCGATGTCCCGCGCCATCTCCTCGCGCAGTGACGACTTGTAGGCGATGCGAGCATCAGATCGGGCCGCGCTGACCTCGTCATACGCAGCCGCGAGGTAGGGGCCCAGGTCACGCATGAGACGAAGCCTGGCGTAGAGCAGCTGGGCGCCGACTCTGGCGAGGTGCGTGTTCCACACGTCCAGGGTGTGCAAGGCCCCCTCAGTGTTATCCACACCTGTATCCACATCTCCTGTGGACAAAGCTGTGGATACGCCGGTCGGTCGACCGGGGCTTCTGTGGATGCCACGCCGGAGCACGGGCGCTGCGGACTTCAGCAGCGCGTTTCTCTGCTTGAGCGCCTTGTCATAGTCAGCCCGGACACCCGCCCACCGCGGCTGGCGGGCCACCAGGAGCTCATCCAGGAACCGGCGTCGTTCGGAAGGGTCCCCCTTGACCAACGAGAGATCCTCCGGCGCAAACATCACGGTTCGTAGTGTCCCCAGGACCTCACGTGGCTGCGGGACCGGTGATCGGTTGAGCCGGGCTCTGTTGCGGCTGCCGGCGCGTCCGGTGTTGATCTCGATCTCGACCATCGTCTCGCGGCCGTCACGGACGACCGCACCCCGAACGATTGCCTGCTGCTCACCGAAACGAACCAGTGGTGCGTCGCTGGCCACCCGATGCGAGCCCAGGGTGGCCAGATAGCCGACTGCCTCGACGAGATTGGTCTTGCCCTGACCGTTGAGCCCGATCATCGTGGTGACCCCCGGCGTCAGTGGCAGCTCAGCCTCTGCATAGCTGCGGAAGTCGACCACCGACAGATGTCTCAGGTGCACGATCACGTCACCTGTGGTCAGTGATCGGTCAGCACACCGGTCTCGCCGGCCTTGGTGACTGCGTGTCCGCCGAACTGGTTGCGTAACGCGGCGACCGCCTTCATCTGCGGTGAGTCATCCTGTCGCGACGAGAAGCGAGCAAACAATGCAGACGTGATCACCGGCATCGGCACCGCGTGGGCGATGCCTTCTTCCACGGTCCAGCGACCTTCGCCCGAGTCGTTGACGTAACCCCTGATCTGGGCCAGGTCGTGGTCCTCCTCGAGCGCCTTGACCATGAGGTCGAGCAACCAGGAACGAACGACCGTGCCGCGGGTCCAGGCCTTGAAGCTCCCCGCAACATCCTTGACGGTGTCCTTGGCCAGGAGCAGTTCGAAGCCCTCTGCGTAGGCCTGCATCAGGCCGTACTCGATGCCGTTGTGGACCATCTTGACGTAGTGCCCGGAGCCGACGTCACCGGCGTGGACGAACCCCTCGGCACGTGGACCCTCGGGGCGTAGAGCATCGAAGATCGGCATGACCATCTCGACGTGCTCGGCGTCGCCGCCACACATCAGGCCGTAGCCGTTCTCCTTGCCCCACACGCCGCCGCTGACGCCGCAGTCGACGAACCCGATCCCCTTGGCCTTGAGCTCCTGTGCGTGGACGATGTCGTCGGTGAACTTGCTGTTGCCGCCATCCACGACCAGGTCGCCTACTGAGAGGAGGTCGCCCAGGGCGGTGATGGTCTGCGCCGTCGCATCCCCTGCCGGCACCATGACGAACACGACACGAGGGGCCGGTAGTGCGGCGACCAGCTCTTCAAGGCTGGTGACGTCCCGGGTGGCGGAGCTACGGCTGTAGCCGACGACCTCGTGACCGGCTGCGCGAATCCGCTCGCGCATGTTGCCACCCATCTTGCCCAGGCCGATCAGTCCGAGGTGCATGGCGTAACTCCCATTGACAGTGAATGTGCTTGCAGTTAAAGGGGATTGCAGTTGAACGTGATTGCAGCGAGTCCGCGGGCCGTGAGATGTCGGCTAGCTGGCGAAGCGGACTGGCATCAGGACGTAGCGGTAGGACGTGTCAGCATCGCCGTCGAGCTCTGCCTGGCCCGAGAGCACCGCCGGGCGGCTGCTCTGGGTGAAGGACAGGCGACTGTATGTCGTCCCGACAGCTCCCAGCCCCTCCAACAAGAACTGGGGGTTGAAGGCGATCTCGATCTCTGGCCCGGTCAGGACTGCTTCCACCGACTCGTTGGCCTGGGCGTCATCGCCCGCGCCGGCCTCGATCAGCACTTTTCCGTCACTGAAACGCAAGCGGACAGGCGTGTTGCGTTCAGCGACCAGGGCAACGCGTTTGACCGCCTCGACCAGAGCAGCTGTCTCGATGACCGACTCTGTCTCGGCACTGGAGGGAAAGATTGAGGTGACTTTGGGGTACTCGCCATCAAGAAGGCGGGTCGTCGAGCGACGCTGTCCTGCTTCGAAGCCGATCAGTCCGTCCGCGGTGCCACCCAGGTGGATTTCGACAGAGGCTGACGCGCCAAGAGCCTTCGCTGTGTCGGACAGTGTCCGTGCCGGAACCAGAGCGACATAGCTCGCATCGCTGGCCTCTGGGTTCCACCTGAGCTCGCGCATCGCAAGCCGATAGCGATCGGTGGCAAGGAGGGTCATCTTGTCGCCCTCGATCTCGACCCGCACCCCCGTCAGGATGGGCAGGGTGTCACCTCGGTCGGCCGCGATCGACACCTGAGCCACCGCCTGGGTGAATACGTCACCGTCGATGGTTCCGCTGATAGCTGGCGACGCCGGCAGGGTGGGGTAGTCGTCGGCCGGCATCAGCAGCAGGCTGAACCGGCTGGAGCCACAGACAACCTGGACCTTGTTGCCGTCGGTGGACACATCTACGGGGCGGGGTGGCAGGTTGCGGGAGATGTCCGCCAGAAGTCGCCCGAGCACCAGGACTTTGCCAGACTCGGCAACTTCAGCTGCGACGGTGATCTTGGCTGAGACCTCGTAGTCGAAAGCCGACAGGGTGAGAGTGCCCTCGTCACTGGCCTCGATCAGGACGCCGGCCAAGACAGGGACGGGTGGACGGTTGGGCAGTCCGCGGGCAACCCACGTCACAGCCTCGGCGAGAACATCGCGTTCGACCCGAAACTTCATCGGTAACCCCGCCCTTCGACAAACACGAGTGATGACACGCCGCACACAGAGGTGCGCACTGACCCTAATGCCACGAGGACCTCCGGCCAACACCTGGCCGTGACTACTTCACGCTTTGTCTTTCCCCAGGTACTCGGGGCTGAATCCATCTACCTAGGTCTCATCGTTGTAGTAGGGCCTGTGGATCGTGTGGACAAACCCCGTCGTTGCAGGTGGCGCGGCTCAAGGCCTGTGGATGAGGAGTGGAAGACAGCCGTGGACAACCCGGGTGTGCTGTGGATGGTCCCGATTCGTCCACAGGTGAGCCCCTGGAAATGGGTCGTTATCCACGGCGAATTGGCCCCTATCCACCGAGTGTCCACCGAGTGTCCACCGAAATCTCCCCACCAAAATACGGTCATACCGTCACGTATCCACAAACTTGTCCCCAGGGTGTGCATAACCAGCACTGGCGAGGGTGGCTGAAGGTAGGTGAGGCAACCCAACATACACACCTGTGTATAACCACTGTGGAAAGGGCCACCACAATTTACGTATCGGCCGGGGCGTAGGTCAGCGTGACTGGTTGCGGATCCGGTTGGTCAGCTCGGTGACCTGGTTGTAGATCGCGCGGCGCTCGGACATCAGCTTGCGGATCTTGCGGTCCGCGTGCATGACGGTGGTGTGGTCCCGGCCCCCGAACTGCTGTCCGATCTTGGGCAGGGACAGCTCGGTGAGCTCACGGCATAGATACATGGCGATCTGCCTGGCGGTGACCAGCACTCGGGAGCGCGACGCACCACAGAGATCCTCAATGGTCAGACCGAAGTAGACCGCGGTCTGCGCCATGATCGTCGCGGACGTGATCTGGCTGCCCAGGTCGTACGGGAAGACGTCCTTGAGCACGATCTCGGCCAGATTGAGGTCGACCGGCTGCCGGTTGAGGTTGGCGAACGCGGTCACCCGGATGAGCGCACCCTCGAGCTCTCGGATGTTCGTCGAGATCTTGCTGGCGATGAACTCCAACACCTCATCAGGGGTGGTCATCTTCTCCTGGATCGCCTTCTTGCGAAGGATGGCGATCCTGGTCTCGAGGTCGGGGGGCTGGACGTCGGTGAGCAGACCCCACTCGAAGCGGCTGCGCATTCGCTCCTCGAAACCGCTCAGCTGCTTTGGGGGCAGATCGGAGGTGATGACGACCTGCTTGTTGGCGTTGTGCAGGGCGTTGAAGGTGTGGAAGAACTCCTCCTGGGTCTGCACCTTGCCTTGCAGGAACTGGATGTCATCGATAAGCAAGACATCCACGTTCCGATATCTGCTCTGAAAAGCGGAGGACTTGTCGTCACGGATGCTGTTGATGAAGTCGTTGGTGAACTCCTCGGAGTTCACGTATCGGACTCGCACATTCGGGTACAGGTTGCGCGCGTAGTGGCCGATCGCGTGGAGCAGGTGGGTCTTGCCCAGCCCCGACTGTCCATAGACGAACAACGGGTTGTAGGCCTTGGCCGGCGCCTCAGCGACCGCAACCGCGGCAGCATGGGCGAAGCGGTTGCTCGCGCCGATGACGAACGTGTCGAACGTGTACTTGGGGTTGAGCCGGGTCGCCTCAACCTCGTTGGCCTCACGGTCGGCGATCCGGGGACGACCTGAGTGGTTCGTGGAGCTCGCAGCGTCCGTGCGAGGGGCGGGGAATGTGCTGAAGGGGGAGTCCACGTCGCCCGAGTCGTCGAACTCAAGCTCGGTCAGGCTGGCCAGATCGGTCGAGGCCTCGATCTCGGCTTCGTTCTCAGCGCGCAGCGAGGGGTCGACGGTGACCGCAAGACGGATCTCCATCCCGAGCTGACTGGCCAGGGCCGCGATGACCTGCGGACGCACCCGGGTCTCGATGATGTCCTTGGTGAACTCGTCCGGCACGGCCAGCAGCGCTGTCTCCTCCAGTAGCCCCACAAACTTGGCCTGATGGAGGAACGCACGCTGGGTCGGGGGTAAGCCGTCGGCATCAAGCGTGGTCAGCGTGTTATGCCAGACGTGGCCGAAGTCAACAGGTTGTCCGGTCACAATCGGTGCGTCACCACTCATGTTTTCCTGATCTCGTCGTTCTGGTCGGTGCGGCAGGTGAGCATCGTATGCCCTCCTTCCACACAGTTATCCACAGATTGTGGATAACGATGTCGGAAGCCGCGAACGCGGCGCTGTTCGGGACACGGCCTTCACACCAAGCCGGGATAGACGCGAAACTTTTTGCAGATCTTCAGAAAAACCGATGTCGCTCGGCGTGTCGCCTGACGGGGCCGGCGGCACGGCCCCACCATAGATGGTTTGCCGCGGGCGCGGGCGGCTCGTCCCCGTCAAGCCTCATCGGTTTGACCGTGCCCTATCGCCTCCCGTACCTTGGACGAGGCCTGTGTTGACGGCCGCTCTTGCCTGCCCCGTGGCTGTTGTTGACCCATGCCTGTGGCGGCAATGCCCTACCTCGTACCCCGCACCACCTTCAGCACAGATCCACGCATGGCTGTGCAGTAACGGAGAAACCTCGTGAGCAAGCGCACGTTCCAGCCGAACAACCGCCGTCGGGCCAAGACCCACGGCTTCCGCCTGCGCATGCGCACCCGCGCCGGGCGCGCCATCCTGGCTGCCCGTCGCCACAAGGGTCGCTCCGAACTGTCCGCCTGAGGCTCGACGCGTGCTGCCAGGGCGTCATCGTCTGCGACGCAGCGCTGATTTCGCCGCAGTTTTTCGAGGAGCACGCGGAGCAGGCGGATCTCGTTCGGGCAGCCATCTCATGGTGGTGCATGCCAACTCGACCGACGCGCGCGCGGGTCAACCGCCACGGGTCGGTTTTGTCGTATCGAAGGCGGTGGGCAACGCCGTGGTGCGCAACCGCACCAAGAGGGTCCTGAGAGCACTCCTGAGCGCTCGCGTCGGCCAACTTCCTGATGGTGTCGACGTGGTCATCCGCGCGAACGCTGGTCTGCCGGCCACGTCAACGGCAACCGTGGCCGAGCACCTGGACACCTTGCTGGACACAGTCATACGCCGTGTTGTAGCACAGGAAGGACACTGAAGCCGGCATGCCTTTTCCACCCACACGCCGACTGGTCGCCACCCCTGTGATCTGGCTGATCAAGGCCTACCAGCTGATCTTGTCACCCATGCGTCCACCGACCTGTCGGTTCTACCCGTCCTGCTCTGCCTACGCCCTGACCGCCCTTGAGCGTTTCGGACTCCTGCGCGGTACCTGGCTTGCCGTCCGCCGCCTGCTGCGCTGCCACCCCTGGAACCCCGGCGGTGTGGATCACGTTCCGCATGCGGTCGGTCCTCACGACGCTCCAACCTCCACCCGACCGAGCCACCAGACCTGAGCACGTCGGCGACCAGCCCTGACATGGCTGGTTCCGTCGCTCCCACGGTGAACGAGCGGTTCACCCACAACAGAGGATTCCGATAATGGACACCGTGCTCGCCCCGCTTGAGTGGGTCGTCGCCTGGCTGATGGTCAACTTCCACACGGTCTTCTCGGCGATCGGCCTGCCAAAAGACTCGGGGATCACCTGGGGTCTGTCGATCGTGGGCCTGACCGTCGTCATCCGGATCATCCTGATCCCCTTGTTTGTCAAACAGATTCACGCTTCCCGGCGGATGCAGCTGATCCAGCCAGAGATGCAGAAGATCCAGAAGAAGTACAAGGGCAAGACTGATCCTGAGTCCCGGCAGGCGATGACCCAGGAGACGATGGGTCTGTACAAGCGCACCGGGACCAACCCGTTCTCATCCTGCCTGCCGATCTTGCTCCAGTCCCCTGTCTTCTTCGCACTCTTCCGCGTGCTCAACAACCTGGCAGCGGTCTCCGAGGGCAAGAAGCCACCGATTGGTCCGATGACCGCGGAGCTGGCCGCGCAGGCTCAGGTCTCCACGATCTTCGGTGCTCCCCTTTCTTCCCACTTCCTCGGGGCCACGGACATCAACACCAAGATCGTCACCGTGGTGCTCATCGTCCTGATGTCGGCCACCACGTTCACCACGCAGCGTCAGCTGATGATGAAGAACATGCCTGCCAACGCGATGGACAACCCGTTCGCCAAGCAGCAGAAGGTCCTGCTTTACCTGATGCCGGTGTTCTTCGCGTTCTCCGGGATCAACTTCCCGATCGGTGTCCTTCTCTACTGGACGACCACCAACGTGTGGTCCATGGGCCAGCAGTTCTACACCATTCGCCGGATGCCGGCCCCCGGCTCGCTCGCGGAGAAGGCACTGGAAGCACGGCGGCTCAAGAGCGGCAAAGAGCACAAGAAGTTCTCCATTCCAGGGCTGAGCCATGACGCCGAGACTGAAGACGTCCAGGACAACCCGACCACCGAGACCAAACCCAAGTCGGGACAACGTCAACAGCCCAAGCGGAAGAACCGGGCCAAGCCAACGAACCAGGGCGACGGCTCGCCGGGGCCGACGCCGGACTCCACACCGCCTGCCTAGAACGGTCCACTGAACACCCCACACTTCGCGGACCGACCGGGTCCGGCATACCGCATGATCAGGAGAAGAGAATGACCGAGCAGGACGTTTCGACAGCCGTTGAGCAGAACACACCCACTGCCGCAGAGGCCAGCCAGGCCATTGCCGCGGAGACTGTTGCCCCAGACAGCCCGGGAGCGCAGGCGTCCGCCAAGGACGAGACCCAAGAAAACCAGTCCGACCAGGCCGACCAGGCCGGCGAAGTCGAGATGAAGGGGCATAAGCGGTCATCCGCGCTGGAGCGTGAAGGTGAGGTCGCGGCAGACTTCCTCGAACAACTCCTGGACATTGCTGACCTGGATGGCGACATCGACGTGGATGTTGACCATGATCGCGCCGCGGTGGCGATCGTGGACTCGGAGGAGGGCCGCGTCTCACGGCGCCTGGTGGGCCCCGACGGCAAAGTACTGGAGGCACTGCAGGAGCTCACCCGTCTTGCGGTCCAGGCGGCGACGGGGGAACGGAGCCGGCTCATGCTTGATGTGGCTGGGCATCGGGCCCAGCGGCGCGCAGAGCTGGTGACGATCGCCCTGGAGGCCATCGGCAGGGTGAAGGAGACCGGCGAAAATGTGCCGATGGAACCGATGACCGCATTTGAGCGCAAGGTCGTCCATGACACGGTGCTTGCGGCCGGTCTTGGTTCGGAGTCCGAGGGCGTCGAACCACATCGTCACGTGGTGATCCTGCCCGCGTGACGCACTGTCCGTGCGGCTGTGTTTCACGTGAAACAGCGGGCGTGGAGCTCCTGTGAGTGACGTTTCATCCCCTGAGTCCGCGGACTCAGATGATTCGCAGTATGCCGAGCAGCGCACTCCACCGCCTGCGCCTCTGGGAGCCGTGCAGGTATTCGGGGAGCAGTTGGCTGTGGCTGAGCGCTTTACCGCGATTCTGACCGACACCGGTGTCACCCATGGGTTGATCGGACCGCGGGAGGTTCCCAGGTTGTGGGAGCGACACGTGCTCAACTGCGCGGTCATCCACTCCGCTGTTGCGGATGGCCAGATGGTGATCGACGTCGGATCGGGGGCAGGGCTGCCCGGCATCGCCCTGGCTGTCGCCCGCCCTGATCTCGACATCCACCTGATCGAGCCGATGCTGCGTCGAACCACCTGGCTGTCCAGCACGATCGAAGAGTTGGAGTTGACGAACGTCACAGTCCATAGGGGGCGTGCCGAAGAGTTCTGGGGGGTCTTGAGCGCGCCCGTCGTGACGGCCAGAGCGGTGGCGAAACTGAGTGAGCTGGCTGGGTGGTGTCTGCCGTTGCTGTTGCCGGGTGGATCCTTGTTGGCGCTGAAGGGGGCTCGTGCCGCCGAGGAGCTGGAGACCGATCGCGCGTTGCTGCGGCGGATGGGCGCAGTGGAGGAGCGGATCGAGACGTTCGGCCTTGGCGTCGTTGAACCGGCCACCACGGTGTTGCGGGTGGTCCTGGGTGACCGGCCGAGCAGGCCTGCCGGAGGAAAGAAGTTCAAGGGCAAGAGCACACGCCGGAGCTGATCACGGGATGAGTCGGTGCGAGCCGATACGGTATGACCAGTCGGCGGTGAGCGCGCCGGCTGTGACGAGAGATTGAGGTGGCACGTGGCGACGTCTGGATCGGCTGACATGGGGCTTGGCTGGCCATCAGGAAAACCTGTGGACGACACAGTGCTGTCATCTGGCCTCGGGTGGCCCGCGCGTGACAGTACGCCCCAGCTCGCACCGAACCTCGACCCGACGTCTCCGGCAGGGACGGCAGGGTCAGCTCCAGCAACTAAGGCAGTAGGGACACCGACAGCAGCATTGGTGGGGACAGCGATGCCAGCAGGGCTCGACAGTCCACGCCAGGCCATTCTTGTTTCACGTGAAACAGGCAGCTACGAGGGCGTGGAGCACGTGTCGGAACGGGATCAGCTCGTCGCCTCATTGCCAGACCCCGGCTCAGAGACGCCGTTGGCCCGGGAAGTTGCCATGGACGCCCGGCGCCGCATCGCACTGACCGGCAAGATCTTTCCCAAGCCTGACCACACACGGGTCCTGACGGTGGCCAACCAGAAGGGCGGCGTGGGCAAGACGACAACAACGGTGAACGTTGCCGCGGCACTCGCCCAGGCCGGCCTGCGGGTGCTGGTAGTCGACATCGACCCGCAAGGCAACGCCAGCACGGCGCTCGGAATCGACCATCACGCTGACGTCCCCAGCATCTACGACGTGCTGGTGGACGGTAAGGCGATCGTCGACGTGGTGCAGGAATGTGTGGACGTTCCCAACCTGTGGTGCGTCCCGGCGACGATTGACCTGGCCGGTGCCGAGATCGAGCTGGTGTCGCTCGTGGCCCGTGAGATGCGGATGCAGCGTGCGCTGAGTGCCTATCTTGACGGCACAGCAGACCGTGGGGAGGAACGCTTCGACTACGTGCTGATCGACTGTCCGCCAAGCCTGGGGCTGCTGACCGTCAATGCCTTTGTCGCAGCCGACGAAGTTTTCATTCCGATCCAGTGCGAGTACTACGCACTGGAGGGACTCTCCCAGCTGCTGAAGAACGTCGAGCTGATCAAGAGCCATCTCAACCCGGGGTTGCACGTCTCCACCATCCTGCTGACCATGTATGACGCTCGCACCCGGCTGTCGGCCCAGGTTGCTGAAGAAGTGCGGACTCACTTCCCGGCACACGTGCTCCGCGCGTCAGTGCCTCGGTCGGTGCGGATTTCAGAGGCTCCGAGCCACGGCCAGACGGTGATGACCTATGACCCCTCCAGCAGTGGGGCGCTGTCCTACCTCGAGGCGGCCGGCGAGCTCGCGGACCGCGGAATCGTTGGCCAAGAAGCCGGCCCCGGCCCGGCCCAGGTTTTGTCAGGCAGCCACCCGAACAGTCGTTAGCGTGTGTCCTGCCCGCGCGAGGATCTCGCTCGGGTCGTGTGTGCTTCAGAGAGGTCGATGGCAATGAGTGAAAAGCGTCGTGCATTGGGTCGTGGACTCGGAGCCTTGATTCCCACGGCCCCGGCGGGCGATGGCCGCAGCCGGCCGGTGGACGTCTTCTTCAAGGACAACTCTGCTGGCAGGGCTGGTTCGGTCGCGACCGTTTCACGTGAAACGGCGCTTGGGCTCTCGGGTCGGGACGGCGGCTCGACCGACGGTTCCGGTGAGGGTGAGCCTGGCGTCGGCAGTGCCCTGGTCGACCCCGCCTCAGCAGATGGCCGTTCCAAGGGGGGCGCGGACCTGGCGCCTGTGCCAGGGGCCCGCTACGCGGAGCTTCCGGTGTTCACTATCCGGCCGAACCCGAGGCAGCCACGGCAGGTCTTCGACGACGACGACATGGCCGAGCTGGTCAACTCGATCCGCGAGGTTGGCGTGCTGCAGCCGGTGGTCGTCCGACCAATTCCGGCCGAAGAGCTGGAAAGAACTGCAGGTCAGGACATTGATGGGGTCGAGCGACCCCTGTTCGAGCTGATCATGGGCGAGCGTCGTTGGCGCGCATCCCAGGCGGCTGGGCTGGCGTTCATCCCCACGATCATCAAGGACACTGACGACGACGACCTGCTGCGTGATGCCCTCCTGGAGAACCTGCACCGCAGCCAGCTGAACTCACTGGAAGAAGCGGCCGCCTACCAGCAGCTGCTTGATGACTTCGGCTGCACCCACGACGAGCTGGCGACAAGAATCGGTCGTTCGCGACCGCAGATCTCGAACACGTTGCGGCTGCTCAAGCTCCCACCTCTGGTGCAGCGCCGTGTTGCTGCAGGTGTCTTGAGTGCCGGGCACGCGCGCGCTCTGCTCGGACTGGCGGACGGTGCCTCGATGGAACGTCTGGCGCAACGGATCGTGGCCGAAGGGCTCTCAGTTCGTAGCGTCGAGGAGATTGTGACACTGGGCGGCGACGATGCTCCGCGAGCTCGCAAGCCCCGCGCCGGAGGCCGCCACCCGCAGCTGGATGACCTTGCCGGTCGGCTGTCCGACCGCTTTGACACCCGGGTACGGATCAGTCTTGGTCAGCGGAAGGGCAAGCTGACCGTCGAGTTCGCATCGGTCGAGGACCTCAATCGGATCGTTGACATGCTCGGACTCGCTCCGGCCTAGTGACATCGGGCTTACGGGCGCCCCGCCGGACCACTGGCGGTCCCTGTGGGTGGCCGCCAGAAAGCGGCGAGCCGATGGTCTGTGCCCGCAGTCACGAGTTGGTCCTAGCCCGCGGCGACCAGTGCGCGTTCGACGATGGCCGCGTAGACCCCAACTGAGTCCAGCCCTGCCGCCTCAACGGCCATCGGAAGCAATGACGTCTCCGTCATTCCGGGGGAGACGTTGGCCTCCAGGAACCACGGTCGTTCGTCTGCGTCGACGATCAGGTCCGCCCGACTCAGATGTTGGTGGCCAAGCGTCCGGTACGCCGTGAGTCCGGCGCCCGAAACGGAGGCCGCCGCCGACGTACTCAGCCGAGCCGGGGTGAAGAACTCGGTGGCGCCGGCGGTGTAGCGCGCGGCGTAGTCATAGACGCCACCGTCAGGCACGATCTCGACGGCAGGGAGGGTCTGCACCTGGCCCTGGTCGTCCTCAACCAATGAGATTGCGACCTCGGTGCCCACAATGAACTGCTCAATCAGGACCATATCACCATATGCATAGGCGGTGACCATCGCGGATGGGAGATCAGCAGGGGACCGGACGATGGTCAGGCCCAGGGCCGAGCCCCCCCGTGCGGGCTTCACCACGAGCGGCAGGCCCAGAGAGTCAACCAAAGACTCCAACAATGCCGGCGCGCCGAGCTCTCGAAAGGTGGCGTGCGAAAGCGCGACTCCGGTCGGGGTGGCTATGCCGGCCGCAGCCAACAACGCCTTGGCGACGGGCTTGTCCCAGGTCAGGTGGCACGACGTTGGACGTGAGCCGACGTAGCCAATACCCAATGATGTCAATACATCTCGCAAGGCGCCGTCTTCGCCGGTGGCGCCATGCAGCACCGGCCAGACAACCTCCGGCCGGGTACTTCTGATCGCGCCGACCAGCGACGGGTCCACGTCATGGACGTGGACCTCCCAACCGGAGCGGGCCAGAGCGTCGGCAACTCGACGGCCGGAGCGCAGCGACACGTCACGTTCGTGACTCAGGCCACCGGCGAGAACCATGACGTGCCTCATATCGAAATCCTCACCATGAAGGGAACGCGGGCCTGGTCCCAGACTGTGACATAGTTGACGATTGGACGCGCAGACGATCTCATGAAGCGCATCACGATAGGTCGGGGGCAGGGAACTGCGGGCTGCCGGACGCCGGGGTGCGAGCGGCTTTGTCGTCATACGGCCCGAAGGTCTCGAGCAGCTCCAGCTCGGCCTGCACGACACCCGCAAGACGGCGCACGCCCTCGCGGATACGGTCCGGATCGGGATAGCAGTAGGACAGTCTCAGGTTGCGCTGGCCGGTGCCGTCCGCGAAGAAGGCCGTGCCCGGCACGTACGCGACTCGTTCGGTCACGGCACGCGGCAACATCGCCTTGGCGTTGAGGCCCTCGGGCAGGGTGAGCCAGACGTAGAAGCCGCCATCCGGGTGGGTCCAGGTCGCTTGCGGCAACAAGGCACCCAGCGACTCGAGCATGGCGTCGCGGCGTTCGCGGTAGAGCTCTTGGTAGACCTTGATCTGGGCCTTCCAGTCACAGGTGGCCAGATAGGCGGACACTGTCATCTGTGAGTACGCCGACGGGCAGAGGATCGCCGACTCGTTGGCCAGAACCAGCTTCTCCCGGATCGCATGGGGAGCCAGAGCCCAGCCGACCCGCAGCCCTGGCGCGAAGGTCTTGGAGAAGGTTCCGAGGTAGACAACGCCGTCCTCGGACAGGGTGCGCATCGCGGCAAGTGGCTCACGGTCGAAGCCGAGCAGCCCGTAGGGGTTGTCCTCGAGCACCAGGATGCCGTGACGCTGACAGATCTCGATGATGAGCGGCCGTCGTTCCAGGGACAGCGTCGTTCCGGCCGGGTTGTGAAAATTCGGCACGGTATAGAGGAACTTGATCCGCTTTCCGGCTGACCGGAGGCTGAGGATCCTCTCCTCGAGGGCCGCTGGGACGAGGCCGTCGTTGTCGGAGGTGACGTGGGCGACCTCGGCCTGGTAGGCGGCGAAGACCCCCAGGGCACCGACATAGCTGGGCGCCTCGGCGAGAACGACATCGCCGGGGTCGACGAAGATCCGGGTCACCAGGTCGAGCGCCTGCTGGGACCCGGTGGTCACGACGATGTCGTCCGCATGCGCGGAGATCCCCTCGAGCGCCATGACCTCGAGGATCTGCTCGCGCAGGGTGGGGTCACCCTGTCCGGAGCTGTACTGCAAAGCCGTGAGCCCCTGCGACTCCAGCATCCGCGCGACAGTGGCGGCAACGGTATCCATCGGGAGGGCGGAGAGGTACGGCATGCCGCCAGCGAGGGAGACGACCTCAGGACGGGAAGCGACGGCGAACAGTGCGCGAATCTCGGACGTTGTCATGCCGGCAGTTCGCTGGGCGTAGGACTGCATCCAGGGATCAAGACGCGTGCCCCGCGAACGCTTGCCAGAGGTGTCTTTCGAGCTCAAGGGGGCGGCGCGCGGGGGACCCGTGGGGTCGTTCATCGCCAGCCTCCTTTCCCCTTCACCAGGGATGGGTCGAACCCAGGGGTATGCCGTTCGGACCGGCACGTGGTAGGAGTCTCCCATGGAGGTTCCTCCTGATGGCGGTTCGACTCGTGACCGCGACGTGTTTCACATGAAACGTCGCCGGCCGGAAACGTGCTGCATGGGGCGGCAAGCGAGGTGACCGGCGCCGGACGTCAGGTCGTCCCGTTGACCTTGGACCGAATTCACGACGTGCCAGACCCCTGCGCCTCCTGCATCTTCTGGGAGCTCGACCCCGCACTGGCCGCCGGATCGATCGCGCGCGGTGACCCTGCTCTGGACAAGGAGTCTTGGCTGTCCGCGGCGTTGCTCGAGTGGGGCAGTGTTGGCCAGATCGGCTATGTCGACGGGGTTCCCGCTGGTTACGTGACCTACGCGCCGCCGTATCTGGTGCCGCGGGCGGCCGCGTTCCCGACGGCACCGGTGTCTGCGGACGCCGTGGTCCTGATGACCGTCCGGGTGGTTCCTGAGTTTTCGGGTCAGGGACTGGGGCGAGTGCTCATCCAGGGCGCAGCAAAGGACGTCATGCGGCGAGGGGTGCGAGCAATCGAGACTTTTGGCTACCGCGGTGCGGCTGACTCACCCAAGGCAGCATGTCTGATCCCCGCCGACTTCCTGACTGCGGTCGGGTTCAAGACCGTACGTGAGCACCGGACCTACCCTCGACTGCGCCTGGACCTGCGGACGACGCTGACCTGGCGCGAAGACATGGAGGCTGCAGTCGAACGACTGCTGGACTCGGTGAGGGCCCCGAGCCTGAGCCAGGGCCGCCGAGCCTGAGTGAAGTGACTATTGCGTAGCGGTGGCTTGCGAGGCGAGGAAGGCCCTGAGGTCACCCAGGCGCAGGACGCCGGTTGCGACGGTGTCGTCCTCGCCGAGATACATCCGTTGGAGGGCGATGACGATCGCCTCGGCCAAGGTGTCGCGGAACATCGGGTCGGCCAGCCGCGCCGCGTCCTGTTCGTGGCTGAGGTAGCCCGTCTCGATCCTCACCGTCGGCATCAGGGTGCGTTGGAGCAGAGCCCATGCGCGGGGATGCGTGCGGCAGTCGGTCAGGCCGGTGCGAGCCACCACCTCGCGCTGGATCAGGTCCGCGAGGTGTTCGCCGACTGATGACCATGCGCCGAAGCGCTCCTGTCCGTAGAAGAACGTGGCAACACCGCTGGCCCTCGGCTGATCGGTGGAGTCACAGTGCAGCGACAACATGATGTCGGCGCCGGACTCGTTGGCCAATGCCGCCCGGGAGAGCTCGTCGGGGCCGGTCGTCGCGGATCGGGTGAACAGCACAGTCACGCCGATGGCGCTGAGACGACCCTCCACCCGGCGGGCGAGGTCGAGCATGACCTCCGACTCGGTCAGGCCGTGGGCGACGGTTCCGGTCTCGGCGCCGCCGTGGCCGGGATCCAGCATGACGATCCGTCCGGTCAGGCTGTGGCCGGAGCGCCGGACGAGCTCTTCTTCGCGCAACGTGTGCGGTGACCCCCCGGACACGGATCTGGCCAGGTCGGCGAAGGCTCGCAGCGTCTCGGGGCCGACGACCCCGTCGACGGCGAGCCCGACCCCACTCTGGAAACGTCGTACGGCCTTCTCGGTGTTGGCACCAAAGACACCATCGACCCGATCGGGGCTGAACCCGAGGGCAAGCAGACGTTGCTGGAGCTCGACGACATCGTCGCCCTGGACCAGGTGGCCAGGCGTATGCGAGAGGAGCCGGTCGCCCAGCGCCCAGCGAGCACCGTCAAGGGCGACGTATGTCTGCGGTCCGACCACTCCGTCGACGAGCAGACCTCGCCGCTGCTGGAATGCTCGCACCGCGCGGGCCAGTTCTTCGTCGTAGACATCCGAGCCCTGGAACGCCGTGTCTGTGGCGTCAGCCACGTCCGTGGTCGGTCCGGCGAGGTCCCTGGATGTATGCAACAGAACACGGATGGAGCGCACAGCCACCCCCTCGTCGCCGAGGCGGTACAGCGCAACGGGCTGGTCGGTCATAACTGCCCTTCCGCCGTAGAACCATCACCGATAACGGTCGGAGTCGAGCCTAATGGCACTGCGAGGTGGCGTGCAGCCCGCCTTGGCGGTTGGCCCGACGTCAGCTCGCCAGGGGCAGCAGTCAGCCCAGGTACTCAGCGAGCTCGCGGAGCAGCTTGGGCTTGGGCAGGGCACCCACCAGGGACTTGACCACCTGGCCCTTGACGTAGACATTCATCGTCGGGATGCCGGTGATGCCATAGCGCGAGGTGACCTCGGGGTTCTCGTCGGTGTTGAGCTTGATGACCGAGAGCGTGCCGACGTGCTCCGCGGCCAGCTCCTCGAGGATGGGGGACACCGCCTTGCAGGGGCCGCACCAGGGTGCCCAGAAATCGACGATGACGGGTATGTCACTCATCAGGACGTCGGTGTCGAACGTAGCGTCGGTGGTCTCTTTGGTAGCTCCCATGGCGGGGGCTCCTTCCTGTTTGATGCTGGGTATGGGAAAACGATCGGTCTGCTGGTCGAAGCGCTCTGGATGACGCCAACCGCCTGGTCGGACTGTTATCGGCTTGCTTCCAGCGCCGTCTCTGGGTGGTGGTCGAGGTCGGCGAGGAAGCGTTCGGCGTCCAGGGCTGCCGCGCAGCCGGACCCTGCAGCCGTGATCGCCTGACGGTAGATGTGGTCGACCAGGTCACCAGCAGCGAACACGCCCGGGACATTGGTCGCGGTGGAGCCGTCGGCGACCAGCACGTAGCCGCCGTCGTCCAGGTCGACAACACCCTTGATCAGCTCGTTGCGCGGGTCATGTCCGATCGCGACGAACACACCGGTGACCGGCAGCAGCCGACTCTCACCGGTGATCGTGTCGCGCAGGGTCACCCCGGTGACCTTGTCCTCACCGTGGATCGCATCCACTGCGGAGTTCCAGGCGAAGCTGATCTTGGGGTTGGCCATCGCCCGCTCGGCCATGATCTTGGACGCGCGTAGCTCGTCGCGGCGGTGCACGATCGTCACTGACCGGGCGAACCTGGTCAGGAACGTGGCCTCCTCGACGGCGGAGTCGCCACCGCCGACGACCACGATGTCCTGGTCACGGAAGAAGAATCCGTCGCAGGTCGCACACCAGGACACGCCGTGTCCGGAAAGACGCTTCTCGTCCGGCAGACCCATCTGGCGGTAGGCCGAGCCGGTGGCCAGGATCACGGCGTGGGCCGACCAGGTAGTGCCTTCACCGTCGGTGACCGTCTTGACCGGCCCGTGCAAAGAGACCTCGGTGACGTCGTCGCGGATCAGCTCGGCACCGAAACGCTCGGCCTGCGCACGCATGGCATCCATCAGGTCTGGACCCATGATGCCGGTGGGGAAGCCGGGGAAGTTCTCGACCTCGGTGGTGTTCATCAGGGCGCCCCCCGCGGTGACCGAGCCCTCGAAGATGACCGGCCTCAGGTTGGCCCGGGCGGCATAGACAGCCGCGGTGTATCCGGCGGGGCCAGAGCCGATGATGATGACGTTACGGATGTCCGTTCTTGGGCTGCTCACGCTTGACTTGTCCCTCGGCTGTGGTGTCGCTCTAGTGACGTGCCGGTCTCGTGCCGGTCTCGTCTGTCAACTGATCCTATGACGGGATTGTTCCACCCGAAGCATGGGCCACCAGGGTGGGGTGGACCCCTGCGGCCCTCAGAGCAGCGTGGTGGCCGGACGCAAAACGTCTGCGTGGGTTCGTGAGCACCCACGCCCCACGACATAGGCGGTTGGTATGCCGTTTCTGGTGGCGACGATGATCACCGCTGGCTGCCCCTCATAGAGGGCGAGGTCGGCCTGGACCGTCTGGGCGCCAGCGGCGCCGAGCGCGCTCAGGCAGTCAACCAGACCCTCAACCGAGCCGTTGGGGCCGAGGGTAGAGGATTCGGCGGCCATCGGCCGAGGAAAGTCGAACAGGACGTCGCGCAGGGCCCGAGCTTGCCCCACGAAGGTGGCGTCGGTGTATCGGACGCTGGACACGCGGATCTGGATCGACGCGGGAGTCGCAACGCTGTTGGGCGCGGCCTTGTAGGCCTCGCTCGGCGGGGTGGCAGCGGTATCTCTGAGCGCCGTCGCACCACCGGCCACAGGGGCACCCGACCTGGCGCCGGACGCTGCGCTATCGCTTGAGGTAGTGAGTCCGTTGGTCGCAAATATCGTGGTGCCCAGGACTCCGATCAGAACGACTGCTGCTGCCGCGCCGGCGATGACGAACAGCAGTCGTCCGGGGCGTCGGCGGGTGGCAAGCATCGGGGTGACCGAAGAACCCACGGATGAGTGTGCCCGCTGGGCCTGCTCGGCGGCGAGGCTCGCGCTGATCCGCTCGACCAGGTAGGCAGGCATCGGACCGGGCTCTGGCAGCGCAGACAGCAGGGCGCGAACACCGGTCTGGTCGTCGTCCGGCGACGACGGGACAGGGTTGTCGGGTTTGTCGGTGGGGATCAGGGTGCTCACCTCGATGCTGGTAGCCAGTTGCGCCGCTGGGGGTATGACGTCAGGAGGATGCCATTGGTTCCTTCGGAGCCTTGCTGACGGGATTGGCGCGGGGTGCCGGCAAACCCAGTAGCGGCACCATCGCGGCCCGTCCACGCGCGCATCGGGACTTGATGGTGCCTTCCGCGACGTCCAGGATGCCGGCCGCCTCGGCGATGCTGAGCCCGTGCATGTCCACCAGCACCAGGGCCATTCGTTGGGCCTCGGGCAGTTGCGCCAGCGCCCGATGGACGTCAAGGCGGACATCGACACTGTGATGGTGGTCGTGGCTGTCGGCCAGACCGATCTGGTTGGCTTCGGGCAAGCTCACGACTGGCTTCGTGCGCCGCAGCCGGTCCAGACATGAGTTGACCACGATCCGGTGCAGCCAGGTCGTGACCGCAGCGTCACCCCTGAACGAGTCGGCGCGCCGAAAGGCCGCGATGAAGGCTTCCTGAACGGCGTCGGCTGCCATGTCTGGATCGCGGGTGGTTTTCAGGGCGACGGCCCACATCCGGTCTCGGTGGCGACGGAAGATCTCGCCGAACGCATCTGGGTCCCCGGCGCAGTGGGCCGAGAGCAGCTCACGGTCAGACAGCTCCGGGAGGTCGTCCAGACGCGACATCAGCGCGCACTCAGCTGAGTGCGATCTCCGACATCGAGGCGCGGAACCGGCCAGCGTCCGGAGCCAGCTTGGTGAACCAGACGATGACGTACTGCGCCTTTGGCATGGTGCTGGCGGCCTTGATCTGGAGCTGGCCGGTGGCCGCGGTGGCGGTTCCGATGACGGTTGCCCCGGCTAGACGGGCGCTGGTTGCGGCATAGACCGTGACATCGAGCGGTCCGGCTCCGAGGGTGATGGTGGCCTGATTGACCGACGTCGGCTGGCCGAGGTCAAGGAGCACGCCGACGCCCTTCTTTGGCAGACCACCGAAGGCTGCCGAGCTGTAACCCTCAGACTGCCAGGCGGTCGCCGGGTTGCCGTCGTAAACCCGGGGGGCCTGGGTGTTCTTCTCGTTCCCGTCGCCTTGAGGGTCGAAACCGGTGGCCGACAGGATCGCGATGGGTCCGCCCACCGCCGGCCCCACTTGCTCGGTCTCGGGAGCCGAAGGGGCCACCGTGACGGGTGGCGCGCTCACGGTCACCGTGCGTTTGGGCGTGGGCACCACAGCGTTGTCGCCCATGCCGCGAGTGCCGCAGTAGCCGACGAGCAACGACAGGGTGACGAATGCCGCCACGATCATCACGACGATCTTGGACTGATCTCGGCTGGGAGCCTCGGCGGTCGAGGCCGGCAGCAGCGGGAGTGGTGGCTCCATCTCGCCGAAGTTGGCCGACAGCGCTTCGGGCAGCGTCATCTGTTCGCCGCCGAGATCGGCGTTCGCCCGGGCGAACCGGGCCGCAGCCTTGTCGTTCGCTGCCCTGGCGAAGGAACCGACCTTGCCCCCGACGACTCCGGCTGCCGCGCCAGCCCCAGCGAGGGCGGTCTCGAAGGCCTTGGTGGCCGCAGCACCAGCCTTGTCGACGGCTTTGGATGCGTCGGTCAACCCGGAACTCGGGCGGGTCGGCTCGGGAACGGTGGTCGGCTCGGGAGCGATGGTCGGCTCGGGAGCGATGGTCGGCTCGACTCCGCCGCGATGGACGATCTCGCGTGACCACGGGGCAATCTGGCTGGCGAAGTCGCCCGGTGTCATCGGGCCGGTGTCCTCGTTGAGTGTCATCCGACACAGTGCATCGAGATCACCGGGGACGCCGGCAGCGATCTCGGACGGCGCCGCCACCCCGCCGACCACCCGCGGTGCAGGCTCGATGCCGGGCACCCGCTCGTTCAGCGGCCAGCGACTGGTCAGGGCGGCATAAGCCACCGCAACCACTGCGACGGAGTCTCGTCGAGAGGCAGCAGCCGGGTCCGGCTCTTCGGTCCCTTTGATCGCGGCAGCGACGGCCAGGCCACTGACCTTGATCGCCCCGTCGGGTGTGCGGAGGACGGAGTGGGGAGTCAGGCACAGATGGTGCAGGCCGCGCTGTCGGGCTGCTTCGAGGCCGCTGGCGGTTTCGCCTGCGATCCGCCGCGCCTCTTCGGATGGCAGCGCCCCCTGGAGCAGGATCGTGGCGAGGGACTCGGCTTCACTCAGGGCCTCTTCGACGATGTAGGAGTTGCCGGCCTGGGCGCCGACGTCGAGGACGCGCACCAGTCGGGCATCCTCCACGCCTGCCGCTCGCCGGGCCGCATCGAGGATGCCGGCGCGGTTCGGGTGATCGGAGTTGACGACGGTCAGGGTGACATCGCGTTCGAGCGTGGTGTCGTGCGCGGACCAACGCTCAACGTCGCTGCCCTGCGTGAGTCGCCGATGCAGGGAATAGCGACCCCCGAGGATCGTTCCTGGACCGACGCCTTGCACCTTGCTCCTTAGGTCAGTTCCACGCCCGAGTCATGCGAGCCTCATCCTAGGCGTGTTCAGCGCTTGCGAAGGCCCCGGCGGACTCGCTCCAGGACCGGCGCGACCAGGTCGTCGATCTCACGGACCCGCAGCCTGCGGGCGACCACGATATAGATCCCGACAAACACCAGACCGCCGGCAGCCAGGGCCACGAGGCTGTAGAGCCTGCCGTCGAGAACCTGTCCCACGGCCAGTTGAGCGAGGTATGCCGCCACGGCCGCAACGACCGACGCGACACCGAGCCGGATGTAGGTTCGGCCGGTCTCGCCCAGGGGCAGGGACCCGAGCCGACGGCGCGCGAGAACCAGGCCGACCGCCATACCGGCGATATTGCTGACGGCCTGACCAGCGCCAACGCCCACAGCGATCCACTGCAACGGAAGCAGCAGGCTGGCAAAGTTGGCAGTCGTGGCAACGACGGTGACCACGATCTGCAACTTGAACGGTGTCTTGGCGTCTTCGAATGCGTAGAACACCCGGTTAAGCAGGTACAGGACACCGAAGGGAACCAGCCCCATCATCATCGCCATCATGACCACGGCGATTCCCCGGGTACTGGCCTCACTACTGCCCTGGTACAACGTGGCCGTCGCGACAAAACCGAGGACGAACGAGCCGACGGTGGCAGGGACGGTGGCGACGGCGGTCAGGCGCATGCCCTTGTCGACATCGGCGCGGACCTCACCGAGGTCGCCGACGTGGGCGGCCCTGGACATTCGCGTGAACAAGGCGGTCACCAGCGAGACGGTGACCAGCGAGTGCGGGAGCATGAAGATCAGGAAGGCGTTGGTGTACGAGATCTTGCCCGGCACTTTGAGGCCAGCGCTGTTCCCTGCGTCATTGGCGTAGGTCAGAACCTGGGAGGTGATGATGAAGCCCACCGTCGAGACAGCAAGGGCGGCGAAGGTCCACAGAGCCACCGTGGATGCCGTTCGCAGGCCGACGCCGCGAAATCCCCACCGTGGCGAGTATCGGAACCCCGAACGCCACAGCGGCAGGATCAGCACGAGGGCCTGGGCGGCGACTCCGGCCGTAGCGCTTCCGGCGAGCACCCAGACCATCGACGAGGTCCAGCTCGCGGGCGCGGGCTGGTGCGGGTACGACGCCAGGAAGTACGCCATCCCGGCGATGGCGACGATGTTCGCGAGCACTGGTGCCCACATGTATGCCGCGAAGTGGCTGCGGGCGTTGAGCACCTGGCCCAGAAGTGTGTAGAGCCCGTAGAAGAAGATCTGCGGCATACAGATCAGCGCGAATGCGGTGCTCAGCGATCGCACATCCGGGCTCCATTGGGGGGTGCTGTAGAGCCTGACCAGCAGCCCAGCCCCAAGCGTGAACACCACGGCGACGACGGCGATACCGACGAGCGCGACGGTGAGCAGGCGGTCGATGTACTCGCGACCACCGTCGGCATGGCTGGCGGCGCGCGTGATCTGCGGGACCAGGACCGCGTTGAGGACGCCACCAGCCAGGAGAAGATAGACGATGTTGGGCAGGGTGTTGGCAACGTCCCAGGCATCACCTGACAGCGCCGTTCCAACGACGGCGAGCTGCATGGCGGCCCGGACCACGCCCAGGACTCGTGAGGCGACCGTTCCGGCCGCCATCCCGGCGGTGGAGCGGGCTAACGAGCTGTCGCTGGCATCGGGCGAGACGGGCACCCCATCTGAGACGGGGATGCCGTTGTCGACGGACTCACTCATCGGGAAGGATCTCAGGCGTGACACGGCGTGACGAGCGGGTCGATCCGCGGCGGAGCGAACGATAGACGCCAAGCAGCAAGATGATGCTGGCCAGAGCCCCCAGGACCCAGTAGAGCCAGGTGCCCGTGGGCTGGACGCGCACGCTGACCCGGGCCTTCTGCCCTAGCAAGGTGCCGTTGGGTGTGGTGAGGACGGCCTCGACCGGGACCAGCCCCGCGGCGACGGCAGTGACGCTCAGCTTCACGTTGGTCCGGCTCTCTGCGCCGATCTCCAGCGGCCCGGACTGCTGGTCTATCCGTAGCCTCGGCTGGCCAGGGGTCAGGGTCAGGTGGACATCGTGGACAGGAACCGCGAGATCGTTGACCACCGTGACCTGCAGGACACCCTTGTCGGCGAAGAAGTTCACCGAGCTCGGCACGACGTGGACGCCGCCGCTGACGGCCGTGATCGCCGCCTGGGTGGCCGCGTCGATGACCGGGATTCCGCGAGCATGACCTCGCCAGCGACTCGAGAGCACCTGTTCTTGAGCGTCTGTCCAACGCGCCCGGAAGGACTGCGTGTCGTCACGGATACTGGCGACTCCGTCGATGGCGAGAGTCGTTCGCGAGATGTTTTGGAGCGTGGCCTGGGTCAAGGGGGACCTGCCAGGGCTGAGCGGGTCGGGACCAGCCGGCGAGGTCGTCGGGGAGGGCGTGGCAGGGCTGGGTGTCACGGTGGGGCCGAGGCCGGGCACGTCGGGAACGGCCGTTCCGGCGGCGGCGAGCAGCTGGTCGGTCGAGGTTGGTGTCAGCCAGGGAGCCTGGGCCACCGCGGCGAAGAAGGAGGCCAACACGCTCGGGTTGCCGGCGAACGTCCGGGGGGCTGCCACCAGCACCGATCGGTTGCGGGTTCCGGGCCGTTCGCCGATCAGGGCCAGGGAGTCGGCCAGGAAGAGCTGGGTAGTGACGGCGCCGGATGCGGGTGTGGAGGTCTGCGCGAAGGTCCTGCTCAGGGCCTGGTCGTAGGCCAGCAGGGGCAGTCCGCCGACCGACTTGCGACTCGCGTCGTCGGTGTAGCCGCTTCGCATCGTCCGGGTCGAGGCGGAGATCACGGCGCCCGCAAGCCCCGATGAGGAGAACGCAACCCTGAGCCTCTCCTCGAGATTCGTGGACAGCTCGCCGTCGACAGGCCAGGCGATGCCCGTTCGCGCGGAGCCGACAGCAGTTGCCAGTGCGGAGGGCCGGTCCAGCAGTGCAGCCACGGCACTCGGGCCCAAGGCCAACGGGAGTAGGGCGGCGAGGTCGGGGTCGGCATACGGCAAGGACCAGAGGGTATGGCGCGGAGCGGCCTCCCTGAGTCTGTTCGCGAGCGCCGTGGTCGCCTCAGCGACGGGGTCGGTGCTCGTGGCGTCCCCGGGGGCGGGAGCGGTTGTGGGGGTTGGTGTGACGGAGGTGGTGGGGGTTGGTGTGACGGAGGTGGTGGGGGTTGGCGTGGGGCCGGGCGTCGCGATACCCGTGGCTGTGGCGAGCTGCGGCGGGCCCAGAACAGCGGGATCGATCGCCCACGTGACCTTCGTGCTGTCGGTGCCCTTGATCACCCCGTCCAGGCGCGAACCAGGCCCGACGGCTTTCGTCCATGCGGCCGTCCGGGCGGTACTGTCGGCGCCGAACAGTGCCGGGTCAGGATCAAGGCACAGCGGAACTAGCCAGGCGATAGACAGCGGCTCGTACTCCTTTTTCGGGGACAATGCTGGGAGAAAGGTTCTCTGGTTTCCGAGCGCCTCTGACTGACTGGCGGTCTCGGGCGTCGCGCCGGTCACCTCGATGCTGACCGGCAGGACTGCGAACGACTCGCGATGGCTGATTGCCGTCGCAGGGATGACAAGCACGAAGGGTGCCACGGCCCCCGGTGCCAGGCTTGGGCCCAGCGGGGTGGCTGCGACCTCCGCCACCGCCTGCTCGCCCACGGCGGCCCAGTCGGACACCGCGTTTCGGCTGGTCAGACCGCGGTCGCCGATCCGCGCGCGGACCAACGGGTTGTCGATCGGGAACGAGGCGGTATTGCGGATGGTCCCGGAGACGGTCACCGAGGCCCTGGGGACCGCCACCGCCGGCGTGATGCTCGCGAGGGTCACGGATGCCGGCCCGGGCGGGGGTGCCGGGCGGGTGACGGTCGTCACTGTCGCCATGGTCGAGGCGCTGGCCGCCGCTACCGCACTGGCGGGTAGCCCGGATGCGATGCCCGGTGACGCGGTGACCGCGAGCAAGGCTACGGAGGCGGCCAGCCGGCATACGTGCCGCCGTTTCCTTGTGTCGTTCACGTGGCGCCCGCCAGGCGCTCCCAGGCGACCTGGGCGATCCGCTGTTCATTGACGAAGGTGAGGTGGTCATGGACACCGAGCAGGGGGAGCCATGCCACGTCGATGGCCTCGGCATCTGGGTCGCCGGCGACGCTGAGCTCGCCGCCTGTGGCTTCGAGCAGGTAGTGGTGGACGACCTTATGGACGCGCATCTGCGAGGTGGAGAACCAGTAGTCGATGGTGCCCAATGAGGCCAGAACCCGCCCGGTGATGCCGGTCTCCTCGGCGACTTCACGCACGGCTGCCTGTTCGAGGGTCTCGTCCTTCTCGATGTGTCCCTTGGGCAGGCACCACTCGACCCGTCCGGCCCGGTTGCGGCGGGCGATGACCGCGATGCGGGCGACCCCCTCGTGAACGTCGATGACTACGCCGCCCGCCGAGATCTCCTCGACCGACGGAAGTCGGCGTGGCTGCCGGGTCGGCGGCAACGCAGAGGAGTCCATCGCGCCACTGTAACCAGCCAGAGCGGTAGCCAGGACTCGGCACGCGAAGAGACGGCGGGGCCGGGGCATACGTCCAGTCACCTACCCTTGGCTCTCGTGGCTACCTCTGATCCGACCAGCGCCCTCCTTCATGAGGCCGTGCGCCGGCTGGCTCCGATTCTGCCGCTGCTGACCGAGCTGGGCTCCCGCTTCGTGGATGCGGGTCACGAGATCGCTCTGGTCGGCGGCCCGGTCCGGGACGCATTTCTGGGGCGGGTGTCGCCCGACCTGGACTTCAACACGTCGGCTAGCCCGGAACAGACCCACGCCATCCTGGCCGGCTGGGCGGACGCCAACTGGGACGTTGGCCGGCTCTTCGGGACGATCGGTGCGCGCAAGGGCGACCACATCATCGAGGTCACGACCTATCGCGCGGACGCCTATGACCGCACGACCCGCAAGCCGGTGGTGGCGTTTGGCGACAACCTGCTGGACGATCTGGTCCGACGGGACTTCACGGTCAACGCGATGGCGATGAAGCTCCCATCGCTGGAGTTCGTGGACCCGCACCACGGGCTGGCCGATCTGGCCGCCCGCGTGCTGCGCACTCCGGGAGCACCCGAGGTGTCCTTCGCCGACGACCCGTTGCGGATGATGCGGGCTGCACGCTTCGTGTCTCAGCTGGGCTTCACCGCGGCACCCGAGGTCGTCGAGGCGATGACCACCATGGCCGCCTCGCTGGACATCGTGTCCGCCGAGCGAATCCACGACGAGTTCGTCAAGCTGATCATGGGCCGCGCCCCCCGCCAGGGCCTGGCATTGTTCGTCGAGTCAGGCCTTGCCGACCACGTTCTCCCCGAGCTTCCGGCGCTCAAGCTCGAGGTCGACGAGCACCATCGGCACAAGGACGTCTACGAGCACTCGCTGATCGTGCTCGAGCAGGCCATCGCCCTGGAAGGCCCGAGCGACGGACCGGCCGAGGACGTGCCTGGACCGGACCGCGTCCTGCGCCTGGCCGCCTTGCTGCACGACATCGGTAAGCCGGCGACGCGCCGCTTCGAGGACGCTGGCGGTGTGAGCTTCCATCACCACGAGGTCGTCGGCGCCAAGCTGGCCGCGCGCCGGCTGAAGGCGATGCGCTTCGACAAGGACACCATCAAGGCCGTGTCCAGGCTGATCGAGCTGCACCTGCGTTTCCATGGTTTCGGGGGCGGTGAATGGACCGACTCGGCCGTACGCCGCTACATCACCGACGCCGGGCCGCTACTGCCTCGTCTGCATCGGCTGACCCGCTCGGACTGCACGACCCGAAACGTGCGTAAGGCCCAGAGCCTGTCGCGGACCTATGACGATCTCGAGGCGCGGATCACCCGCCTTTTGGAGCAGGAACAGCTGGATGCCGTGCGTCCGGAGCTGAACGGCACCGAGATCGCCGAGGTGCTGGGGATCGCTCCTGGGCCGGTCCTGGGCCGGGCATACAAGTACCTGCTCTCTGTTCGCATGGACCAGGGACCCATCGGCAAAGAGGCAGCGATCCTGGCACTGCAGGCGTGGTGGGCGGATCAACCTGAGTCGACTCAGCTGACCTGAGCTGACCTGAGCCTTCGGTGCAGCTGTGGATAAGCCACGGTGTGGTCTGGCCCTGCATGTCAGCATGCGGCATGGTCAACGTCGGGGTGAAGGTCCTTTTCTGCGGTGAGGAGTTCCCGGCGGTGGCCGGCCGGCGGCTGACGATCGGGCGTTCGGGAGACGTGGAGATCGACGACAACCCTTACCTCCACCGCAACTTCCTGGTGGTCGACCAGGAGGCGGGCCTGTGGTGGCTGTCCAACGTCGGCTCGATGTTGACGGCTACCGTTGCTGACGACAAAGGGCTGTTCCAGGCGTGGCTTTCGCCGGGCGCACGGATTCCGTTGGCATTCAACCGGATCGCGGTCTGGTTCACCGCAGGGCCGACCACCTATGACTTCGAGATCGTGGTCGACGACCCGGTCTTCGTGTCGGCGACCCCGGACGCCGCCGAGCAGGACCATTCCGGTGGGATGACCGTCGGCCGGGTGTCACTCACGGCCGACCAGAAGCTGCTCATCGTGGCTCTGTGTGAGAACCACCTGTCGCGCGGCTATCCGGGCAGCAGCCGGATCCCGTCCTCGGCCGATGCCGCCACGCGCCTCGGATGGACCATCACCCGGTTCAACCGCAAGCTGGACAACGTCTGCCAGAAGCTGGCCGACGCCGGCAACCGTGGGCTGCACGGTGGCATCGGCAATCTGGCCAGCAACCGCAAGTCCCGCCTCGTCGAGCATGCCCTGTCGACCCGGCTCGTCACCGAGTGCGATCTGGCGTTGCTGGGCGGCGGGCCGATCCGGTGAAGCTGAAGCTCACCCTGCAGCCATCAATGCTGTCGTCACTCACGGTGTTGTCATCGTCAACGCCGGTAGCGAGCCGGGCAAGCCGAGATCTGGTCGCCACCATGGACTCCTCGACGACCATCGGGGACCTGGCGACCTACCTCGTTCGCGCCGACCCGCGCGCCGCCGAGTTTCACGGACTCAGCGCGAGCAACCTCACGCTGACCCTGGTCGACCAGGTCAACACTGTGCTCGATCCTCGCTCGACCGTGCCGGAGAGCAGCCTCCGCTCGGGGGTCAGGGTTGCCGTGACCCGGCGCAGCGAGACCTTCGTGGATGCCGGCCGCGCGGTCGCGGTGGCCTCGGTCGTGGCGGGTCCTGACAGCGGCAAGGAGTTCCCGCTATGGTGCGGGACGGCATACATCGGTCGTGGGCACGACTGCGAGATCCAGGTGAGCGACTCCTCGGTCTCGCGCCGTCACGCCAGGCTCGTTGTCGCAGGGCCGCCTGACCTTCCCGAGGTGGTGGACCTCGGTTCGGCCAACGGGCTGTCGATCGGAGGCGTCGAGGTGTCGCGCGCGGTTCTGGCGGCTGGCGATCGCGTCAGGCTCGGCGACACCGAGGTCGAGGTACGCCTGCTCGCGGGCGATTCCGACTCGCCCGGCGGTGACTCGCCGTATGCAGCCTTCTCGAGATCGCCGCGTATCGCACCCCTGTTCGAAGGCCGCGAGTTCGAGCTGCCCGAGCTGCCCGAGCGACCCAGGCCGTCGCGGATGCCGTGGCTGGCCATGATGTTTCCGGTGTTCATGGGTGTGGGCTTGTTCGCGTTCACCCGCAGCCCCTATTCGCTGATGTTCGTCCTGATGTCGCCGATGATGATGCTCGGTAACCACGTCGAACAGACCCGGGGAGGCAAAAAGGAGTTCGAGAGCGCCATGCGGGACTTTCGCGTGGATCTCGAGATCCTGCGGGTGGAGATTCGTGAGTTGTTGCAGGTTGAGGCCGATCGGCGCGGCCACGAGAACCCGTCCAGTGCCAGCTGCATGGAAGCTTGCCGCCAGCTCAGTCCTCTGTTGTGGACGAGGCGCCGCGACACGTCCGGGTTCCTTCAGCTCCGGCTCGGCACGGGGACGCTGCCGTCGCGCAGCTCGATCAGGATGCCGTCGGTCGGCCGGTCCACGGCGGAGGCCTGGCTCGAGGTGGCCACGTCGATCGAGGGCCTGTCCACCGTTCCCGACGTTCCGATAGTCGTCGATCCACTTGCCACTGGCGCGATTGGCCTGTCTGGCCTTCGCAGCACCGCGCTGCCGGTGGCCAGATCCCTTGTGCTGCAAGCAGTTTCGCTTCATTCACCGGCTGACCTGATCGTGGCTGCTTTCGCGTCGTCTGCCTCCGCGGCGGACTGGGACTGGCTCAAGTGGGTGCCTCACACGACGTCGCCGCACAGCCCGATCGCGGCCAACCACCTGGCCAGTGCGGCGCCCTCTTGTTCGGCGCTGTTGTCCGAGCTCGAGGATCTGGTCAAGTCGCCATCAGAGCCCCTGCAGGACCGTGACCGTGAGCATCCACGAGTGCTGGTCCTGGTCGAGAACGACGCTCCCGTGGAGCGCAGCCGGCTGGTGCAGCTCGCCGAGAGGGGGTGGCATCACGGCGTCTGTGTGGTCTGGCTTGCGCCTTCGACGGTCTTGCTGCCGGCGGCCTGCCGGGTCTTCGTCGAGGTGGGCGCCAGCGAGGGTGAAGTGGGCTACGTCAAGGAGGGCAGGCTCGTCACGCCGGTCACCGTTGATGTCGTCGGCCTGGACCAGACCCTGGCGGCGGCGCGTGCCCTGGCGTCCGTCGAGGACTCCGGAGCACCGGTCGACGACGCCAGTGACCTGCCACGCACGGTCTCGCTGCTGACGCTCACCGGCACCGAGCTAGCCGGTTCCCCCGATGCCGTGATCGAGCGCTGGGGCGAGAGCCGGTCGATCCTCACCGGCCCCTTCGCCCCTGAGTCCCCCAGCCGAAGGCCCGGCAACCTGCGAGCGATCGTCGGCCAGTCGGCGCAGGGGACGTTCTCCCTCGACCTGCGCGCCGACGGTCCGCACGCCTTGGTCGGGGGCACGACCGGTGCCGGCAAGTCCGAGCTCCTCCAGGCGTGGATCCTCGGCATGGCGGCCGCGCACTCCCCGCAACGGGTCACCTTCCTGCTCGTGGACTACAAGGGCGGTTCGGCCTTTCGCGACTGCGTGGACCTGCCGCACACGGTCGGTCTCGTGACCGACCTCTCGCCGCATCTCGTCCGGCGGGCGCTGGCCTCACTCTCGGCTGAGCTGCGCTACCGCGAGCACCTGTTGGCGAAGTACCAGGCCAAGGACCTCGTCGAGCTCGAGCGCCGTGGCGAGGTCGACGCACCGCCGAGTCTGGTGATCGTCGTCGACGAGTTCGCAGCCCTGGTCCAGGAGGTCCCGGGGTTCGTCGAGGGTGTGGTCAACGTCGCGCAGCGCGGTCGATCCCTGGGTCTGCACCTGATCCTGGCGACACAGCGTCCGGCGGGCGTCATCAAGGACAACCTGCGCGCCAACACCAACCTGCGACTGGCGTTGCGGGTTGCCGACGAGAACGACAGCTCGGACGTTATTGGCTCGACCATGGCCGCTCGATTCGACCCGGCTCTACCCGGCCGCGCCGTGTCCAAGAGCGGACCGAGGGGACTCACGCCGTTCCAGGCGGGGTACGCCGGCGGGTGGACCTCCGATACTCCCTCACCGCCGGAGATTCGGGTCGAGACGCTCCACTTCGGACTCGGCGCGGTGTGGGAGCCGCCGCTCACCCAGGCGGACCTCGAGCTCGACGCGGCGGACCTCGGCCCGACCGACATCCAGCGGCTGGTGGCGACCATCGGCGTGGCTGCCACCACCGCGGGCCTGTCGAAGCCGCGCGCGCCGTGGCTGCCTGAGCTGCATCCGACCTACGACCTGGGGCGACTGCCCGCCGGAGATCGCGACGGCCATCTGGTCTTCGGCGTGGCGGACGACCCGGACCACCAGGCCCAGCCCGTCGTGGCGTTCGACCCCGACCAGGAGGGCAACCTCGCCGTTTTCGGCGCCAGCGGCTCGGGGAAGAGCGCGTTCCTGCGCACCATCGCGCTCGCGGCCGGGTTCTCCGGGCGTGGCGGGCGTGGCGAGCGTGGTGGGCCGAGTCACGTCTATGGCCTCGACTTCGGCAACCATGCCCTGTCGATGCTCGAGTCGCTGCCGTACGTGGGAAGCATCGTGCCCGGCGCCGATCACGAGCGGGTCACCCGGCTGCTGACGTTCCTGCGCGACACGATCGACGAGCGCGCGACGCGTTACACCAGAGCCAGCGCTGCAACGATCACGGACTACCGTCGCATCGCCCGGGTGCCGGACGAGCCACGGATCATCGTGCTGGTCGACGGGCTCACCGCCTTCCGCCAGGCTTACGAGACCGGCGGCAGGATCCGATGGCTCGACCTGTTCACCTCGCTGGCCGCCGCCGGCCGACCGGTGGGCGTCCACTTCGTGATCTCGGTTGACCAACGCACCGGTATGCCGAGCTCCCTGGCATCGGCTGTTCAGCGCCGGGTGGTTCTGCGGATGGCCCACCCCGATGACTACAGCTTCCTCGGCGCTGCCGGTGACGTCCTTGGCATGGCCTCGCCGCCTGGCCGAGGACTGTTCAACGGCGCAGAGATCCAGTGTGCAGTCCTCGGCGGCGCGGCGGAGGTCGCGATCCAGTCGCGTGCACTGTCGGCGTTCGCAGAGGCCGAGCGCAGCGCGGGCACCGACCAGGCTGCTCCGATCGGCGCCCTGACCGAACGGGTCGTGATGGATGCTCTTCCACGCCACATCGACGGGCGCCCGGTGCTCGGGGTCGGTTCGACGAGCCTGTCGCCGTTGGCGTTCGAGCCGCGCGGGTCATTCGTGGTCACCGGGCCCTCGGGCAGCGGGCGCACCACGAGCCTGGCGTCGCTCGCCCGTTCACTCCAACGCTGGAACCCTTCGATGACGCTCTACTTCTTCACACCGAAGCGGTCCTCCGAGCTCGCAGCCCTGACGGAGTGGACGCAGGTTGCCGCCGGGATGGACGCCGTCGTCGCGCTGTCCACCCGACTGCAGAATGCGCTGCACGAGGGCGGGCACGAGGGGCCGATGGCCGTCGTCATTGAACGGGTGGACGACCTGGCGGGCACCGCGGGCGAGTCGCCTCTGTCTGGTCTGGTCAAGGCATGCATCGACAACCAGCATCTCGTCGCAGCTGAAGGCGAGGTGATGTTCTTCAGCTCCAGCTTCGGCCTCGCCGCCCTGTTGAAGACCTCGCGTTCGGGCCTGGTTCTCCAGCCGGAGGGAGTCGAGGGGCAGACCGTCTTCCGCTCCACCTTCCCTGCGCTGAGCCAGACGGACCTGCCCCAAGGTCGCGGTTTCCTCGTGCGACGGGGGCGTCCTGAGCTGCTTCAGGTAGCCCTCCCCGAGTAGGGGAGTGCTCCCCATCGACAGCGCATGAAGGGGCACGTAGTTTCGGCCAGGTCGGGTTGGTGAGCGTCGTTCGAAGGGAAACCATATGAGCAACAACGGTGGCGGCAGCTCGTGGGAGGGCATGAACCCCGATGTCGTGGAGACCCAGGCCCGCATCCTCCAGGGTTTGTCGCAGGAGATCACCGCCCTGATGAACAAGATCGAGGGTGAGACCTCGCAGCTCGCCGATGCCTGGCACGGCGATGACTCCAACAAGTTCGCAGCCGACTGGGCCGGCACGCACAGGCCGGTGTTCACCGTGGCGGCCACGCTCCTTCAAGGCATGAGCGACATCAGCCAGCGCAGCGCCGGTCAGCAGCGGGCCACCTCGTCGAGCTGACGTCCGTCAGCGTTGAGTCGTATTCGAAAGGGACTGTGATGGCTGTCAGCCAAGGCATGGATCGTCCAGCAGTACTGATGGTTGCGGGTCAGCTGGACTCTGACCAGCAGGCGGTGACTGATCTGATGCAACGAACCTCGTTGGTGGTCGGCACCCTCGGCCAGAACTGGTTCGGTCCCGACTCGAGCCAGTTCGCTGCGGACTGGGCGACTCACTCCAGGTCGCTGCAGATGGCGGCTGACTCGATGGCGATGATGTCCAAGAGTGCCCGCATCCAGGCTGCCGACCAGGAGACAACCTCGAACAGCTAGGCAGGCTCTCGTCCCGGGATCAACCGCAGCGCATATCGGCACGTATGAAGGGCCCGGTTCTTGGAACCGGGCCCTTCATACGTGCCCTTCATTTGTCGTGACCGGCCCACCTGAGGTGGGCACTCTTCATACCGTGTGGAAGGTCAGCGCTCTTCGGTGCCGGCGATGAACGCCTCGAGCTTCGCGCGACCGATGTCGTCGGGGCGCTGCACGGGCGGGGACTTCATCAGGTAGGACGACGCTGAGATCAGGGCGCCGCCGATGCCACGGTCCTTGGCGATCTTTGCTGCGCGGATGCAGTCGATGATGATGCCAGCCGAGTTGGGGGAGTCCCAGACCTCGAGCTTGTACTCCAGGTTCAGCGGCACGTTGCCGAATGCGCGACCCTCGAGGCGGACGTAGGCCCACTTGCGGTCGTCGAGCCACTGGATGTAGTCGCTCGGGCCGATGTGGACGTTGCGCTCGCCCAGGTCGTGATTCAGGTTGGACGTGACGGACTGGGTCTTGGAGATCTTCTTGGACTCCAGGCGGTCGCGCTCCAGCATGTTCTTGAAGTCCATGTTGCCGCCGACGTTCAGCTGGTACGTGCGGTCCAGCACGACGCCGCGGTCCTCGAAGAGCTTGGCCATGACGCGGTGGGTGATCGTCGCGCCGACCTGGGACTTGATGTCGTCGCCGATGACCGGGACGCCGGCGTCTTCGAACTTCTTGGCCCACACGGGGTCGGAGGCGATGAAGACCGGCAGGGCGTTGACGAACGCGACCTTGGCATCGATGGCGCACTGGGCGTAGTACTTGTCAGCGACCTCGGAGCCGACCGGCATGTACGAGACGAGCACGTCGACCTTGGCGTCCTTGAGGGCCTGGACGATGTCCACCGGCTCGGCGTCGGACTCTTCGATGGTCAGGCGGTAGTACTTGCCGAGACCGTCGTTGGTGACCCCGCGCTGGACGATGACACCGGTCGGTGGCACGTCGGCGATCTTGATGGTGTTGTTCTCAGAGGCGACGATGGCCTCGGACAGGTCGAACCCGACCTTCTTGGCATCGACGTCGAAGGCGGCGACGAACTCGACGTCCTTGACGTGGTAGTCACCGAACATGACGTGCATCAGACCGGGCACGCTGGCGCTCGGGTCGGCGTCCTTGTAGTACTCGACTCCCTGCACCAGCGAACTGGCGCAGTTGCCGACGCCAACGATGGCGACGCGCACTGATCCCATGGGTTTCTCCTTGTTGTTGTGGTGCAAAAACACCTTGGTATGACGGATGGTCACGTGGTGGGCGGCTCGACGGATGGTCCGGTGGGGGGGACGGTTGTCGAGCCGGTGGGGGCTGTGGACGAACGCTCGGACTCGATCAGCTCGGAGAGCCATCGGACCTCACGCTCGACGGAGTCGAGGCCGTGGCGTTGCAGCTCGGCGGTGTAGAGGTCCAGCCGCTCCCGACGCTGCGTTGCCGCGGAGCGGAAGGCGTCCAGGCGTTCCTCGAGCCGGCTTCGTCGGCCCTCGAGAATGCGAAGTCGCACATCGGCCTCGGTCCGGCCGAAGAAGGCGAAGTGCACGTTGAAGGTGTCGTCCTCCCAGGCTGACGGCCCGGAATGGGACAGCAGTGCGTGGAGCTGGTCCTTGCCTTCGGGGGTGAGCTTGTAGACGATCCGAGCCCGGCGGCTGGCGGTGCCGCTGCTTGTGGCAGGTGCCCCAGGGGCGTCATCGTCGGCGGCGCTCTCGGCGATCCAGCCGCGCCCGACCAGGTCACGCAGGCACGGATAGAGAGTCCCGAAGGACAATGCCCGAAATGCCCCCAGGACGGCGTTGAGTCGCTTGCGCAGCTCGTAGCCGTGCATCGGTGAGTCGTGCAGGAGACCGAGGATGGCGAGCTCCAACAGGGCGGAACGTCGACTCAAGCTGGTCCTACCTCCTGATTTCAAGCTGCGTTGCCTGCTCCGCGGTGGCGGCATGGCAGGACAGATTACTAACTGTCAGAAGCACCATAGCATTAGATATATCGAACCGATATATCTGGAAACTAGCCCGATCTTCCCGCGGCCCTGTCCGAACACAGCGCCGGCACCGTATTCGGCCCCTGGGGCGCGAAACAGTGCCGGCGCCCGTGTTCGGACGGAAGGGTGGGTCTATGGCGCGGTGGTTCCGAGCCGGCCGTAGCGGTCTTCGAGCCGGACGATGTCCTCACGCCATCCGGGGGCGGCGGTCGAGGCCTCCACCAGAACTGAGTCCTGCACGGCGCGCAGACGGTGCAGCATGCCCGGGGTCACGTGCACGGAGTCCCCGGGGGACAGGGTCACCGCACGCAATGTTTCGGCGTCGGGGCCGAGGTCGAGCTCGACCTGACCCGAGATCAGGGCGATCGTCTCGTCCTTCGAATGGTGGTACTGCAGCGAGAGCGACTGACCGGCCCTGATGTGGAGCAGCTTGCCGATGTACGAGCCCTCGACCAGTGCGAAGATCTCCTCATGGCCCCAGGGCTTGGCGACGTGCTCGGACGGGCGTACGGCATGGTCATGCGGCGGTTGGGTCACGGTGTCCTTCACAAGTCGTCGGATGGGGCGGGGTGGCCTGACACTCCCGTTGCTAGGTGCGCCGGTGCCTGGATGGCGTGGCGGCGCGGTGGAAGCTCTGACGACGAACTCGGGTCCGGGGAGGTCGATCTCGGCACCCCCCTCGCCACCGACGATGGCCAGCAACCGGGTGGCGGAGGCACGTCCCCATCCGACGACGTCGGTGCGTGATGTGGTGAGCGCCGGGTGCACGTAAGCCGCGAGTGGGCTGTCGTCGAAGCCCGTGATCGAGAGCTGGCCCGGGATGTCCACACCGCGGCCGATCGCCGTGGACATGCCCGCGATGGCCATCAGGTCGTTGGCAAACACGATCGCGGTGGGCGGGTCGGCCAGATCGAGCAGCCGGTTGGTCGCGTCGGCGCCCCCCTGAGCGGAGAAGTCCGAGGTGATGCAGATGCCCGGCGCCAGCCCCGCGTGCCTGACAGCCGAGGCCCAGGCGGCCCGACGGGAGAGGCCGTGCACGAACTCGGCGGGGCCGGCCACGTGGTCGATCCGCCGGTGTCCCAGCGCGACGAGGTGCTCGACGGCTGCGGCTATCCCGGGCTGGTCGTCGATATAGACGGATGACCACGGCTCGGGTCCCTGTGTATGCCCGATCACGACGGTGGGCAGGCCGAGGTCGGTGAGCAGCTGTGGTCGCACGTCGCCGACCCGCATGTCGGTGAGGAAAACACCGTCGACGCGGCCGCTCGCGGCCAGCCGTCGGTAGCTCTCATGTTCGCTCTTCTCGTCCCTGACGAGCTGGAGCATCAGTGCGTAGCCCCGCTCGGACAGGACGGTCTCGATGCCGGTGATGAGCGAGGCGAAGAACGGGTCGGCGCCAAGGGTCTCGGGGGAGCGGGCGATCACCAACCCCACGGCGAGCGAGCGGGAGACCGACAGCGCCCTGCCCCGCAGGCTGGGGGTCCAGCCGAGCTCACGGGCGGCGGCGAGAATACGTTCGCGCGTTTCCGCGGCGACCCCGGGCCTGCCGTTCAGCGCGAACGACACCGCGCCCTTCGATACGCCGGCGAGCCGGGCGACGTCCATGATGGTGGCGCGGTGGGTAGCCATTAAGAACTAATAAACCGGTTTAGGTCCGATATGTCAAGATCTGAGCCTCCGCCTGACAGTTGCGATCGACCGCCAGCGACCTCGACGGACATGGCGTGTGGGACGTGGTCCGCCGGCGCTTCGTCATACTTTCGTCATACTGGGGAACACTGCCGGAGGGCAGCGAACCTCCATCGTCGACGGAAGAAGACCAGTGAGCACCCCGCCCACCCGCGCCAGCAGGAGCGCAAGCCGGAGCGCAAGTATGGCCAGCGCCAAGCGCAAGAAGGCGCGCACCGGCTGGCGCCGGTTCTTCTCGACGAAGCCGATTCTGCTGACTCTTCTCGGGCTGTTCCTGCTCGGCGTGGCTGCCTTCGGAGTCGCCTATGCAGCGACCGACATCCCCCAGCCGAACCAGCTGGCCAACGCGCAGGCGTCGATCATCTACTACTCCGACGGCAAGACCGAGCTGGACCGGGTCAGCGTGGTCAACCGCGAGTCGGTGCCGCTGACCAAGATCCCGTTGCACGTCCAGCGCGCACTGCTGGCCGCTGAGGACCGCTCGTTCTATCAGAACAACGGTGTCTCACCCACGGGTATCGCGCGGGCAGTAGTGGTGGCGCTCAAGGGCGGACCGACCCAGGGCGGGTCCACGATCACCCAGCAGTACGTCAAGAACTACTTCCTCACCCAGGACCAGACCATCACCCGCAAGGCCAAAGAGTTCTTCATCTCCATCAAGATCGACCAGCAGGAGTCCAAGGACACGATCCTGGCGAACTACCTCAACACCATCTACTACGGCCGCGGCGCCTCCGGCATCCAGACTGCTTCCAAGGCCTACTTCGGTGTCGACGTGTCCAAGCTGACAGTCGCCCAGGGCGCGCTGCTCGCCTCCGTTATCCGCGGGCCGGCGTTCTACGACCCCGCGCTCGGCCCTAAACAGGCGGCCAGCGCCAAGGCGCGCGTCGAGTACGTCCTGGACGGCATGGTGACCGAGGGCTGGCTCAGCCCCGCGGAGCGGGCCAAGACCACGTTCCCCAAGGTCCTTGACCGCGCCAAGACCACCAAGGCAGGGACAGTCGGGTACATCACGGAAGAGGTCCGCCGCGAGCTCAAGGCGAAGCTGAAACTGAGCGACGCCGACGTCGACCGCGGGGGGCTACGGATCGTGACGACGATCAACAGGCAGGCCCAGGCTGCGGCCGTCAAGGCCGTGAACGCCAACATGCCGTCGGAGAAGAAGGCGCCCAAGTGGCACGTCGGGCTGACCGCGATCAAGCCAGGTGACGGAGCCATCGTCGCGATGTATGGCGGCAAGGACTACAGCAAGGTTCAGCTCAACGACGCGACCCAGGCAACGATGCAGGCCGGGTCGACGTTCAAGGTCTTCGGTCTCCTTGCCGCTGTCCAGAAAGACATCAGCACCAAGACGACCTTCAACGGCCACAGCCCCCAGTACTTCCCGCAGTTCATCGGCCCGGGCGACCCTCGCGGCAAGGTCCCGAACTACGGAAATGAGCAGTTTGGCACGATCGACCTGCGGAAGGCACTGGCCCACTCGGTCAACACCGTCTTCGCCCAGCTGAACATCAAGCTTGCCGACGGCGGCACCGAGGCCACAGGCGTCAGGGACGCGGCGATCCTCGCGGGAGTGCCGAAGGACACGATCGGGCTGGGCGTCAGCATGAACAACATCCTGGGCACCGCCTCGCCAACTGTCATCGACATGGCCAACGCCTACGCGACGATTGCCGCGCAGGGGCAGAAGGCGGCGCCGTATCTCATAGTCACGGTGAAGTCCGCGGACGGCAATATCGACTACAAGGTCAAGAAGGAGCTGAAACCGGCCTTCGACAAGGCCGTGACGGCCGACGTCACGGACGCGATGACGCGCGTGGTGACCGACCGAGGGGCCACTGGTTCTGGCGCGCGGGCTCTGGGTCGGCCGGCTGCCGGCAAGACCGGCACGACGGACAAGACCCGCGCGGTGTGGTTCGACGGCTTCACTCCGCAGCTCTCGGCTGCGGTCGGGATCTACAAGAACAAGGGCGAGGAGTCCGTCACCTACGCCGACGGCGTGACCACGGTTTCCAGTGGCGGCATCCCGGTCGATATCTGGACCGCGTTCATGGAGGGCGCACTGAAGGGACAGAAGGTGCTCGACTTCCCGCCTCGAGCAGGCCTGGGTGACAGCTCAGTTCCAACGCCGACAACGGCGCCCACGACGACCGCTGCACCCACGACGACCGCGCCGCCGACCACCACGGCCCCGCCGACCACCACGGCCCCGCCGACCACCACCGCCCCGCCGACCACCACCGCCTCGCCGACCGTCACCAAGCCGTGATCGCGCCGTCCCGGTCCGACCCGGTCGCCGCCGCGGCGAGCGAGGTCATCGGCGGGCCGCTTGGACGCTACGCCGCGCTGACACGGGATAGGGCGAAGTCTGCCTGGCAACCCGCGGCGGCCGTGCTGGTCGGGCTCTCGAGTCTGACGATCGCTGTCGGGCTGCTGCAGAAGGCGCCCTGTTTCAGCAAGGGCTGGAACGCGCCGGACCAGTTCTGGCACGCTTGCTACTCGGACCTTCCGATCGCCTATCAGAGCTCGGGCCTCGGGCACGCCATGCCCTACCTGTCGGGGTCCCAGCCGCTGGACCAGCCCCTGATCTCGGGGCTGGTGATGCGGCTGGTCGGGCTTGCCGTCCCGGACGGTTCCGCCCTGGTTCAGCAGCAGTGGTACTTCGCCCTGTGGGCCACGCTGATCACCGTCATCGTGATGGCCCTCGTGGTCGTGACGGCGGCCTCGGTCCCGGGCGCGCCATGGCGGGCGGCCCATGTGGCGCTGAGCCCGGTGCTGGTTCTGGCCGGACTGGTCTCGGGCGACCTGCTCGGAGTCCTGCTCGCCTCGGCCGCGTTGTGGGCCTGGGGACGCAACAAGATACTGATGGCCGGCTTCGTCCTGGGGCTGGCCATCTCGGCGCGCAGCTACCCGCTCGTCCTGCTCGTCGCCATCGGCCTGCTCGCGGTGCGCTCCGGTCAAGTCTCGGCGTGGAAGAGGCTCTCGACCACCGCCCTTGTCACCTGGTTGGCGGTGAGCCTGCCCTGGCTCGTGGTCAATGCCGACGGCCTGCTCTCGGTCTATCGCAGCTGGTGGCGGGCCGGTGCGAGCTACGGCTCGGTGTGGATGGTGCCGTCGCTGTTGGGGCGCAGTCTGCCGGCAGGTGGTGCGACTGCGCTTGCCATCCTGGGCTGGGTGGCTGCCCTGGCGGTTGGCGGGCTCTTCGCCCTGAGCCTGGACCGGCGGCCCACCGTCGCCGAGGTCTCCCTCGTGATGCTGGTGATCGTCATCGTGACCGGCAAGTCGGTGCCCGTCCAGGCCGGACTGTGGCTGCTTCCCCTGATCGCACTCGTCGGGATGCAGTGGCGCGACCATCTGATCTGGGCCGGCTTCGAGGCGAGCTACTTCGTGGGCGTGTGGCTCTACATCGCCGGGCTCTCCAGTCCGGACCGCGGGCTCCCGAAGGGCATGTACTCCGTGCTGCTCGGGCTGCGTCTGGCCGCCATGCTGTTCCTGCTCGCGCAGGTATGGCGTCTGGCGCGCTCCCGCCGGCCGGTCCGTGAGACCTGGCCTGACGACGAGGCCGAAGCCGGTGACGCGGTCGATCTGGGTGACGATGCCCTGCGTGACGAGATCGACGAGGAAGAGGAGATCGACCCGCTGGCCGGTCCGATGGCCAGCGCGCGGGATCGGCTGCTCGTCCACGTCGGCTAGGCCCCAGGACCGCCGCGCGGCGTGCGATTTCAGGCGCGAGGCACGTTGCCGGTAGTCTCATCGGGTTCGCCTCGTGATGTCCATGTTGTTCACCGCCGACCTCTGTCGGTGGTGCATGGCACGGTGTTTCGAGGTGGGACGCTGCAACCCTCCTGTCACGGATGTTCCGTGACCGCTCTAGACCGAAGGAGGTGGGTTATCAGCATGCGTCAGTACGAACTCATGATCATCCTCGACCCCGATCTCGAGGAACGCACGATTCAGCCCTCACTCGACAAGTTCCTGTCTGTCATCACCAAAGATGGCGGCACCCTGGACAACGTCGACCTGTGGGGCAAACGCCGTCTGGCCTACGAAATCAAGAAGAAGTCTGAGGGCATCTATGCCGTCGTCACCTTCAACGCGGAGTCGGCCACGGCAAAGGAGCTGGACCGTCAGCTCAGCCTGAACGAATCCGTCCTGCGGACCAAGCTCCTGCGCCCCGGCGCCTGAACTTCGAATAAAGAGGACTCGATATGGCTGGCGACACCGTCATCACGATCATCGGCAATCTCACTGGCGACCCCGAGCTGCGGTTCACACCTTCGGGTGCTGCCGTCGCCAACTTCACCGTTGCCTCGACCCCGCGTCAGTTCGACCGGACGAGCAACGACTGGAAGGACGGCGAGACCCTGTTCATGCGTTGCTCGGTGTGGCGTGACGCGGCGGAGAACGTCGCTGAATCGCTGCAACGCGGCACCCGTGTGCTGGTCTCTGGCCGACTGAAGTCTCGTTCGTACGAGACCAAGGAAGGCGAGAAGCGAACCGTCGTCGAGATGGACGTGGACGAGGTCGGACCGTCGTTGAAGTACGCCACCGCAAAGGTCAACAAGACCCAGCGGGGCACCGGAGGCGGCGGGTTCAACGCTGGCGGTCAGGGCAATGCTCAGAGCAGTGGCGGTCAGGGCGGTGGGTCCACGAGTGGGGCCAGCGCTCAGGGTGCTCCTGCCAACGACCCGTGGGCCACTGGTTCGCCTGCCCCCGCCAACACTGGTGGTGGCGCAGCGCCGGCCGGCCCTCAGGGTGGTTGGGGCAACGGCCCGTCATATGACGAGCCCCCCTTCTAGGTCTCCACCCGCCTCGCCTCATCCTCGAGCGATCTCGCAGCAGGACACAAGAAACAAGTCAACACAAAAGTCATGCCATCCCAGGGGTGAATCCCTGGGCTCCTCTCAAGATTGGAGAGCACCACGATGGCCAAGCCCGTAGTGCGCAAGCCCAAGAAGAAGGCCAACCCGCTCAAAGCGGCGAAGGTCGAGAACATCGACTACAAGGACACTGCGCTCCTGCGCAAGTTCATCTCCGACCGCGGCAAGATCCGCGCTCGTCGGGTGACCGGTGTGTCCGCACAGGAGCAGCGCCTCATCGCCACGGCCGTCAAGAACGCCCGTGAGATGGCACTGCTGCCCTACTCCAGCTCGGCTCGCTGAGCTAGTTGACCGCTGAGCTAGCTGACCGAGAAGGAGAAGCACAATGAAGGTTATTTTGACTCACGAGGTCACTGGCCTCGGCACGGCCGGTGATGTGGTCGACGTCAAGGACGGCTACGCCCGCAACTTCCTGCTGCGTCGGGGTCTGGCCACTGGCTGGACCAAGGGCGTCGAGAAGCAGGTTGCCGCGATCCAGAAGGGCCGCGAGGTCCGAGAGGTCAAGTCCCTGGATGAGGCAAAGGGCATGAGGGGCCAGCTCGAGGCCAAGCCGGTCAAGGTTGTCGCTAAAGCTGGCAAGTCCGGTCGCCTCTTCGGCGCCGTGACCCCGGGCGATATCGCCGACGCCGTCAAGGCTTCCGGTGGCCCCCAGCTCGACCGTCGCAAGATCGAGCTCTCGGGTTCGATCAAGTCGACCGGCGCATTCGAGGCGCTCGTTCGCCTGCACCCCGAGGTGCAGGCCACGATCAAGCTGGACGTCGTCGCAGGCTGACGCTGCACGAAGCACGTCGCCAAAGGGCGCGGATCCTCGTCGGGTCCGCGCCCTTCGTCGTGTGCTGTGCCTTGGCCACCAGGACGATGTGCGCGACGGTGGGTATTGGTTCGGTGGTCCTAGTGCAAAGAACGTGTTTTGGGGGTATCGCAGCACCCGTTGCCCGGCGTACCGTTGAAACTGTCACAGCGGTAATCATCTGATCGACGTAGTTCCAGCCCGGAGGTTGACCATGTTCGACACCTCACGCAAGACCTCCTCGAGATTCGGTCGGCCGGTGAAGCTGGTTCTTTCCGCTGTCGCCGCATTCACCCTGCTCACCGGCGGAGTCGCGCTCGCCGACGAGTCGACGTCGTCAGGCACTCAGGACAGCCAGGCACCGGCAGGCCAGTCATTGCTGCAGCCCGACAATCTACTGATCGCCGAGACCGAAGCAGCAGATGCGGAGGACGCCGCGAAGGACGCGGCTGAGGCCGCCGCTGAAGCGGCTGAGGCTGCCGCCGAGGCCGCCGAGCCTGCCGAGGCGGCGGGTGGTGCTCAGGGTGTTCACGGAGCGTGTGTCTCCGCCGTCGCGCAGGACACGTCGCTCGTAGGCCGCGACCATGGTGTGGCCGTGTCCAAGGCTGCGCACGAGTGCCCCAAGGGCGCAGAGAAGTCGGCAGCCGACAAGGCCAAGGGTGCCGAGAAGTCCGCAGCCGCGAAGGCCAAGCGGGACGCAAAGTCGGCAGCTCGCACGGAGAAGGGCAAGAGCTGACACCCAGGTCATGACGTCGGCAGATTGGCAAGAGCTCGCTAAAGCTGTCGGCAATACGTCGAACCCGGCTCGTGACCCGGACCCACCGAATAGGCTGAGACGAACGACCTGGAAGGTCTCAGCATGCGCATCGGGTTGGTTGGAGTCGGCCGCATCGGGGCTTTCCATGCCGCCACCCTCAAGGGGCTGGCCGGCGTCGAACAGGTGGTCGTCACCGACTCGGACGATGCGCGCGCGCGGGCCGTGGCCAAGGAGCTCGGCCTCGAAGTCACCACCGATGTCGAGGCCCTGCTTGAGTCCGGACTTGACGGGTTTGCCATCTGTGCACCCACCAGTGCGCACGCCGAGCTGATCGAGCGTGCCCAGGATGCGGGGCTGACGACATTCTGCGAAAAGCCGGTCGCTGCCGACCTGCAGGGCACCCGGCGGATCGCCGAGCGGGTGGCCGCCGGAAAGGTGCCGGTCCACATCGGCTTTCAGCGTCGCTTCGACGCCGGCTTCCGCGCCGCCCGTGACGCCGTGACCAGTGGCAGCCTGGGCTGGATCCACACGATCCGGGCCAACACCAGCGATGCCGCCCCGCCGCATGCGTCGTACATCCCGACCTCGGGTGGCTTCTTTCGCGACTGCAGCATCCACGACTTCGACGCGGTCCGGTTCGTCACCGGCCGCGAGGTGGTCAGTGTCTACGCCGTCGGCGAGAACCGCGGGGCGACGTTCTTCGCCGAGTCCGGTGACTTCGACTCTGCCGCTGCCGTGCTCACCCTGGATGACGACACCATCGCCCTCATCTCCGGCTCGCGCTACAACGCCCGAGGCTACGACGTAAGGCTGGAAGCGTTGGGCAGCAAGGACTCCATCTGCGTCGGGATGGACGACCGGCTGCCGCTGCGCTCGCTCGAGGCCGGCGTCCAGTTCCCGGGCGGCAAGCCGTACGCCGACTTCATGGAGCGATTCCGCCAGGCCTATGTCGATGAGATGGTTGCCTTCACGGAGCTCGTCGGCGGCCGGATCGAGACGCCATGCTCGGTGCAGGATGGCCTGCAGGCGTTCCTTGTTGCCGAGGCGTGCGCCCTGTCGCGACGCGAGGGTCGGCCGGTTCGCATGGACGAGGTGGGCCGATGACGACGTTCGACGAACGGATCGCAGGCGCGCCGATCTCGTGGGGTGTCTGCGAGGTGCCCGGCTGGGGCTGGCAGATCGACGCTGCGACGGTGCTCGGGCAGATGCGCGAGGTCGGCCTGGGCGCGACCGAATTCGGACCTGACGGCTTCCTGCCCGATGAGCCGGAAGACAAAGCCAAGACGTTGGCGGACATGGGGTTACGGGCTGTCGGTGGCTTCGTTCCTGTCCTGCTGCATGACCCCATGCACGACCCGGTGCCTGAGATTGAACGGGCACTCGGGGGATTCATCGCCGCCGGCGCAGGCACTCTTGTCCTTGCCGCTGCGACCGGGACCGATGGGTATGACGAGCGGCCGGCCCTCGACGACTCCCGCTGGCAGACCCTGCTCGCCAACCTCGACCGGCTCGACCTGGTTGCCAGCGGGGCCGGGATCACGGCGACCCTTCACCCGCATATCGGCACGATGGTCGAGACTACGGAGGATGTCGAACGCGTCCTCGCTGGCAGCCGGATCGGGCTGTGCCTGGACACCGGTCACCTGCTCATCGGCGGCGCCGACCCGGTGGCCCTTGCGGCCAGACACGCGCCACGGATCCGGCATACGCACCTCAAAGATGTGGATGCGGCCTGGGCCAAGCGGGTGCAGTCTGGTGAGGTGACCTACACCGAAGCGGTTCGTCAGGGCATGTATCGCCCGCTGGGTCAGGGCGACGTGGACATCGCCGCGATCGTCGGGTCGCTGGAGGGCGCGGGGTATGGCGGGTGGTACGTCCTCGAGCAGGACACCATCTTGACCGGGCCACCCGGCGTCGGCGAGCCCGGTCCGGTGGCCGACGTACGGGCCAGCATCGAGCATCTGCGCGGCGTCGCCCGGAGCCTGGCATGAGCGACAAGGCACTTCCCTTCGACGTGCTCACGATCGGGCGGGTTGGCGTCGATCTGTATCCGCTGCAGTCGGATACGCACCTGCAGGACGTTGAGACGTTCGGCAAGTTCCTCGGCGGCAGTCCGACCAACGTCGCTGTGGCAGCGGCTCGGCACGGACGGCGTACTGCGGTGATCACCCGCACCGGACGCGACCCATTCGGCACGTTCATCCACCAGGCCCTGCGAGACCTTGACGTCGATGACCGGTTCGTCTCTGGGGTTGATGACCTGCCCACCCCGATCACGTTCTGCGAGATCTTCCCGCCCGACAGCTTTCCGCTGTACTTCTACCGCTACCCAGTCGCCCCGGATCTGCAGATCCAGGCCTCCGAGATCGACCTGGGCGCCGTGCGTTCTGCCTCGGTCTACTGGTCCACGGTGACCGGACTGTCAGAAGATCCGAGCCGCACCGCGCACTTCGCCGCGTGGGAGGCACGCGGGCGGGAGCCGCTGACCATCCTCGACCTGGACTACCGCCCGATGTTCTGGCATGACCCCGACGAGGCCCGGCCGCAGATAGACCGCGCACTGTCGATGGTGACCGTTGCAGTCGGCAACCTGCAGGAGTGCGAGGTTGCCGTGGGCGAGAGCGACCCTGACCGGGCGGCAGAGGCGTTGCTGGACAAGGGAATCGAACTGGCCATCGTCAAACGGGGCCCCCAGGGTGTGCTGGCCCGAACCCGCAGCCAGCGCGTCGAGGTCGAGCCGATTCAGGTCGAGGTGGTCAACGGTCTCGGCTCAGGTGATGCCTTCGGCGGGGCGCTCTGTCATGGGCTGTTGGCCGACTGGCCCCTCGAACGCGTGATCAGGTTTTCCAGCGCTGCCGGGGCGATCGTTGCCTCGCGACTGGAGTGCTCGACCGCCATGCCGACCACCCGCGAGGTCGAGGACCTCATGTTTGGGCGGCCCACTGGCGGGCATGTCGATGACGTAGCGGCCGCGGTCGACGCGGTCGTCGAACTGATGCAGGGAGGCGCGTCATGAGTAAGTGGTATCGACCGGCAGGTTCGGCCAGCCGTCCAGGTTTCGACGTGGCGATCGATACACGAGAGGAGGACTGGGACCACGCCGGCCTTTATGTTGTGACGCTGGCCGCCGGTGAGTCGCGGGTCATCGCGGGCGGCCAGCATGAATGGCTGGTCCTGCCGCTGTCCGGTCAGGTTCGGGTCGAGTGCGCGGGCAAGCTGCTGCTGCTCGCCGGGCGCCCAGGGCCGTTTGAGGGACTGACGGACTACGCCTACGTGCCGGTGTCGTCGAGGTTCACCATCACCAGCCCATCTGGTGGGCGCATCGCCCTACCTCATGCGACCGCCTCAAAAGTATTACCGTTCAGACGGATCCCCGTCGAAGAGACCGTTGTCGAGATGCGTGGTGCCGGAAACTGCTCACGCCAGGTCAACAACTTTGGAACCCCTTCGGTGCTCGATGCCGAATCGATCATTGCCTGTGAGGTGCTCACCCCGGCGGGCAACTGGTCGTCGTATCCGCCACACAAGCACGATGAGCGCCGTCAGGACCACGAGAGCGTCCTCGAGGAGATCTACTACTTCGAGATGCGCGCCGACGCAACTGCGCCGAAGGGGGCCAAACCCTTTGGCTACCAACGGGTCTATGGCACCAAGGACCGGCAGATCAACGTCATGGCGGAAGTGCGCAGTGGTGACGTGGTCATGGTCCCGCATGGCTGGCACGGTCCATCGATGGCACCCCCCGGCTACGACATGTACTACCTCAACGTGATGGCCGGTCCCGGACCACGCCGCGAGTGGTTGGTCACCGAAGACCCCAGCCATGCCTGGGTGACCACGGCCTGGGCTTCCCAGAAGATTGATCCCCGGCTGCCGTTCGGTGGCCGCGGGTGAGCCAGACGATCCGGCTCACGGTTGCCCAGGCTGCCGTGAGGTTCCTCGCGTGCCAGTACTCCGAACGCGACGGGATCCGGCATCGGCTGATCGAAGGCTGTTTCGGAATCGTCGGCCACGGCAACATCGCCGGTCTCGGCCAGGCGCTGATGCAGATGGAGCGCGAGCACGAGCTCGGCCCCGACGGTGGTCAGGACGCTCTGCGCTTCTACCAGTGCCGCAACGAACAGGCCATGGTGCACACTGCGGTCGGCTTCTCGAAGATGCGTCATCGGCTGCAGACCATGGCGTGCACGACGTCGGTGGGCCCTGGTGCCACCAATCTGGTCACCGGGGCTGCACTCGCGACGATCAACCGGGTTCCCGTGTTGTTGTTACCCGGCGACGTCTTCGCAACCCGGGCCAGCGGCACCGTCCTGCAACAGCTGGAGTCTCCGCGCGGCCACGACATCTCGGTCAACGACACGCTGCGGCCGGTGTCGGTCTTCTTCGACCGGGTATGGCGGCCGGAGCAGCTCCCTTCTGTGTTGCTCGGGGCGATGCGCGCACTGACCGACCCGGTGAACACGGGGGCGGTCACCATCGCCCTGCCGCAGGACGTCCAGGCCGAGGCCTGGGACTGGCCGGTCGAGCTGTTCGACACTCGTGTCTGGCACGTCGCCCGGCCGTTGCCCGAGGCGTCCGTTCTCATGGAGGCAGTGGCCGCGATCAGGGCGTCCCAGCGCCCGTTGATCGTCGCCGGCGGCGGCGTTGGCTACTCCGAGGCCACGGAGGCATTGCGCCAGTTCGCTGAAGCCACAGGCATACCTGTGGCCGAGACGCAGGCGGGCAAGGGCTCTCTGGCCTGGGATCACCCGCAGTCGGTCGGCGCAGTTGGGTCGACCGGCAGCAGCGCTGCCAACGCTCTGGCAGCCGAGGCCGATCTGGTGATCGGCCTCGGCACCCGCTGGAGCGACTTCATGACCGCGTCGATGAGCGCGTTCGGCGACCCCAACGTCACGTTCGTCAACATCAATGTGGCGGCCCTCGACGGGCACAAGCTCTCAGGCCTGTCTCTGGTCGCAGATGCCCGGGAAGCGTTGCAGGCGTTGATGACCCATCTCAGCGGGTGGCGAGCTGACCCGGCGTACACGCGTCGGGCGAGTGACCTGGCCCACGTGTGGGACGGAGCAGTGGAAGCGGCCTACAACCCTGGCGGCGACCCGGACATCGCCCCGAGCCAGAGTCAGGTGATCGGCACGGTCAACGACCTGTGCGGTCCTCGTGACGTCGTCGTGTGCGCTGCCGGCTCGATGCCCGGCGACCTGCACAAGATGTGGCGCACGAGCGACGTCATGGGATATCAGGTGGAGTACGGCTACTCGTGCATGGGTTATGAGATAGCCGGGGGGCTCGGGGTCAAGATGGCCGTGCCCGACCGTGAGGTCATCGTCATGGTGGGCGACGGATCCTATCTGATGATGGCCCAGGAGATTGTCACTGCGGTGCAGGAGGGCATCAAGCTGGTCGTGGTGGTGGTGCAGAACCACGGCTTCGCCTCGATCGGCGCATTGTCGGAAACCGTTGGTGTGCCAGGGTTTGGCACCAGCCATCGCTACCGCGGTGATACGGGACACCTCGACGGGGACATCCTGCCGGTCGACCTGGCCGCCAACGCTGCCAGTCTCGGTGCACAGGTCCTGCGCGCCGACACGTTCGGCGCGTTCCGGCAGTGCCTCAGCCAGGCGTTGGGGGCCACCGGAACCACAGTCGTTCACGTGGAGTGCGCATTGGCGACCGGATCGCCGTCGAGTCAGTCGTGGTGGGACGTTCCCGTCGCCGAGGTCTCCACCCAGGCGGTTACCCGCGCGGCCCGGACGGCATACGAGCAGGCAAAGATCGGCCAGCGGAGCCACCTGAGCCCCTTCAACGGCTGAGCAGACGTCAGCGGGCTGCGCCAGTGATCAGCCACGCGTCGCCGTGGGCGCGCCAGCCCAGGGCAGCCCCCCGCATCAACATGAAGGCGACAAACGTCAGCCAGAGGACGGTCATCGCATGGCCCTGCGCGGCAACGGAATTCGCCCCGGCCAGCACTGGCTGCTCGGTAGCGCGAACCACCAGGATCAGCGGCAGATAGAGGACGAGGAGACCGACCTGGGCCTTCGCGAGCCACCAGCCGTCGCCGGCCCCGATGAGCACCCCGTCCAACACGAAGACGAAGCCAGAGATCGGCTGTGCAACGGCAACCACGATCAGAGCAGCGGCCAGCGCCGCCTGCACAGCCGGGTCGGAGGTGAAAAGCGGGGGTATGAGCGAATGCGTTGCCAGCACGAGGATTCCGAGCACAGTGCCACCGATGACGCCCCACCACAACATGGTGCGCGTGGCTTCGCGAGCCCCGGCGACATCGCCGGCGCCCAGGGCCTTGCCGGTCAGCGCCTGGCCGGCGATCGCCAGAGCGTCCAGGGCGAAGACCAGGAAGGTCCACACGGTGGCGGATACCTGGTAAGCCGCAAGGGGTACGTCCCCCAGGCCGGCCGCGACCCAGGTCGTCACCAGAAGGACGACTCGAAGGGCGAGGGTCCTGACGAGCAGGGGCACGCCGTCAAGAGCCGCCTTCAGAACCCGAGCCGGATGCGGGCGCAGGCCTGCACCGAGCCGACGGGCGCGGCGCACGACGACGATGACGAGGGCGGACGCCATACCGGACTGGGCCATAACCGTGCCGAGGGCAGAACCCGCAATGCCCATGTGCAGGCCGTAGACGAAGAGCAGGTTGAGCGCGATGTTGCTGCTGAATCCGACGACGGATGCGACCAATGGCGTTCTCGTGTCCTGCAGTCCGCGCAGGACTCCGGTCACTGCCAGAACGACCAGCATCGACGGTATGCCGATCGCCGACACCCGCAGGTACGTCACCGCCTGCGCCAAGGCGGCCGGGGATGCCCCGAAGACAGCGCACAGTGGTTCAGCAAACACGGCGACGAGTACTCCGGTCACGATGCCGATCGCGACCGCCAGCCACATCCCGTCCACGCCGGCTCCGACGGCACCTTGTTCAGAACCGGCTCCGACCTGTCGGGCGACGATCGAGGTCGTCCCGTAGGCGAGGAAGACGAAGATGTTGGCGGCAGTGAGCAGCGCTGCGCTGGCGACGCCGAGCCCGGCCAGCTGGATCGTGCCCAGGTGTCCGATGATCGCCGAGTCGGCCAGCAGGAAGAGTGGCTCCGCTACGAGGGCGAGAAACGCAGGGACGGCCAGGCGCAGGATCTCACGCCGCTGGCCGCCATTCTGGCCGGGGGACTCGCGGGGATCGCCCGACAAGTACCGATTGCGGTTCACCCTCGCAGACTAAAGGTCGGGCGAATATCTCCGAAGCCAGCGGTATGCCGCGGTCGCGGGCCTCGATGCTGGCACCGGCCGTCACGCCAGGTTCTTGAGCGCCTCCCTCCGGGAGAGCGATGAGAGCTGGGGGCTGAGTTGTTCGACGGTGCGACGAACCCAGTCGGCGGCCTCGTTGCCGGAATGGGCGTACTGATGCAGCGACCAGCCAATTGCCTTGCGAATGAAGAACTCTCGGTCGGTCACGTTGGGCGTGATGCAGTCGAGGAGGAGGAGGGGTAGGTCAGTCTCGTCCTTGCTCGAGAGCTGACTGAGGATGGCAGCCCGGCGCACCCACATGTTGTCCGTGATCGCCCATGAACGCATCCGTTCTGCTTCGGTCTCGGGGTGTGCCCGAAGGACCGGCCCGACCCGGCGGGCGGCGATCTCATCCACGAAGTCCCACCACGCGCCCGTTTCGATCAGATAGCGATAGAGGGGCATGGCCTGGCAGTCCTGCGCCCACGACCGATACAAGGCGGTGCCCGGAGATGGCCAGCGCGGCGTAACGCTCCTCCCGGAACTGCGCGCCGTCCCAGAGCCTGCGAATCGTCGCCTCCCACTCGTCGCGGGCGAGCAGGCGGTATGCCGGGTCGGCCAGGAGCGGCTTCAGTGTGGCTTTGAGGTGAGGCGCGCGAATGCCACGGAAGGGCATCGTGGATTTCATGTATGCCTGCTGGCCCCTGGCCCGGTCGGGGTCACCAACCTGCTCCAGCACCCGGCATACGGCATCGACCAGGTCGCCTCGCACCAGCCCCGTCACGTTCACAACCTAAGATCTGCGGCCTGTCCGTGTCACTGCGGGACACGTGGGACGGCGCGCCGTCGAGACACCGAAACTATCTTTTGTCCACAGGGGTGTGGACCATGTATCTGCAGTTCAGCCTGCGTAGAGCGTGCTGTCGACAACGAAACTCACCGTGTTGTCCACAGGGTGTGCACACCCTCGAGCGGCGTGGTGCACAGGTTGTCCCCACGATGTGCACAGCCCCCGTTTGAGTCCTCAGCCAGACCGCAATAGCGTGGCTGATTCGTACCGATCTCTGCGCGGACGATAGCCCGGTCTGGACGGTTTTGGGGCTGTCAGACCCAGATGGTGTGCTGGTTGTAGTTCGGGTTGTGGTTTGTGTTGCAGGGTCGGTATCGGAGGGGACGCGCGTGTCGATCGCGAAGCTGAACGTCGAGAAGTATGACGGGCCGACCAACTCCTCCTATGGACCCGCTGACGACCGGCTTCCTCCCCAGGACGTTCACGCCGAGCAGAGCGTCATCGGCGGCATGTTGCTGTCCAAGGACGCGATTGCTGACTGCGTCGAAGGCCTCAAGGGTTCCGACTTCTACCGCCCGGCGCACGAGCTGATCTACGACGCAATCCTGGACCTCTACAGCCGTGGCGAGCCGGCCGATGCCATCACGGTCTCCGATGAGCTGACCAAGCGCGGCGACCTGGTGCGCGTGGGCGGTCAGGCCTATCTGCACCAGCTGATCTCTTCGGTGCCGACGGCAGCCAACGCCGGGTACTACGCGCAGATCGTGGCCGAGCGGGCGGTCTTGCGCCGGCTCGTCGATGCCGGCACGAAGATCGTCCAGATGGGCTACGGCCAGGGCGGTGGCGACGTCCTGGACATCGTCAATGCTGCCCAGGCCGAGATCTACGCCGTGGCGGACAAGCGCGGCGGCGACGACTACGCGGTCCTCGGCGATGTGCTCGAGGCGACCGTTGACGAGATCGAGGCAGCCTCCGGCAAGTCCGGTGAGATGACCGGTGTCCCCACGGGATTCACCGAGTTCGACGCCCTCACCAACGGACTGCACCCCGGTCAGATGATCGTCGTGGCGGCCAGGCCTGCTGTTGGAAAGGCGCTGGCGCTGGACACGCCGCTGCCCACGCCCTCGGGCTGGACCACGATGGGTGAGGTCGTGGTCGGTGAGCTGGTGCTCGGGGCCGACGGCCGGCCGACCATCGTGACGCGCGCAACCGACGTGATGATGGGTCGACCATGTTTTGAGGTTGAGTTCTCCGACGGGTCCGTGATCGTCGCCGACGCAGAACACCAGTGGCTGGTCACCGTGGACTGGCACGAGATCGTTCGGACGACGGCTCAGATCCTCATTCTCCTGAGTGACGGGCGCGCGGTGTCCATCTGTCGCCAGGACTCGGCGCCGACGACGATCGGCGCGGCCACGTGGAAGCTGAACGCTATTCGTCCGGTTGAGTCTGTGCCGGTGCGATGCATCGAGGTTGATAACGAGGCGCATCTCTACCTTGCTGGCGAGTCCATGATCCCCACGCACAACTCGACGTGGGGTTTGGACATCGCCCGGTCGGCGGCGATCAAGCACAAGATGGCCACCGTTCTGTTCAGCCTCGAGATGAGCCGCACCGAGATCACGATGCGGTTGCTCTCGGCCGAGGCGTCGATCCAGCTGCAGAACATGCGCAAGGGCACGATGCGCGACGAGGACTGGACCAGACTGGCGCGCACGATGGCCGAAGTCTCCGATGCCCCACTGTTCATTGATGATTCGCCGAACATGTCGCTGATGGAGATCCGGGCCAAGTGCCGGCGCCTCAAGCAGCAGCACAACCTTCGCCTGGTGATCATCGACTACCTCCAGCTGATGAGCTCGGGCAAGCGGGTCGAAAGTCGTCAGCAAGAGGTCTCGGAGTTCTCCCGTGCACTCAAGCTTCTGGCCAAGGAGCTCGAGGTTCCCGTCATCGCCATCTCCCAGCTGAACCGTGGCAGCGAGCAGCGCACGGACAAGCGGCCGCAGATGAGCGACCTTCGTGAGTCAGGCTGCCTGACTTCCGACGCGCGGATTCTGAGAGCAGACACCGGTGCTGAGACGTCGATGGGCGAGCTCTATGCAGGGGGCGTCACGGATGTTCCCGTATGGGCGCTGGATGACTCGTTGCGGTATGTGCAAAGGCATCTGACCCATGTATTTCCGACCGGCGTCAAGCCGGTCTTCCGGCTGACTCTGGCGTCGGGCAAGACGGTCCGAGCGACCGAGAACCACCCGTTCCTGGCCTACGAGGGCTGGACCCAGCTGGGCGACCTGCGCAGCGGCTCGCGGGTGGCTGTGCCTCGGCACGTCCCGGCGCCGCACGAGCTCAGGCCCTGGGATGACGACGGCGAGATCGCCGTGCTCGCCGACAGCCTCAGCGGTATGGCGCGCGGTTACGTGCCCGAGGCGGCCTTCCACGCGTCCAAGCGCCAGATCGGCGTCTTCATCAAGTATCTGTGGGTGTTGGGCGGTTCGGTTTGCGTGGGCAGTTCAGGCGACGGCGGGCGTATCCAACTGACGGCAAACTCTCGCCGACTCCTGGATGGCGTTTCTCTCCTGCTCCTGCGTTTCGGCATCGCCTCTTCGATTCGAAGTACTCGTGAAGGTTTCGCGCTGGATGTCATCGGCTCGGACGACCAGCGCCGTTTTCTGCAGGAGATTGACGTTCATGGCGAGCAGGGGGCTGAGAGCTTGGCGCTGCTCGACATGGTTCGCGCGCGCTCAGCCAACAGGCGTGACGTCGAGACAACGGCGCTCGTGTGGAACCGTGTCGGTACGGTCATGGCTTCAGTCGATTCCGCATCGATGTCCGGGGTGGAAGTCGACGGTCGGAGCTTGGGCCAGGTTGTGCAGGTGCTCGACGAGGCTGACCTGGACCTTGAAGCTATCAATGATGTCCTCTGGGACTCGGTCGTCTCGATTGAGCCTGACGGCGTCGAAGAGGTCTATGACGCAACAGTTCTGGGCAGTCACAACTTCATCGCGAACGGCATCGCCGTCCATAACAGCATCGAGCAAGATGCCGACATGGTGATCCTGCTTCACCGCGAGTCGATGTATGAGCGCGAGTCACCTCGCGAGGGCGAAGCCGACCTGATCGTTGCCAAGCACCGCAACGGGCCGACCGATACGATTACCGTTGCCTTCCAAGGGCATTACTCCCGCTTCACGAATATGGCGACGAACTTCTGATACGCGATCCGATTAGACTTGGCGTAAATCGATGTCATGTCATGTATGTCCGGTTTGTCTGGTTATGGGGCTTTGAATTGGGACTTGAGGTCCTCCGGTCGGCGCCAGCTGCTCATCACGGCCCCCGGATGGAACTCAGGACCCGGGTCGTACCTGTGCGAAACATCGGGAACAACTCCGGCCGGAATTCCGCAGCCCCACCCCGCTGATGTCGGCGTGTAGGGCCTCAACCGCGGGACGCGGCGAGGCAGACGGATTCGTGTCAGGCAGATCTCATGACTGCCAGCGGGCAGGTTTCATGTCCGTCTCCGGGCAGCTTCGTGTCCGTCTCCGGGCAGTTTCTCGTGTCCGCTGTCACTCCTCCTTGCGGTCAACTTCTTGTCCCTTTTTCTGGGGATCTGCATTGGAACCTCTTGTTACGACGTCTCGCTTATCTATGGCTATCTGGTCGTGATCTCCGGCGCAGGGTTCCTCATCGGGCTAATTGCCACTCTGATCATGTCCCTCCAAGCTCTTGTCAGCCATCGTCAGCCACTCCGGGCAGTTCTCGCCCTAGTAGTTGTCACCGTCATCCCTGTTGTTCTCCTAGTCGGCTTCTTGGCACTCACGACGACGTTGTTCTCCTCGTCGGCTTGATAGTGGAAACCCGGTGGGTATGCCGCCGTCCTCGGAGGAGCAATCGACGGAATCACCGCTTTGCGGTCCAACTGAGCTGGCCGGCCCCACACCTGAGGGATCCTGACGTCAGAGTGCGTTTCGACAGGTCAGTCAGCGTTCCGGCATCGTGTGCGCGGCTATCGCGATCCAGGCTCCTCACCGCGAGTCCGGTGACGGCACACTGGTGATGAAGACGCGCCTGAGCCGGTCACCGTCCGGGCCCCTGCGCTGGTGTTCTCCGGGAGGTCAGTGGCGCTCGTCGTCGGCCGGACTGCTTTCCTGCTGCCGTTCGTTTCCCCTCTGGCCACCCTCGACGTGGCCGTCGCTGTCGGGGTCAAGCTCCGTCGCCCGCTGAAGGTGTTTCTCAGCGCGGTCATGTGACGCTCGCGCGTCCTGGGCTCCCGCTTCGGCCTCCCG
>JBBRWQ010000005.1:0-62546 GCA_038249115.1 Actinomycetales bacterium
GGATCACGCCCGGGTTCGAACCCCGGCCCAGCTGCAGGTTCTCGCGCTCGAACCCGAACTGGCTCACGATGTCAGCCGTGGCGGGCCCGGTCGCCACGACCACCCGCTCCCCCGCGTCGCGCCACGCCGTTCCCAGGGTCGCGAGAGGGAAGAGATGCGAGGCGTAGTCGGGGCTGATGATCAGCAGCGTCATGAGATCATCACCGGCGAGGTCACGAACTGGCGAGATGCGTCGACCCTGGCGTAGATGTCTGAGAGGCTCGCCGCCATCGCCTGAATCGTGAAGCTCTGGGCCACCACGTCCCGGGCACGTTTCGCCATGGCGCTGCCCCCCGGGCCGACTGCCAGGTCCAGGGCGTCCATGACTGCCTTGGCCAGTGCCACCGTGTCGCGGGTGTCAACGAGGAATCCCGTCACTCCGCTCTCGATGTACGTCGCCGGACCACCTGACCCCGGCGCGACCACCACGAGTCCCGTCGCCATCGCCTCGAGCAGGGCCAGGCCAAACTCCTCTTTCACGCTCGCGCACACATAGGCGCCGTGAGGGGCGGCCAGACCAGGACGACCGTACCGGGCGGCTGCGAGCCAGTAGGCGGCTGTTGCGTTCGGCCGGTGCCCCGCGAGAAGGAGGCCGTTCGCCGGTGCCTCCGCGAGCGGGGACACGGCGGCCATCCGGCTGAGCTGCTCCTGCTCGTCACGTGACGGATGCTCGAGGTCGCCACCGACGACGAGAAGGTTGCACCGCTGGCGAAGTCGGGGGTTGCCAGCCCACGCCTCCACCAGGGTCGCCATGCCTTTCACCTGGTGCAGCCGGCCCACGGTGATGGCAAGGGGCAGACCCCGCCGAGCCCTCGGAAGCGAGCGGAGCAGGGCGTCGAGCTCGTCGAATGCCAGTGTGGCGCTCGCGCTCACAGCAGCCACGGAGGCACCGGTGACGGTTGCGGCGGTATCCACCTCCACATCGGCGGACGCTCGCGCCTGCGCGCAGGATCGCTCGATCACGGTGAGGTCGATCCCTTCCGCAAGAACGGAATGCCGCTCCGGGTCTGCTGCGATGTCGAGGTCCAGGAGTCTGCGCATGTCCCGCTGCAGCTCCTGCCGGGGGAACAACACGATGTGCGCGGCATCTGCGGCGATGCGGTGCACGAGGCGTGCGCGAAACCAGAAATGCTCTCGTACGTCGACGGTACCGAAGCTCTCGCGAGTCAGTGCGCCGGAGGTGTCGAGCGTGTCGATCACCGCGTGGGGGTCCGGTGCCACGGTGAACACGACTGGTATGCCCCGTTCGCGGGCGACCGTGGCGGCCGCCAGGGAGCCAACGTCGGCCATCCGAAGATGGATCGCATGGATGGGCCCGGCCGCGCGCAGGACCCGGCGGATGCCGCGCTGGGCGGCGATCCGTCGGGGCCAGGCCTCGACAGCGGGGACAGGGTCGCCTAGGAAGGGAACCGGCGCAAAGGCATGCCCAACCCCTGGCGAGCCGACAGACGAGAGGGATGAGAGTGCTTCGGCATGGCTTCCGCGGGACATCGTCAGGACGCGGCTGTCCTGCGCCGGCCCGTCGGCCCGGACGCTCTCCCCGGCCGTCTGGCCTTCCGAGACGAGCGCGTCGCCAAGGCGCACCAGCAGGGTCGCGATGCCGCCATTGTCTCCGGCACCGACCTGCGAGAGCTCCCGGTCGATATCGGCGTGCAGGAAGAGCTGCGCGATCGCCGGCCCCCGGCTCCGCGGAGCGTGCGGATACGGCGGGGCTGTCAGGTCGAAGAGGGCCAGACCGGCCACGTCGGCAAGCGTGCCGCTTCCGCGCGCAAGGTCCGTCACGACGGACATGATCGCCTCACTCGGGCGGCGGTCGCCGAGGGCCTCGATCGCCGCGGCGCGCGCGGCGTCGCCCTCGTGCGGATCGACCGCAACGCAACGCAGGAGCTGCTCGGGGATCGGTCCGGGCGCGCGTCCGACGGTTTCGACGAGGCGGGCCCTGGCGTCCGGATCAGCGACCCGCTTCAGGGCAGTTTTGAGAAAGAGGGCGACCTGCTCAGGCGCGGTCAGACCCCACCGCTCCAGGGTGCGCTGGGCGAGCATCCCGGGGAATCCGCCGTCCGCGACCATCATGACCAGGTCGGGGGTGCCGTCCCACTGTGGTGGGCGAGTGCCGAGCGCCCAGGCTGCATGCTCCCGCAGGAACAGCGAGTCGTGCCTGAGCAGGGCGATGAGCACCTCATCGGCAGACTGACCGACCACCTGGGCGAGCGCGTGGACCGCGGCGATGGCGCTGAGCTGGTCGGCGGACTCCGTCGCCGCAGCGAGGATGCGCACCGTCCTCGAGCTGCCATCCCGGCTCGCAGCGATGGTCAGGCGGTCGGCGCGTCGTATGCCTTCGAGGATTGATGCGGCCTGCCGCACCTCGTCGAGAGCTGTCTGGATCCCCACGGTTTCTCCCCTTTGCGGAACGGATCTCTGAACGCTGAGTCGAACCTGGCTGAGTCGTCACTGAACCCGCCCGCCTTGCCGGCGTCGCGTGGTTCACCAGCCGAAGGTCCCGGGTCCCCCCTTGAACAGGCCCACCACCCGTGAGGTGATCCAGCCCCCGTAGAAGCCGCCCTCCTGGGGGGTCACGTGCTCACCGTTGACCTCGCAGCTGTCCATGGCGCCGGGGTAGACGGCCACCGTGTCGCGGAGCTGCTCGTAGCCGCGCCACGGTTCGGGGTAGAACCAGGCGGCACGTCGCGCGACAGCGACACCCACAATCAGGTCGAGGTATCTCCCCGTCCCCTTGAACTCGCACACCGAGGAGCCGGGCGTCTGGACGAGCACCCCCTCGACGAAGGCCGCGCGCGGGAGGTAGTACCCGGGCGGATGGCTCGTCTCGAGGACCCTGACAGCGTCACGGCTATCCGCGACGACCTGCCCACCGAACCGGATCACCACGTGCTCAGAGCTCGGCTCGAGCCGGGGCGGGCGCGGGAAGTCCCAGACGGACTCCTGACCGGGTCCGGGGACGATCCGCATGGACGGCGTGGCGGCGGGACGAGGCCCCATGAGGTGATGTGCCATTTCTCAGCCTTGTCCGGGCAGCAGCGGGAGCCCTCTGCAGGAGGGCCACGGCGTACCGTGGCACGGCACCGCGACCTGTTGCTCACGTTTGGCAATCCTCATGCCCGTCCCTTCTAAAAAGGTTAGTCTAATGTCTGTCGAATGTCTGTCCATACCTTAACACCTTCGAGTGCGAGCAATATTCCCGGGCGGTGTCCGATCACGGCGGACCAGCCCGCTGACGCCGGTGTGCTGCAGCGTGTCGGCCTCCGGGTACGCCACGACATCATCTGCTGACGAGCACCTCAGCCTCCGGGCAGCGTGGCTGGCCCAAGACCCTGCACAGACAACTGAGCAGCGACTGCTCAACCCGATCACCGCCGGGGTGGTATCCCACGCTTCCGCTGCAGGCCTGCTCAGGCTCGGTGAACTCCTCGATGACCAGCACGAGTTCGCTCTCGCGCAACGGAAGCAGACCGCGCGCGAGGGCATCCGCCTCCACCGCGGCGATCTCATTGAGCAGGACGGAACCCGGTCCAGAGGTACACGCGACCGAAAATCCGTGAACGCGCGCCATGCGCGGACCGACTGAGGAACGTCCCGTGATCAGGGCTCAGATGGAGGCGACGAGGACTGCCTGTCGGCATGCGGGGCAACGCGTGGCAAGCCCAGCTTGCAGCAACGTCAGGTGAGAGGCGGCGGGTAAAGCAGCGGCGGGTAGAGCAGGGACAATCACGCCGCAGTCAGGACAGGTCGCCGCGGTCACGCGGGCGATCGGGACGCAGCCGTGAGCCAGCAGATCGAGGTCGAGGCCCATGACAACGTCCAGCACGCCCTCGGGACACGTCTCGGCGCACACTCCGCACCCGTTGCAGGCCGTAGGGTCCAGAACAAGATCCGTGCTGCCCGTGCCCGCGCTCAGTGTCAGTGCATGCGTGGGGCAGTCCCGGGCGCAGATACCGCACGCCGTGCACCCCTCGGCCACTCGCAGGACGCCGAGGGGTGAGCCCTGCGCCTCGATCACCCGAGGGCGCAGCTGCTGGTCCTGCCCCGCGCCAGCCGTGGCCGTTCGAAGCACGCCAACAGCCCACGCCGCAGCCCGGGCCGGCGTCTCGAGAGCGTCCGGTGCGGGCATCAGGTCCATCCCGGTTCCCTCGACCAGGGCAGTGAGCCCGTCGGCAGCCAGGACCGCACGCCGCAACTTCGGTACCGTCGTGGGGAGCGCTCCAACCCTTCGGGCTGCGTCCCCATCTCCGAGCGCCGTGAGCAGGCGCCTGGTGAAGCTCAGCTCCTTCGTGAGGGAGCCCCGGTCCATGCATCGCTCGCACGGCAGGACGTGCACGGCGGGCGCGCCGGCAGCCAAAGCAGCCATATGCCAGGCACTTCCCACCCCGCCGAGACAAGGCAGCTCCAGAACCAGCCATCCGGGGAGGCCCTCTCGCTCGCCGAGATGATGCAACGGTTCTGCAGCGCTCCGGCAGGAGATGACCAAGGAGGGCGCCGTCGAACCGTCACCGCCGTCCAACAGCGCACGCATCTGCTGGGCAAGAGGGCCGGGATCATGCCCGTCCAGGCTCAGCGCACCCGAGGGACAGATGTCGAGACATGCGGAGCAGGCCCCGCAGCGACTGGCGTCCAGCGTTGGCGGCGCGCCGGGGATGCCCTCCTGGGTCCGCAGCGCGCCCGCTGGGCATGCAGAGACGCAGCGGCCGCACCGTGGCGTCCCCAGGCACGCAAGTGGATCGACGGCGACCACCGGTACCCACGTGGTCGCGCGGCCGCTCAGCAGGCCACGTCGGGTCAGCGAGACCCCGACCGAGCGGCGGACAGCCTGCGCGGTGTCAAGCCCGCCGAGCGAGGCAATGCCGGCCCGCACCATCCGCACGGCGTAGGTCGAACGCTCGACACGGCTGCGCCCCGCCCGCAAGATGCCGAGCGACACCACGCGGACCCCGAGCGGGGCCAACCCGCCGGCCTCTCCCCACATGCGCAGCTCCGCAATCGGTGGCCGCTCGAACTCCGCCGTGACGACGACGGCACTGCTGGCGCCCGACGACTTGACTGCCCCGGTGAGGAGCTCGGGGTGGCGGGTGAGCCCGGGCACCAGGATCGTCTGGCAGCCTCCGAGACCCCGCAGAGCTCTGAGTAGGGCGTCCTGGTCGATCCCGACGCTGGATACGTCCGGATCGACCAGGATGGCGGTGTGGCCGCGTTCGCCCCTCATGAGTACGCCCTAGAGTGCAGGTCCGACGAGCACCGGCACAGCGGCGAGCAGCACCATGTAGCGCAGCGCGAGCCCTCCCGCGAGCACTCCAGCATCGCCGGCCAGGGTCAGCCGGTCGTGGTGGCCCTCGTGTTTCTTCTCAGCCAGGAACGCCATCACCGGGCCGACCAGCCCGAGGACGACCACCACGGCCCAGAAGACCGGCGCAAGATCCCCGGAGACCAGCAGCTGGACTGACTCACTGCCTGCCGGTGACCCTGAGCCGACCGCGAGCCAGGCGAGCAGTACCCCGAGCTCCACCACGACCAGACTGATGTGGATCCGGCTCCAGCGATGAAGATCCAGCTCGATCCGAGCGCGACGAGCCAGCACGTAGCCGCCCAGGACCGCCGCCGACAGACCCGTTGACAGCGCCGAGACCAGGAACAGCACCGGCAGGAGCCAGCTGCTCAGCAGCGGGAAGCTCGGCGGCACCGACAGCAGGACACCGGTGTAGACGGCGGTGGACAGCGCCAGCACCCCGGCAATGACCTTCAGCGGGCCGCGCGCCGCGACACAGAGCCGGCGCAGCGGCGCGACGAAGCGCTCTCGCGGGGGAGCCATAGGGCCGCTGACCGCCAGGGCGTGCAGGAGCGCGACCGGGATGAACAGCGTGAGGATCCACGTGCCCCAGGTCATCGGCGACTCCCAGTTGAGGTAGAGGTACACGAGCCGCCAGGGCTCCCGCTTCCCCATCCCCAGGTCGACCACCAGCAGCGCCGTCCCGAAGGCCACGGCGGGCCCGGCCAGGATCGCGCCTGCCCGCTCGATCGGAGCGAACCGCTCGCCCCTTCGAGAGGCGACGAGACTCGTCAATGTCGCTCCTGCACCCAGACCTCCAAGAAAGAGGTACCACGCGATTTGCCAACCCCATACCATGCTGGTCACTTCCCAACGACGTAGTAGACGGACGGCTTGGTACCGAGCTCAGCGTGCAGTGGTTTGGCCTCACCCGAGCGGATCCGGGCGGCTGCCTCGTTCTTCGGGTCAGCCAGGTCGGCGAGGGCCAGCCCACGGCCCACGCAGGTCTGCACGCATGCGGGCTCGAGACCGGCGTCCAGCCGGTCGACGCACAGGTCGCACTTGTCGGGCACGCCCCGCTCCTCGTCGAAGTACCGGGCGCCGTAGGGGCACGCGACGATGCAGTACTTGCAGCCCACGCACTTGGTGTCATCGATGACGACGATCCCGTCCGCCCGGCGGTAGGTGGCCTTGGTCGGGCACACCGTCACACAGGGAGCGTCGGCACAGTGCATGCACGACCACTTCACCGGCGCCTTGCCGCTGCCCGAGGCGGGCGGCGAGATCCTGGAACGCCAGTGCCCGCCGGGGACGTCGTTCTCGGCCTTGCACGCCACGCTGCAAGCCTCGCAGCCGATGCACTTGGTGGTGTCGACAACCAGCGCGTACTGGTGGCGCGCTGAGGTACTGGCAAGGGGGCTCATGACTTGACCACCTTCACGAAGGTCTCACGCATGACGACTGAACCGGTGATCGGATCCGTCGTGATCGGCATCAGCGCGTTGAGCCCGATGCCCTTGCCCCTCACGCGGGACAGCCCCGGCGATATCCGGCCCCAGCCGTGGTAGGTGAACACGGTGCCCTCGAGGATGTCCTCAGTCACCTTGGCCACCCCCCTCTGCTCGAGCGCGCCCACCGAGACGACGACGCCGTCGCCGTCACGGATGCCTAGCGGGGTGGCCTGCGCGGGGTGGATCCACAGCTCGTTGTTCGGGCGCAGCTCGTGAAGCCAGGGGATGTTCTGGGTGGCGCTGTTGGTGTGCACCGCGCACTTGCCCTGGATCATCCGGAAGCTGCCCTTGGGCGGGGTGGGGGGCGCCGTGTACCGCAGTGCCGGCTCGAAGCCGAGCTTGGCGAGCTCCTCGGAGTACAGCTCGATCTTGCCGCTGGCGGTCTTGAGCTTAACCGGTGCAGTCGGGTCGGTCTCGCGCAGGAAGGTCGGCTTTGCCCCCGGTGGAACCCACTGCCCGTCCTTGGCCAGCTCGGATGCGCTCAGCTGGAACGGGGCGAGCTGTGTCGCCACGATCTCGTCGATGTCACGGTAGGCGAAATACTCACCAAGACCCATGACTGTGGCCAGCTCCTTGTAGATTTGCCAGCTGGGCCGGGCATCGCCCTGGGGAGGCACGGCCTGCTGGCGGTACCGGATCTTCGGCGCAAGGCCGGAGGCCTCCATCACCGGGTCGGTCCGCTCCAGGTACGTGCACTCAGGGAGGATGACGTCGGCGTAGGCGCCGGTGTCGTTCATGTAGACGTCGACGCTGACCAGCAGATCGAGCTTCTTGAACGCCTCGATCATGGTCGGCTGGTCCGGGAGCGCCGCCAACGGGTCGAAGCGGTGCGCGATGTATGCCCTGAGCGGGTAGGGCTTCCCGGTCAGGACTGACTCCGGCAGGACCTGGCAGAGCCCGTCCTTGACAGGGGTCAGTGGGAACCGCCCGGGGATGCCCGCACCGTCCACCCGCTCGGCTGTGACCTTCGGGAACTCCGGCTTCTTCCAGTCCCCGAGCTCGGTGCCGGCCGCCTTGAGGCCCTTGACGAGGAAGATGCCGCCTGGCACCTCGAGGTTGCCCACCAGGGCGTTGAGGGCCAGGATCGCCCGCCGCAGCTGGAAGTCGTTGTGGCTGGTCGCGGAGAACCAGCCGTAGTCGGCGACCGCCCGCGGCCGGGCCCCGCCGAAGTCACGGGCGACGTCACGGATCGTGCCCGCCGGGATGCCGGTCTCCTTGGCCGCCCACTCCGGGGTGTACTCAAGGACCGCGGCGGCCAGCTGCTCGAATCCGATCGTGTATCGCTTGACGAAGTCCTGGTCGTACAGCTTCTCGGCGATCAGCACCTGCAGCATCGCCAGGGCAAAGGCCAGGTCGGTCCCCGGTTGGGGCTGCAGCCAAGTCGACGCCGCCGTGGAGGTCGGGGTGCGTCGGGGGTCGAGGTAGACCATCCGTGCGCCGCGGGCAAGGGCGGCCACGATGCCCTGGGCCTGGGGGACCGCGAGCGTCTCCATGTGGTTGCGCCCGAAGGAGACCAGGTAGTCCACCTTCGAGTAGTGGATCCCCAGCCCGGAGGTGCCGAGGGTGACGTCCAGTGCCACGTTGCGTCCCAGCGGACAGGTCGACTCGTGGCTGAAGATGTTCGGGGTTCCGAACGCCTTCGCAAAGGTCACCAGAAAGGCGTCTCCGGCGCTGGGGCGACGCCCCACGCCGAGCGCCTGTGGACCCTGGCTTCCCTTGATGACGGTCAGCCGGTCGGCGATGTAGCGGTACGCCTCATCCCAGCTGGCCTTGCGGAACTTGCCCTCACCGCGCTTGCCCACCCGGATGAGCGGGGTGCGCACCCGGTCGGGGTCCTCCAGCAGGGAGATGCCGGCGTTGCCCTTGGCGCAGATCGCGCCCTGGGTCGACTTCTCCTTGGGGTTGCCCTCGATCCGGACGACCTTGCCATCGCGGACCCGAACGAGGATCGGGCAACGCACGGTGCACATCTCGCAGACGCTGGTGACCACCTTCTCCGTGCCCGGGGTCTCCGCCGCCGCGGCAGCCATCGGTGTGGCCAGCTCCCGCACCCCGACCGGGACCGCGGCTACCGCAGTCCCGGCGGCAGCGACTTGCAGAAACGTCCTACGGTTTGGCGTAATGGCCATGGGCTGTGCAGCTCCTCCTGGGAGGGATACCTGACGGTCGCAGGCATGGCCATGGTTCTCCCCGCCTTGGACCCAGCGGGGGACCAAGGTCCCGCGACCAGATCAAATGTGCGATTTGTGACTGATGTCACCAACTCGACCTGTACCTTCACATCACGCGGCGCACTTAACGGCGGCCCAGGAGGCCTACTCTGCGGGAGTCGGCCAGGTCGCGGCGAGGTTCTGGACCTTGGCGGAGGCATCCTTGACGTCCATGCCGCCCGCGACGGCCAGGCCAAGCAGGAACGTGGTCACCGGCGCTGCAGGCCGCTCGACGTTGTGTGCGGCCACGCGGGCCACATCCAGGATTACATCAACGTCGGGGTCCGCTGACACGTGCAGTTCCGCGCATACGGCGTCGATCCAGGTATTCATCATGGTCGTGACTCCAGGTTCGTTGGGGGTGGACTCGCCGGGCCCGGCTGGCCCGTTCACCCGCCAATGTAGGACATCTCGATCTTCTTCGTGTCTGTGGCGCCCAGCCGGCTGGTGGTCGCAGAACGCAGCTCCGAGTAGCGGTCCGTGCGCTCTCGCCAGATTCCGGCCATGACAGCTGACAGCTGTTCGTCCGAGCTTCCGCCGCGCAGGAGCGCCCGCAGGTCATGGCCACCGGATGCAAAGAGGCAGGTGAACAGCTTGCCTTCCGTCGAGACTCGCAGCCGGGTGCACGAATGGCAGAACGACTTGGTGACACTCGAGATCACGCCGATCTCGCCGCCCCCGTCCCGATAACGCCATCGGGCGGAGGTCTCGCCGCTGTAGTTTGGAGCGACCTCCTCGACCGGCAGCTCAGCGTTGATGCGGCTGATGACCTCGTCCGAGGGCACCACCGCTTCCATCTTCCAGCCGTTGCTGCTGCCCACATCCATGAACTCGATGAAGCGCACGATGTATGGCGACCCCTTGAAATGGCGTGCCATCGCCACAATGTCCTGATCGTTCTGGCCGCGCTTCACCACCATGTTGATCTTGATCGGGCCGAGGCCGACCTGATGGGCCACCTCGATGCCGTGCAGGACCTTTGCCACCGGAAAGGTCACATCGTTGACGGCCTTGAAGGTTGCGTCGTCCAGCGAGTCGAGGGAGACGGACAACCGTTTGAGGCCAGCGTCTTTCAGTGACTTCGCCATGACGGCAAGCGCTGACCCGTTGGTGGTGAGCGCAATATCGATATCCCTGCCGTCGGGCGTCTTCAGCGCTGCGAGCATGCCCACCAGGTCCTCAAGACCCTTACGTAACAACGGCTCGCCACCGGTGAGACGGATCTTCTCGACCCCACGTGCGACGGCGATCCTCGCGAGCCGGGTCATCTCCTCGAAGGTAAGCATCTCTCCTCGCTCCATGAACGCGAAGTCACTACCGAAGGTCCCTTTCGGCATGCAGTAGACGCAGCGAAAGTTGCACCGGTCGGTGACCGAAATACGCAGGTCCCGCAATGGGCGGTTCCGGCTATCAGCCACGGCACCTGTCGACGAACCAGGCTCGACCGGGACGGGGTCGCTGGTCGGTGACTGCGCCCTCACCCAAGCTCCCCGAGGACGCGGTGGACCTTGTGGTTGGCCGCCTGTGCGCGAGGGCGCACGATCATCCGGTCGATGTTCACGTGCGGCGGACGGGTCGCCACCCACGCCACGCAGTCTGCGATGTCCTCTGAGGTCAGCGGCTCGGCCACTCCGGCATACACCGCATCGGCCTTGGCCTGGTCCCCGGCGAATCGCGTCAGCGCGAAGCCCTCGGACCGCACCATGCCGGGTGCTATCTCGCAGACCCGCACCGGCTGGTCCCACAGCTCCAGCCGGAGCGTGTCCACCACCGCGCGCACACCGAACTTCGCTGCCGCGTAACCGCCGCCCCCCTCGTAGGTGACCTGGCCGGCCGTGGACCCCATCACCACGATCTGGCCGTGGGACGCCACGAGCGCCGGCAGCAAGGCCTTCGTCACAGCGACGACGCCGATGACATTGACCTCGTACATAGCCCGCCACTGGTCAAGGTCCGCAGATGACACCGGGTCCGCGCCGAGGGCGCCGCCGGCGTTGTTCACCAGCAGGTCACAGCGCTCGCCGACCTCGGCCGCCAGAGAGGCCACGTCGTCGGCATAGGTCACGTCGCAGCGGACCGCCCGGCCGTGGATCTGATCGGCGAGGGCCGCTACCCGGTCACCGCGCCGCGCCGCGCACACCACCTCGAAGCCCTCGGCGGCCAGGCGACGTGCCGTTGCCGCCCCGATGCCGCTACTCGCTCCGGTCACGACCGCCACGGGTCGCGTCTGCTCAGTCTCTGGTCGCACGGTCTCGGTCACCCGTCCAGTATTCACGCCCCGGATTCGCGGGCGGCAGCACATAGGCTCTGCGGGTGAGTGGTTCCCGACTGCGCGCCCTGCCGGTACCGTCCGGCATCGCCGCACTCGACGTCATTGCGGACCTGCAAAGGGCGTTGGACGGCACCGGCCCCGCCCTGGCCCCGCATGCCCCCGACAGCGCCGTTCCGTCGATTCCGGACGACCTGGCCCACCTCCCCCACGACCTCGCGCTCTCGATCGGCACCTCCGGGTCGACCGGGCGACCCAAGCTGGCCATGCTGACGCGTTCGGCCCTCCGTGCGTCTGCCAACGCGACCCATGCCCGGCTGGGCGGTCAGGGGCAGTGGCTGCTGGCGATGCCGGCGCACCACATCGCCGGTATCCAGGTCCTGGTCCGATCGCTGGTCGCAGGCACCAGTCCTGTTGCGATGGATCTGGCGAAGGGCTTCACCGCGGCGGAGTTCGTTCGGGCAACCGGTGAGATCGCCTCTGGCACAACGGCATACACAGCGCTGGTCCCGACACAGCTGGTCCGGCTGCTCGCCTCAGCCGACGGACGAGAGGCACTCGCCCGGTATTCCGCAGTCCTGGTCGGCGGTGCGGCGTCGCCTTCCAACCTGCTCGCCGAAGCGCGAGCCGCCGGGATCCGGGTGGTCACCACCTACGGGATGAGCGAGACCGCTGGCGGTTGCGTCTATGACGGCAGGGCTCTTGACGGCAGCATCGTCCGGCTCGAGGACGACGGCCGGATCCGGCTCGGTGGCGCCACCCTCGCAGAGGGCTACCTCGGGGAACCGGCTCCCACGGCAGCAGCATTCAGCCACGACGACAACGGCACGGCGTGGTTCCGTACCGACGACGTCGGTCACCTCGACGACCGGGACTCCCTCGTCGTGGACGGGCGCGTCGACGACCTGATCAACACCGGTGCCCTCAAGGTGGCCCCGCGCCTGGTCGAGGAGGCGCTGACCCGGCTCGATGCCATCGCTGAGGCCGTCGTGGTGGGCAGCCCCGACCCTGAGTGGGGTCAGGTCGTCAGTGCCGCCATCGTTCTCACCCAGGGAAGCTCACCGCTGACGCTCGATGATGTGCGGGACCAGCTGCGCGGCAAACTGCCGGATCACGCTTTGCCACGGCGGCTCACGACCCTGCCCGGGCTTCCCTTGCGCGGCCCCGGAAAGCACGATCGCGCCGCCGTCAGGAGGCTCTTCGGCCAGAGCGGCTGAGGGCGTGACAAGATGGATGCAGGATCAGGTCAAGCCGCGTAAGGAGGTCGGGATGGCAAGGGTGCTCTTAGTTCTCATTCCCCTCGCGTTGGCGATCTACACGCTGATCGACGCGATCCAAACCGAGGACAGCCGCGTTCAGTTCCTCCCCAAGGTCGTCTGGATCCTGCTGATTCTTCTGTCCGCCCCGACCGGGATCGGCGCAGTGGCCTGGCTCGTCACGGGAAGGAAACGTGGTGCACAGAACGGACGCCCGAGACCAAACCGCCCATCCGCACCACGCGGACCCGACGATGATCCGGACTTTCTTCGCAATCTGTGAGCATTCCGCCACGATCTGAGTCACCCCACCACGATCTGAACTGAGCGAGAAACAACTCAATGGCAACCCTGTCCCAGTGGGTCGAGGGCGCACGCCCGCGCACCCTCCCCGCCGCCGTCGCACCCGTACTCGTCGGCACCGGCGCGGCATACGCCCTCGGGAAGGCCAACATCGCCTTCGCCGTGCTAGCCCTTCTGGTCTCGCTGGCACTGCAGGTCGGGGTGAACTACGCCAACGACTACTCCGACGGCATCCGGGGCACCGACCAGGCGCGGGTTGGCCCGGTACGGCTGGTCGGACAGGGGCTGGCCAGGGCCGACAACGTCAAGCTCGCGGCCATGCTCTCCTTCTTCAGCGCTGCCGTGCTCGGGCTCGCCCTGGTCGCACTCAGCAACGCCTTCGTGATGCTGCTGGTCGGTGCCGCATCGATCGCCGCAGCCTGGTACTACACCGGAGGCAAGAGCCCATACGGTTACAGCGGATGGGGCGAAGTGTTCGTGTTCGTGTTCTTCGGTCTGGTGGCCACCTTGGGCACGACCTACACGCAGGCGCTCTCCATCAGCACCGCCTCGGTCGCCGGCGCTGTCGGCGTGGGCGCCATCGCCTCGGCAATCCTGGTCGCCAACAACCTGCGCGACATACCCACCGACCAGCTACACGGCAAGCGGACCCTCGCAGTGCGTCTGGGAGAGACCCGGACCCGCAGGCTGTATGCCACGCTGCTGACCGTCGCGCTCGCCTGCGTCGTCGTGGCCGGGATAATCCACCTCACCGCCCTGGTGGCGCTGGTGTCCTTCGTTCTGGCGTACCCGCTGCTTGCACGGGTTCTGCGCGGCGCAACAGGCGCAGACCTGGTCCCTGTGCTGTCCGGCACGGGGAGGTTCGAGCTGGTCTACGCAGCGCTGCTGGCATTCGGGCTGGGCGCTTCCCGCTACATCGGCTGAGAGACCCACCACGCGCTTGCTGCCTCAGGCACGCGGCGAGCTGTCCTCCGCCTCGACATCTTCGTCGATCTCGTCCTGGTGACTGCGCTCGAGCCGGTGTGCCCGCTCATCGACCCGGCGCGCGATCTTGGCGCTGAGCTGAGCTCGCGGCCCCGCCAGAACGAAGTACGACAGCGTCGCAGAACCCAGCGCCGCGGTGATGAACAGCCAGACGGGATCACGAAGACCCAGCAGCCACAGTGCAGAGACGAACCCGAAGAAAATCATCAAGCGCAACACCGAGTAGCGCGCCATGCTCACATCCCTGAGTAGGAGTGCAGGCCGACGAAGAACACGTTGACGACCAGGTAGTTGACCAGGATCGCGCCGAAGCCGGCCAGCGCCAGGTAGTTGGCCGACCGTGCCGACCACCCCGTCGTAGCCCGGGCATGCAGATAGGCGGCGTAGACGACCCAGATGACGAACGTCCACACCTCCTTGGGGTCCCACTGCCAGTAGCGCCCCCACGCCTGCTCGGCCCAGATGGCGCCGGCGATGAGCGTGAAGGTCCAGAGCGGGAACGCCACGACGTGGATCCCGTAGGCCGTCCGGTCCAGTGACCTCGACGGCGGGAGGGCGGTGTTGACGATGGTCTTGACCCGTGACATCCCTGCAGGGTCCAGCGACTCGAGCCACGACTGGACCAGGTGCAGGATCGTCACGCTGAACGCGATGGTGAACAGCGCCACCGAGAACGTGGCCACCGTGACGTGGATGACGAGCCAGACGCTCTTGAGTGAGGGAAGCAGCTCACTGGCGTCGGTGTAGAAGACCGTGATGGCCAGTCCGAGGGTCAGCAGCACCGGGCCGATGACGAACAGCCCCAGCCAACGGATGTCGCGGCGAAGGCTGATGGCGACAAAGACGACGACCACGAACATGCAGCCCACGAGGGCGAACTCGAACATGTTGCCCAGCGGCGGGCGATGGACGGACAGCCCCCGCATGGCCGCGGCGGCGATCAGCAGCAGACCGCCCAGCCGGGTCAGCATCATCGCGACTCCGGCCGCCTTGCGTCTTCGCGGCCGTTCCGGGACGTCACCGGCGACCGGAGTCGCAGGGACTCCCACGGATGGCCCGCTCCCGACCAGCGCCGCTTCGTTCTGCATCGCGGGCGCCACCACTTCGACCCTTGGGGCAGCCCCTGCGAGGTCTATGGCGAAGGCGATCATGGCGATGGTGAACACCACCATGGCCGAGTAGACGCTGAGGTTGGCGTACAGCGAGAGTGTCTGGTTCGTCATACCTTGGTGCCTGTCTGTTCGGCGATGGTGATGAGCAGGTCCTCGATCAGGGCTCCCAGCCCGGGGTCCTCGCCCTTGGCCAAGCCACCGATGGAGACCACCGTACGACGACCGCGGGGACTCACGCGAACGAAAAGCCGGCGACGCCGGATCAGCAGCGAGGCGATCAGCCCGGCCAGCGCGGCCAGAGCACCGGCCAGCGCCAGGGCCTTGCCAGGGTCGTAGCGCACCGAGAGCCCCGCCCACCGCTGGACCGAGTCGAAGGTGATGCTCCCGCGGCCACCGGGAAGCTGCGTGGTCTGTCCCGGCTTGAGCAGCAGGCGCAATGGCTCGCCGCTGGCGTTCTTGAGCTGTGTCATCTTCTCGGTGTTGAGCGTGTAGACCGACTGGGGCCGACCCTGCGGATAGAGGTCGCCCTCGTAGACGCCGAGCGCCAGCGCTGGGTTCTTCAGCCCGGGGAAGAACGACGACGGCCCGGCGTCCTTGTCGAGGTACTCCGAGGGCAGGAAGAAGCCGAAGAACCCCAGCTGTTTCGGGCTGGATGCCGAGACCTTGACGGCACCGACCGACCTGTAGTTGGCGTCCTGGGGAAGGAACGGGGTGGCCTCACGCATGAGGATCTGCCCCGCCGCGTCCCGCACCGTGATGACCGGCGCATAGCCGTTGCCCAGAAGGAAGACCGACGCCCCGCCGAACGTGAGCGGGCCGTTGACCTTCAGAGTCTGGCTGACCTGGGGAGCCTGAATGCTGGCCTGCGTGCGGGTGTATGCCGTGAAGTCGCGCGGGGCTCCCCGCTGCGCCCCGCCGGCCCTCTCCTCGAAGGAGACCTCGAGCTTGTCGAGCGCAACCGTGAAGGGCGACAGGCCCTCGGTGTCGACCCAGGGACCAGGGTCGAACGTGTCATAGGAAGAGATCGTGTTCGCGAAGCTCTTGCCGGTGACCAGGATGCGGTCGCCACGCCACCCGAACAGGTGCCCGACGCCCACTGCCACGATGACGACGATCAGCGCCGTATGAAAGACCAGGTTGCCGGTCTCCCGCAGATAGCCGGACTCGGCACTGAGCCAGAGGCCGTCACTGTCGCCTGCGACGTCAGCCTCTCCGGCCGGGCGGATTCGCCAGCGCCTGATCGGACTGCGACTGCCGAGGACGTTTCTGCCACTCAGGACCTCCCGCGCGACCCGCAGCGTGTCCTCAGGCGTGCCGTCGACCTCGATCTCGCCATGCTCGGGCAGCCGCTCCAGCCTGCGTGGCGCCGCTGGGGGCTGCGCCCGCATCGCTCGCCAGTGAAGCTTCGAACGCGGAACGACACAGCCCACCAGCGAGACGAACAGCAACAGATAGATGGCAGCGAACCATGGCGAGGCGTACACGTCGAAGAAGCCGAGACGGTCGAGCCATGGACCGGTGCTCCGGTGGCGGGCCAGGTAGTCGGCCACTCGCCCCGCGTCGATGTTGCGCTGCGGCCAGATAGAGCCAGGCACCGCTCCGATCGCCAGCAACAGCAACAGGAACAGAGCGGTGCGCATGCTCGTGAGCTGACGCCACGCCCATCGCAACAAGCCGAGCGGACCGAGTGTCGGCTGGGTGATGTCACTCTCGTCGGGACGGGTGTCCATGCGGGTCTGGCTCATCCCGGCACCCTCGCCATCACAGCACCGTCCGGAACTGCTCAACCAGGCCGCCCTGTATGGCGGTGGTCACGATCTCCCACAACCCCGTCACCAGAAGCAACCCCACGAGGAGCAGCAGAACGCCCCCTGAGATCTGGATGCCACGGTTGTGCTCCCGCAGCCACCGTGAGGCGCGGCCGGCTCGGGAGTAGCCCCCGGCGATCAGCAGGAACGGCAGTCCCAGACCCAGCGAGTATGCCGTGGCGAGCCCGACGCCGCGGGCAATGAGGTGCTGGTCGCCCGACAGCGCGGTCGAGAGCGCCATGATCGCCCCGAACGTCGGGCCGATGCAAGGAGCCCACCCCAAGCCGAACACCATACCGAGCAAGGGCGCCCCGGCCAGACCGGCCGCAGGCTTCCACCGGGGCGCGAAGCTGCGCTTGCTGCCGAGGCCGAGAAACATCAGCGCCATGAGGATCACGATCACGCCGCCGAGTCGCATCAGCAGACTCTGGTGATCCTTCAGCAGCGTGCCAGCGGCGGAGACGGTCACAGCGACAGCGATGAACACGGCGCTGAACCCCAGGACGAACAGCAGCGCCCCGACCATGAGCCGTCCTCGGCTGCGCTGTTCGAGCGTGACCCCGGACAGTCCGGTCACATAACCAAGGAAACCCGGCACCAGGGGCAGGACGCACGGGGAGGCGAAAGAGACGAATCCCGCCGCAAGGGCCACCACGATGGCCAAAGGCAGTGACCCGGACGTGATGATGCTGCCGGCGTCAGCGATCACGCGCTCTCGCCGAGGATGTCATTGACCAGCCCGCTCAGGGTGGCAGCCGTGACCGGCCCCGACACCCGGGCGGCGATGCGGCCCTGACGGTCCAGAACCAGCGTCGTGGGCGTCGCGTTCGCCTTTCCGCGCAACGCCAGCAGGGTCCGACCGCCGTCATCCGCGAGCGAGGGGTAGGCGATCTTGTTGGCCCGCAGGAAAGCGGCGGCGGTCTCGGGGCTGTCGCGGTAGTTGATCCCCATGAACTGCACCGGCTTGCCGGCTTCGGACATCTCCGACCACACCTGCTGCAGGTGCGGCGCCTCAACCACGCACGGACCACACCAGGTGCCCCAGACGTTGAGGACCAGAACCTTGTCCTTGGCGTCGGTGATCTTCCACGATGTGCCCTGGAGGGTGGTGCCGGTCAAGGCCAACGGGGTCGAGCGCTGACCCAATGCCACGCGCTCGATGCTGCCGTCCCCCGAGATGAAACCCTTGCCATCGCCCGACCTGGCTTGCGCCGCAATGGAGTTGGCGTCGGTGCTGCACGCGGATACGCCAAGGGACAGTACCCCCACCGCGACGACAGCCATGATGCTGCGCAACATCGACTGACGGAACATCGACTTGGGGACCGGCGACTTCCCGACCATCGGCGAGGCGACGCTCATGCGCCTGCCGCCTTGTTCGCCCGGGGCAGCAGGGCGGCGGCAGGCTCGCTGTAGGTGATCGACTCGAGCTCGTCACCCAGGAACACCAATGAGGTCAGCGAGGCCAGTGCGCACTCACGTTTGCGGGGGTCGTGCCACAGACGACGGCCCTCAAGCTTGGCACGCACCGTCCACACCGGCAGCTGGTGGGAGACGATCACAGCCTCGTGACCGCGTGCAGACTCTCGGGCGGCCGCGATGGCCGCGAGCATCCGGGCGGCAATCTGTTCGTAGGGCTCTCCCCACGACGGCTTGAACGGGTTGATCAGCTTGGGCCAGTGCCGGGGATACCTCAGCGACCCGTCACCAACGCCGAACGTCATGCCCTCGAAGTAGTTCTCGGCCTCGATCACCCTGTCGTCCGTGCTGATGGCAAGGCGATGGGCAGCCGCGATCGGCGCCGCGGTCTCCTGCGCCCGGTCCAGCGACGAGGCCACGACCACGGTCACGTCGTGGTCGGCGAGATGCGCACCGACCGTCTGGGCCATCTCGCGACCGAGCTCCGACAGGTGGTAGTCAGGCTGTCGGCCGTAGAGGACGCCGGTGGGGTTATGCACCTCACCGTGGCGCAACAGATGCACGACAGTCCGGTTGGGGTCACCGGCAGGCTTAGTCATGCGGAGATTGTCGCAAACGACTCTGAGACGGCCTTCGCTGCCGCTGGAAGAGCGGCGAGCACCCGGTCGACGGCTGCGTCGTCATGAGCGGCACTGACGAACCACGTCTCGAAAGCACTCGGCGGTAGGTGCACACCCTGGCTGAGCATGGATTGGAACAACGCCGAGAAGGCTTGCACCTGTTGGGCTCTGGCTTCGTCGTAGTTGGTGACGGCTCCCTCGCGGAAGAAGATGCTGAACATGCTCCCAGCCCATTGCACAACGTGAGGTATGCCGTGTCGAGAGAACTCCGCCGAGGTCGCGTCCGCGATCGTCCTGCTCACGACCTCGAGCCGATCGTAGACCGCCGGCGTGCAGCCATTCAGCGTTGCCAGACCGGCCGCAGAGGCCACAGGGTTGCCCGACAGTGTCCCTGCCTGGTAGACGGGCCCATCGGGCGCGAGCATCGCCATGATGTCGGCGCGACCGCCGAAGGCCGCCGTGGGGAAGCCGCCGCCCATGACCTTGCCGAAGGTGAACAGGTCAGGTGCGCCGCCGGCATAGGGACCCTCGAGGCCGTACCAACCCGACGCGCTGCAACGGAACCCGGTCATCACCTCGTCGGAGATGAGCAGGGCGCCGTGCGCGGTCGTGACCCGCCGAAGGGCCTCGGTGAAGCCGGGCAGCGGCGGCACGATCCCCATGTTGCCGGGCGACGCCTCGGTGATCAGTGCCGCGATCTGGTCACCATGCTCCGCGAAGGCCATCTCGAGGGCCTCAATATCGTTGTAGGGCAACACAATCGTCTCGCCAGCGGTGGTCGCTGGCACGCCTGCAGAGTCAGGCAGGGCGAAGGTGGCCAGACCGCTGCCGGCTGAGACCAGGAACGAGTCAACGTGGCCGTGGTAGCACCCCGCGAACTTGACCACCTTGGGCCGGCCGGTGAACCCCCGCGCCAGGCGCAGGGCGCTCATCGTTGCCTCGGTGCCGCTGTTGACCAGGCGTACCTGCTCAACGGGCTCGACCCGGGCCACGATCGCCTCGGCCAGCGCGACCTCGTTCTCGCTCGGGGTCCCGAAGCTGAACCCTTTGAGGGCAGCACCCTGGACGGCAGCCAACACGTCGGGATGGGCATGCCCCAAGATCATCGGTCCCCACGAACACACCAGGTCGACATACTCACGGCCATCGACGTCCGTGAGGTAGGGGCCGGTCCCGCTGGCCATGAACCTGGGCGTCCCCCCGACGGCGCGAAAGGCGCGCACGGGACTGTTGACCCCACCTGGGGTAACCGCAGCGGCGCGGGTCAGCAGCGCCTGGGAAAGTGGCGCGTCATACGGGTATGGCGCCTGCGGAGTCGTGGATCGAGAAGTCGTCATGTAAGCAAGTCTCTCAGCCAATGCCCGGTGAGAGGGCCACGTCTCAGACGGGCAGTTCTCCGGGCGCCAGAACCTCGTCGCAGACTCCGGTATCCCGGATGCCGCGGCTGATTGCTTCCATGCAGTGACCAAGGGCGAGAAGCTCGTCACGGGAGAGCTGGGCGAGGAAGTTGCGGCGCACGCTGTCGACATGGGTGGGCGCCATCCGGGTGATCTCGGCGTAGCCAACGTCGGTCAGCACCAGCTCAACGCCTCGACGATCCCCGACACAGGCCTGACGGCGCACCCATCCGCGCTGCTCGAGGCGCCCGGCAGTGTGGGTCAACCGGCTACGGGACTGCACCACCAGTGCGGCTATCTCGGACATGCGCAGTCGTCGATCCGGCTGTTCGGAAAGCATCGAGATGATCTCGTACTCGGACAGCTGCAGCCCGTGGGCCTGGAGGTCTCGGTCGAGAGCCACGTCGAGCAACCGGGTTGCGTGCAGGAACTCGCGCCAGGTGTGCTGTTCCTCCGCATCCAGCCACTGCGGCTGGGGGGTGTGTGTGCTCATGGAATACATCCTACCCGGCCTTAGTTGAAACTTAAACTTAATGCTTCTGGCGTCATCATCGAACCCACAAGACCTTCAAGGAGCATCACCATGGCCAAACTTTCTGACCTCGCCGCCGGCACCTGGAACATCGACGCATCACACAGCGAGGTCGGTTTCGCTGCCCGCCACCTCATGGTGAGCAAGGTTCGCGGCCAGTTCAAAGACTTTGCCGCAGTCGTCACCGTCGCGCAACCGTTTGAGCAGTCGACAGTCGAGGCCACCGTACAGCTGGCGTCGGTCGACACCAACAGCCCGGACCGCGACACCCACCTGAAAGGGGTCGACTTCTTCGACGTCGAGAACAACCCGGCCATGACCTTCAAGTCCACCAAGGTCAGCAACGACTCCCTTGATGGCGACCTCACCATCAAGGGCATCACCAAGGCGGTCAGCTTCGACCTGGACTTCGGTGGCGTCAGCGCCGACCCGTGGGGCGGAACGCGCGCCGGCTTCGAGGCCACCACTGAGATCAACCGCAAGGACTTCGGGCTCTCGTGGAACGCTGCGATCGAGGGCGGCGGCGTTCTCGTGGGCGAAAAGGTCAAGATCGCTCTGGACGTCCAGCTCGTCCAGGCCTGACCCACCTGTATTGACCCGCCGAACAGCTCAGCGCAGGAGCCGGGCAGCCTCGAGAGCGTAGTAGGTCAGGATGATCTGGGCACCGGCCCGGCGGATGGAAACCAGCGACTCCATCATCACGCGCTCGCGGTCGATCCAGCCATGAGCTGCCGCGGCCTCGATCTGGGCGTACTCCCCCGACACCTGATAGGCGGCCACAGGCACGGGCGACATCTGCGCCACTGCCGACACGATGTCGAGGTAGGGCAACGCCGGCTTCACCATCACGATGTCGGCTCCCTCGGCGAGATCGAGCTCGACCTCGCGCACGGACTCGGCTGCGTTGGCCGGATCCTGCTGGTATGTCGCCCGGTCGCCCTGCAGGGTCGACTCGACCGCCTCACGGAAAGGCCCGTAGAACCCTGAGGCGTACTTGGCCGCATAGGCCAGAATGATCGTGTTCTGGAAACCGTTGTCGTCCAACGCTTTCCGGACCAAACCGACCTGGCCGTCCATCATCCCGCTCAGACCCAAAACGTGCGCACCGGCCCGAACCTGCGCGAGGGCCATGGCGGCATACTGCTCAAGAGTGGCGTCGTTGTCGACCCGCCCCTCATTGTCGAGCAGCCCACAGTGACCGTGGTCGGTGAACTCGTCCAGGCACAGGTCAGCCATCACGACGAGATCGTCGCCGACTGCGTCGCGCACCCTGCGCAGAGCCACGTTGAGGATGCCCTCGGGGTCGAGAGCGCCAGAACCGACGGCATCGCGGGTTGCCGGCACACCGAACAGCATCAACCCGCCCAGGCCGGCCTCGACCGCCTGATGAGCCACCGCGACAAGTGAGTCCAGTGAGTGCTGGACCACGCCAGGCATCGACGTGATGGGCTGCGCCTCTGTTGCCCCCTCGCGGACGAAAACCGGAAGCACTAGGTCAGCCGGGTGCAGCCGGGTCTCTGCCACCAGTGCCCTCACCGCTGCGTTCTGGCGGAGACGACGTGGCCGATCGGTCGGGAAGCCCACTACTTAGCCTTTCGGCGGGCCGATACCTTGCGGGCACTAGGGCGCACGACGCGCTCGCCTGCCTCGGCGGCGGTGGTCGCCAGACCCACGCCATACTCGGCCAGGGCATCGACCAACGACTCGGCGGACGCCTCTGGGGCCAGCACGTCGACCCGCAGGCCGTGCTCCTCGGCGGTCTTGGCAGTTGCCGGACCGATGCACGCGACAACGGTCGACGTGTGCGGTTTGCCCGCGATGCCGACCAGGTTGCGCACGGTCGAGGATGAGGTGAACACGACCGCGTCGTACTTGCCGGTCTTGATCGCCTCACGGACCGACGCCGCCGGGGGCGCGGCACGAACAGTGCGGTACGCCGTGACGTCGTCCACCTCCCAGCCCATCTCATGCAGGCCGGCGACGAGGGTGTCGGTTGCGATATCGGCCCGCGGGAGGAAGACCCGGTTGATCGGGTCCAGGATCTCGTCGAAGGGCGGCCACTCCTCGAGAAGCCCATGCGCAGACTGCTCGCCGGAGGGGACCAGGTCGGGCTCGATGCCCCACTCACGCAGAGCGCCTGCGGTCACGCCACCCACGGCCGCGATGCGCAGGCCAGCGAACGCGCGGGCGTCCAGACCGAACTCCTCGAACTTCTCGCGCACGGCACGAACGGCGTTGACGGAGGTGAACCCGATCCATTCGTAGCGTCCGGTGACCAGACCCTTGATCGCGCGTTCCATCTGCTGCGGCGTGCGCGGAGGCTCGACACTGATGGTGGGGACGACATCGCTTGTCGCGCCGTATGACGCAAGGCGCGCGGTCATCGAACCGGCCTGATCCCTGGTACGCGGCACGAGGATGTTCCAGCCGAACAGCGGCTTGGTCTCGAACCACGAGAGCTGCTCGCGCAGCTCTACGGTCGACCCGACAACGGCCAGGGACGGGAACTCGACGTTGGCTGAGGCCATCAGTTCGACCACCTGACCCAGCGTGGTGGTGTGGGTGCGCTGGGTGATGGTCGTGCCGCGTTCGGTCAGCGCCACTGGCGTGGCCGGGTCACGGCCGGCCACGAGCAGATCGCCCAGGGCCTTGCTGAGTGACTCCGGGGTGCCGAGCACGACCACCGTGACGTTGCCGGCCGTCGAGCGGGTCCAGTCGACCTTCGAGCCTCCGCCGCTGATGACGTGCAGGGACGGCGAGGCCGCGGACGTCAGCGGGACACCGGCATAGGTGGGGACAGCGCTGACGGCGCTCACCCCGGGCACCACCTCGAACTCGATACCGGCCTTGCGACACGCGAGCGCCTCTTCGCACAGACCGTTGAACATGGCAGGGTCGCCGTCCATGAGCCGGACGACCAGCCCGTTGCTGTTGGCAGCACCGGCTGACTTGGCCGCCTTGACCAGCAGCTTCGCCCTAGAGGCGTGCGTCAGCGGCTGACCCTGTTCGCCATGACCGGCATCGACGATCTCGACGCCGGGACGGGCGTATCGAGCCACGAACTCCTCGCGGCTGACCTGGTCGATGATGACAACGTCGGCGTCGGCGAGATACTCCGCGGCACGGAGGGTCAGCAGGCCGGGGTCACCAGGACCGGCGCCGACAAAGGCGACACGGCCGGGCTGCCGGACAGCCTTTGCCGGCGATGACTTGCGTGACTGGGCCTTGGTCATCGAGCTCGTTGGGCTCACGAGGCACTCTCCGAAGCGGATCGGTGGGGAAGGGATGCAGCCGGCTGGGAGCCAACAGGCTGGGCGATCACGGTGGCGACCGAACCGTCGGATCCGCTCGCCTCGGGTTGGTCAGGCGGTTGGTCGTGCAGTTGGTCGAACGGTTGGTCGAGCGGGTCCTCGCCGGCTGGCGATATCCGGGACCGAAGCCCGGCGATGTCAGCGGCCCCGTCAGCCAGCAACACGGTGGCGAGCTCGCGGCCAAGGCGTTCGGGCTCCATCAACGAGCCGACGCCGGAGCGACGCAGATCGATGCTCGCGTCCTCGGTACCGGCGAAAGCGCGCAGGAACAGCTCTGTGCCGTGCTCGCTGTCGACCACCTCGGCCAGGGCGCCGACAGGCGCGGTGCAACCTGCTCCGAGAGCCGCGAGAAGGGCACGCTCGGCAGTCACGCAGGCACGGGTGTCCGCGTCGTCGAGCTGCGCCAGAGCCTCAACCAGGTCCGGGCGGTCTTGGCGGCACTCGACCGCGAGGGCCCCCTGCCCCGGAGCCGGGAGCATCTGCAGCGGATCGAGGATCTCAGTGACCTCGTTCATCCGGCTGAGGCGGTTGAGCCCGGAACAGGCCAGCAGAACGGCATCCAGAGAACCGTTGTGCACCAGCGAGATACGGGTGTCGACGTTGCCACGAAGGTCAGTCACGCGCAGGCCGAGTCCGAGGGCGGCGAGCTGGGCCGCCCGGCGCGGGGACCCTGTGCCGACCACCGATCCGGCGGGAAGCTCACCCAGGGTCAGTCCGTCCCGTGCCACGAGTGCGTCTCGGGCATCTTCACGAACCGGGATCGCAGCAATCACCAGACCCGGCTCAGGGGCCACTGGCAGATCCTTGAGCGAGTGGACAGCGACGTCGATCTCGCCGGTGAGCAGTGCCCGGCGGATGGCCGTGGCGAAGACGCCCGTGCCACCGATGCTGGTCAGCGAGGCTGTGGAGGTGTCGCCCACAGTGGTGATCTCGACCATCTCCACCAGATGTCCCAGCCCGCGCAGCTGGTCGGCGACCATGCCGGCCTGAGTCGTGGCGAGCGCGCTGCGCCGGGTGCCCAGCCGGATGCTGATGCCGTTCATGCCACGGCTCCTGTCTCGGGAGGGACCGACACGGCGGCGACGTCGCGCGGGTCGAGGTCGAAGAGCTCTCGCAGGGCTTGGGTGTAGTCGCCGGCGTGACCGTCACCAGCAAGCTCCTTGACCCGGACGGTCGGGGTGTGCAGAAGCTTCTCGACGACCCGGTGCACCGCGAGCTGGATCTCGGCGCGCGTGTTCTTGGACAGGTCCTCCGGCAAACGCTGGTCAAGACGACTCAGCTCTGCGGCGACCACATCTGCCGCGCGGGACCGTAGCGCAGCGACGGTGGGTGCGACCTCATGGGCCCGGCGGTACTGGAGGTACTCGGCCACCTCGGCGACCACGAGATCGCGGACCGACTTGACGTGCGGCGCGAAGCTGGCATCGGCAGCCAATGCCTCGCCAAGCTCTACGAGGCCGACCACCTGGACACCCGGCAGGTCGGCAACGTCCGGCGCCACGTCGCGAGGCAGCGCAAGATCGATCAGCACCTGAGGCCCACCGGTGCGCGTTGCAGCGGCAGCCTTGAGAATGTCGGCAGTGACCACGTGACCGACGGCGCCGGTGCACGAGATGACCAGGTCCGCCTGGGACAGCGCGGGCTCGAGATCCTGCAGGGGAAGCGCGCGGCCACCGGTTGCGGCCGCGAGGTGCTCGGCCTTGGCCAGCGTGCGGTTGATGATGACGAGCCCGGCCGAGCCAAGCCTGGAGATCGTGGCGGCGGCGAGGCTGCTCATCGACCCTGCGCCGACCACGAGCACGCGGGTATCGGCAAGCGGCCCGCGCACGTCGGCGGAATACCGCAGACCGGCCTCGACCATCGACACGCTGACGGTGTCGATCCCCGTCTCGGCGTGAGCTCGTTTGCCGACACGCAACGCCTGCTGGAACAAGGTGTTCAGGGTGGGGCCCACCTGCTCGCGCTTCTGTGCCGAGCGAAGCGCCGTACGCAACTGCCCCAGGATCTGGCCCTCGCCCACCGCCATGGAGTCCAGCCCGCAGGCAAGTGAGAACAGGTGGGCTACTGCGCGGTCCTCGTAGTGGACGTACAGATGCTCGCGAAGCACCTCCAGCGGCACACCCGCCGCGGCCGCGAGCGCGTCGCCGATCTCCGTCACCGCACCGTGGAAGGTCTCGGCAACGGCGTAGATCTCGACCCGGTTGCAGGTCGCAAGGACAACAGCCTCGTTGACGTTGGCACCGTCGCGCACCACAGCGGCCAACGCCGCGGCGCGACCCGGGTCCAGGGCTGCTGCCTCCAGCAGCCACATCGGCGCCGACCGATGTGACAGACCCAGCACGACAACACTCACGGAGCAACCTCCAACAAGGTCTGGCCTGTGCGAGTCGGGACGGTCTTGCGTTGTTCGTGGAAGGCAAGGATCTGCAGCTCGGTCGCCAGGTCGACCTTGCGTACGTCGACGCCTTCGGGGACCGAGAGCACGCACGGGGCGAAGTTCAGGACCGACCGCACGCCGGCGGCGACGAAACGGTCGCACACCTCCTGTGCGGAAGGGGCAGAGGTCGCAATCACGCCGATCGCGACTCCGTGCCGGTTGACGACCTGCTCAAGGTCGTCAACCGAGCCGACGACCTGCCCGGCGATCTTCTGACCAACGACCTCGCGGTCCCGATCCAGCAGCGCGACAACATGAAAACCCCGAGTGGCGAAGCCTGAGTAGGCCGCCAGCGCGTGACCCAGGTTGCCCAGTCCCACGATCGCCACGGGCCAGCTCTGGGTCAGCCCCAGCTGGCGGGTGATCTCGTGGGCCAGCATGTCTACCTCGTAGCCGACCCCGCGCACGCCGTAGGAGCCCAGGTGGCTGAGATCCTTGCGCAGCTTGGCGGAGCGGACCCCGGCCTCGGTGGCCAGCTCTTCGGACGAGACGGAGGCGACACCGCGCCCGGCGAGGTCCGTCAGCGCACGTAAGTACTCCGGCAACCGGGCAACCGTGGCGTCGGGGATCTCTCGACGGGCTGCTGGGTCCGCGATCACGGAGGCATCGGCTCTTCTCTGGTTGCGCCCCTCATAGCACGGAGGGGCTGGAGCGCGTGGGTCACCCCCGACTCTAGATGTTTGTGAACGCGTGCACAAAGTCGCGGAACACCTCAGATACCTGATATGCGAGGGCTCACGGCTCGGCTCGCCGACGCGGGCGTTACCTCTCAGGAACCTGCGTCGTCCCGGCGTCGGCAAGCGTCGCGCGCAGCCTGGACTCGTTGATGCGCCAGTGGTCATGGTGGACCCCGTCCACCAACGTCACAGGGATCTGTTCCCAGTACTCAGCACTCAGCCCGGGGTCGTCCAGGATCGAGCGCTCCGCCCATGAGACGCCGAGGTCCAGCGCCACGCGCTCGATCACCTCGCGAACCGGGCCGCACAGATGGCAGCCGGGCTTGGAGATCAGAACGATCCTCGGCGGGGTGAAGTCGGTCACAGGGCCAGCGTATGCCGATCGGTCCCGTCCAACGGTCAGAAGAAGACTGACCTGCGCTGCATGAGCAATGCGTAGAGCGTCTGCTGGATCGTCTCGCGGACCTGGTCGGTGAGATCGAACACCAGCATGGGGTCGTCGGCCGCCTGGGGACCCAGAGACGCCGTGTCAACCGGCGCCCCGAACTCGATGATCCACTTGCTCGGCAGCGGAATCAGCCCGAGCGGACCAAGGAGCGGAAAGGTCGGCGTGACCGGGATGTACGGGGCTCCCGTCAGCCGGGCGATGGTCTTGAGGTTCCCGATGATCGGATAGATCTCTTCGGCCCCGACGATGGAGCAGGGCACGATCGGCACACCGGTTCGTAGTGCTGCCGCGACGAATCCGCCTCGGCCGAAACGCTGCAGCTTGTAGCGCTCGCTGAACGGTTTGCCGACACCCTTGAAACCTTCGGGCCATACGCCGGCGAGCTCGCCGGAAGCCAGCAGCCGTTCGGCATCAGGGTTGGCGGCCAGGGTGGAACCGCTCTTGCGCCCCACCTGACCGATGAGCGGTGTCTGGAAGACCAGATCTGCCGCCAGCATGCGCAGATGACGCCGAGCCGGGTGTTCGTCATGCACCGCGACCTGGGTCATCAGCGAGTCGAGCGCGATCGTTCCGGAATGGTTTGCCACGATGAGCGCGCCGCCATCGCTGGGGATGTTACCGATGCCGCGCACCTCCACGCGGAACCACGACTTGTACAAAGGCCTCAGCAGCGGCAGGTACATGTGTTCGGTGAAGTCCTCGTCGAAGCCGTACTGATCGACGGTGTAGTCCCCGGTGAGCCGACGACGGACAAAGGCGAGTGTTCCGGCCACCCGGCGTTCGACCTCTTCGCCGGAGAGCCCAGCCATCTCGGCCGCGCCCCGCAGGCTCGCGATCGCCATCTTGAGCAGCTCGTCCAGGCTGGAGACTGCCTTCGTGCTGGACGACGGAGCCTTCGAGGTCCCAGACGCCGCAGGGGCTGGCCCCAGTCCAAGCCGGGCTGCAGACGCAGGCGCGGCCGCGGGCGCAGTGAAGCTCGTCCTCACGGGGCGACGTGGCTCCTTCTGGGATCGGGCACCCGAGACGCTCGCGGACTTGGCCGTCGGGACTGGTCGGGACGTCGGCACCGGCCGTGGACGGTGGGCGCGGACGGCACCAGTGCCGTCGACGGAACGGAGAGCAGGGCGCGGCCCGCTCCCGTCGTCTGACGGGTCGACCAGCATCGGTGTCCGCCGGCGCTTGGCCCTCTCGCCGGAGGCCCTGGCGACGCCGGCAGCAAAGGCGTCCGCGCCAGGACGGCGGCCCGCCGACTTCTTCGCCGGGGACCCACCGGACGGCGGGAGGATCTTGGGATCAACCATCAGTCGTTCCTTCCTGGCATCAATGTGCGACCGACCGCGTTGACCACCGAACCCGCCAGTCCGCTGACCGCCGCACCGATCGCAGGGCCACCCGGAAAACCTGACCCCGCGTGGGAGATGAAGTCTTCGAATGCCGTGCGGGTCGTGTACTTCGGCTCAAGACCGAGCACCTCACGCATCCTCGTGGTGTCCAGGGCTCTTCCCCATGCCAGGAAGCGCATCTGGTCCTGGGAGAAGTCCGCCAGCCCCGCGCGCTTGACGAGCTGGCCCAGGAGCCCGCCAGAGGACATCGGGACCGGGAACGAGGCCCGGCCAGAGAGTCGAATGGCCTGCTGCACCGTGATGACACCGTCGCCTGACACGTTGACGATGCCGACCGCAGGGCCCACGGTGGCGAGCCTCAGCCCTTCGAGGGCGTCGTCCTCATGGACCAGCTGGAGCCTCGCGTCATATCCGAACGGCGTCGGGATGACCGGCAGGCTGAAGTAGTCGGTCAAGCTGGTCCTGATGCCGGGGCCGACGATGTTGGCGAGTCTCAACATCGAGATCTCGACGTCCCCACGACGTCGCGAGAAGCCCCTGACATATCCCTCGACCTCAACCGAGTCCTTACCAAAGCCTATCCGTGGCAATGACTTTGGACCCATGTCCTCCGTGAACATCGCCGGGTCGCGAGGTGAGGATCCGTAGACGGCGGCCGAGGACTTGACCACGAGGCGGCGGATGCTCGGGGCCTTCTGGCAGGCCGCCAGGAGCTGCATGGTGCCGATGACGTTGATCTCCTTCTGGGAGACCCGTCCGCCCACAGACAGCGGTGTCGCAATGAGGTTCATGTGGACGACGGTGTCGACCTCGGCCTGCGTGATGATCTTGGCGATCATCGGGTTTCGGATGTCGGCCCGGATGAACTCGGCGTCGCCGATGTCGTGCAGCGGCGGGATGACGTCGACGCCGATCACTCGCTTGATGCCGGGCTCGGCGGTGAGCAGACGCGCAAAACGACCGCCGAGGTAGCGGGACACTCCCGTTATCAGGACCACATCCGCCATGCGTCAACCTCCCTCGCCACCGTTTGTCCCTTCACGCCTCCACAACACCGCAGTGGTATCGCCACACCCGACGGTTGAGACGATCCTAGCCAGAGCAGCACGAAGGCCCGCCACCACTGTGACGGGCCCCGCATGAAGCGCGCGCTACTTCTTGTTGCGACGCTGGTGTCGCGTCTTGCGAAGTAGCTTGCGGTGCTTCTTCTTCGCCATCCGCTTGCGGCGCTTCTTGATGACTGAGCCCATGAGTGTCCTTGCCTTCAAGCGTGAATAGGTGGGTGGTGCTGGGTTGTTACGAACTGCCGTGCCGACGTGCGTCTTTGCAGGCACGAACTCCGCACCACGCCGAACATTCCGCGCTAGCCTACCGCCCCCACTTCCCCCTGCCCAAACCCCGGTCTGGTCGCAACGGCCCGCTCCAGTCTCGGGACAGGCCAAGCGGGCTCATCTCGCTCGGACCTGGCGCCGCCCGGAGAACCGACGAAGGCGGGCCGCTGAGTGCGGCCCGCCTTCGTCGTCAATCACGCGAACCTGCTCAGGCGGTGTCGACGAAAGACGCACGCAGATAGTCGTGAACCGCACTCTCCGGAACGCGGAACGACCGACCGACCCGAACGGCCGGAAGCTCACCGCTATGGACCAGGCGATAGACCGTCATCTTCGACACGCGCATGAGCGAGGCGACCTCGGCAACGGTCACAAACCGCACCTCGGCCAACTGGCCTTCCTGAGCCATCGTGCACCTCGATCTTCTACACGTGCCATAGTGCCGGCTTCCCCTCCGGCAGACATCCACGTACGTGCAGGCGTAACGATAGGGGCAGAAGTGACCCGTGGGGAAGTAGTAATCGACGTAGATTTGTCGGTTGTCCAGCCGACACGCCGACAACCGACCTGTCAGTCAAACCAGATGTCGAGGCCGTGCAGGGGAAAGATGGCCGACCGGGTAGCCATCACAGCAGCATCCACCGGGTCCTCGGGGTCATAACCAACCTCCCACGAACGCCACCACACCCGTCCACGCTCAGCTTTGCCGTCACCCATGTGGGTCGGCCCCGCCTGCCCGCTGATCTGCTCGACATGATCCCGCCATACCTTCGGCACCTCAGCCTCGAGGGGGATCGGACGGTGAGCGGCGATAGCCGTCAGATGAGTCCATGCCCGAGGCACGACGTCGACGACCGCATAGCCGCCGCCGCCGAGCGAGACCCACTTGCCGCCGCAGAGCTCGTGAGCCAGATCGTGGATGGACTCGTATGACGTGCGCTGGGCGTCCAGCGACAGCGACAGGTGCGCCAACGGGTCCAGGTAATGCGAGTCGCATCCGTTTTGGCTGACCAGGATCTCGGGGTTGAACGCACGCAACACGGCAGGCACGACCGAGTGGAATGCCCGCAGCCACGCGGCATCACCGGTGCCGGGCGGCAGAGCCACATTGACGGCTGTCCCAGGCGCACCCGGCCCGCCGGTGTCACCAGGAAATCCGGTGCCCGGGAACAGAACCCTGCCGGTCTCGTGGATGGAGATAGTGAGCACCCGCGGGTCGTCCCAGAAGAAACGTTCCACACCGTCGCCGTGGTGGACGTCAATGTCGACATAAGCCACTCGCTGGGCACCGTTGTCGAGCAGCGACTGGATCGCCACCGCAGCGTCGTTGTAGATGCAGAACCCTGAAGCCCTCTCCGGCATGGCATGGTGCAACCCACCGCAGAAGTTGACACCGTGCTCGGTCTCGCCGCGCCAGACCGCAACGGCGACATCCAGGGAACCGGCCACGATACGGGCGCTGATCTCATGCATCTTCAGGAAGGCGGGGTCGTCCTCGGTGCCCAGACCACGGGACTGATCCGCGTCGCCAGGATTGACCGAGGCCCGACGCACCGCCGCCACGTAGTCGGCATCGTGGACGGTGAGCAGAACCTCGTCATCGGGCACGCCCGGGTTGACGACCTCGACGTCCGGCCCGTCGAACAGGCCAAAGGCTCCGCACAGCCGGGCAGTCAGATCGAGGCGCAACGGATTCATGGGATGCTCCATACCGAAGTCGTACCCCGTGAAGCTCTGGTCCCAGACCACGCGCGCCTGTGTTGGCATGATGGCACGCTACCGGTCGCCGCCCATGGAAACGACCTGTTGACCCTGCATGTTCGAGGAGGACACATGGCCAAGAACCGCCTGTACGAGGATGACGTCCTGGTGATCGGGCTCGGTCGATTCGGCGCCGAGGCTGCTCTTGAGCTGAGCCGGCTCGGGCACAAGGTCGTCGCCATCGAGAAGGACCAGACCCTGGCCGAGAGCTTCTCTGGTCGAGTGGCCCGGGTCATCCTTGCCGACGCATCACTGCCGCGCACGATCGAGGCGGCCAACGCGAGCAGCTTCAAGATCGCGGTGATCGGCATCGGCTCGTCGATCGAGGCGTCGGTAATGGCCGCCGGCAACCTCGTCGACGCCGGCATACCGTCCATCTGGGCTTCAGCCTTCAGCCGCGAGCACGCGCGCATCCTGGAGCGGATCGGGGTGCAGCACATCGTCCAGCCCGAGGCCGACTCGGGCCTCCGGGTGGCGCACCTGGTCAACGGCAAGCTGCAGGACTATATCCAGTTCGATGACGGCTACGCCATCGTGAAGATGGCGCCGCCACGCGAGTCGATCGGTTTTACGTTGGCGCAGAGCCAGATTCGCAGCAAGTACGGCGTGACCGTCGTCGGCGTGAAAGCTCCCGGCGAGGACTTCACCCACGCGGTCCCCGAGACCAAGGTGACGGCCCAGCACACCCTCATCGTGAGCGGACCGAGCGAGCTCATCGATCGGCTGGCCGGCCGCCCCTGACTGCCTGGGCACCTGGACTCCCTGGCGCCGCGGTCAGAGACGATCCGTGATCGGGACCGCGCCCGGGTCCACGCCCAGAGGCAGGACCATCAGTATCTCCTCGCCTCCATCGGTTCCGTTCGTCACCCGCATCGGCCGACGGGTGCCCGTCGGACGGAACCCAAAGCTGCTGGCAAAAGCCACGGCCCGGCCGTTGTCCGTGCCGACCCAGTAGCCGAGGTGGGCGTGCCCATCGGCAAGGGCCTGGGCGGCGCCTGCCTCAACCAGCTTCCAGGCGACTCCGGTGCCCCGTCCAGCCGGCGCCACCCACAGGCCGAACAGCTCACCGGTGCTGAAGCTGTCAGGGTCACCCGGCCCGATGCTGACAACACCGATCGGTGCCCCGTCGCTCTCGGCGACCAGCCGGCGTGACCGGTGGATCCGCTCGCGCCAGACTGGTTCGTCAAGGGCCTCTTCCTGTGCCACGGTGGCGATGAACGCGTCGGGAGCATCCCGCAGGGCCGCCAGCCGGACATCGCGGTACAGCTGCCAGTCCTCTTCCCCTATGACGCGCACCTTGATCTTCTTCATCCGAGCACAAGCCCCATCTCGATCTCCATCAGCTGGTCGTCATTCGGGTAAGGAGTACTTCGCCCCGTGGAGACGAAGCCTTCTCGTTCATACAGGCCCATCGCTGCGGTGTTGTCACCCACGACGTGAAGCACGACACGTCGTGTGCCGGCAGCACGGGCCTCCTCAACAACGGCCTGGACCAGGGCCCGCCCGACGCCTGTCTGACGGAATGCCGGATCGACCCACATGCCGTAGAGGCTGCAGTCACCGGCGTCGGTCACACCATGTACGGAAAACGTGACCGAGCCGGCCGGCGTCCCACCTACCCGCGCGAGGAAGACGACGTTGTCGGTCAGTCGCTGCATCCACAGCTGCTGGTCAAAACTGGCTGCCTCGTCATGAGTACTGCCGAAAGCGTCGGGCGACTCCTGCAACATGGCCAACCGGATCGCGCGGTAGGCCCGCCAGTCATCGGCGGCCAGCTGGCAGACGGTCACGGCCTCGGACTCAGGCATTGCCGGAGGCGAGTTCCTTCGAGCGCGTGGCGGCTGCCTCCATGGCCGTGACGAATGCCGCACGCACCTTGTGGTCGTCGAGCTGGCGCAGCGCGGCCATAGTGGTGCCACCCGGGCTGGAGACCTGCTCCCGCAACACCGTGGGGTGCTGGCCGGTCTCCTTGAGCATCGTGGCCGCGCCGTAGAGCGTCTGGACCACTAGCTCGGTGGACGTCGCGCGGGGCATGCCGAGCAGGACGCCCGCCTCGATCATGGCCTCCACCACATAGAAGATGTATGCCGGTCCGCTGCCACTGATCGCAGTCACGGCATCGAGGTGCTTCTCGGAGACCCGCAGAACCTTGCCGCAGGAACGCAACAGCTCCTCGGCCTCGTTCAGGTGCCCCTCGTCGCAATGGCTGCCAGGGCTGATCGCAGCCATGCCCTCGTCAACCAGCGCCGGCGTGTTGGGCATGACCCTGACGACCGCTGTGCCCTCCGGCAGTCGCCCTTCCAGGAATCCGGTGGTGATGCCGGCGGCGAGACTGACCACGAGGGCGCCAGGCCGGACATGGTCACTGATCTCGGCGAGCAGACCGTCCATGTCCTGGGGCTTGACCACCAGGACCAGGGTGTCGGCGCCCATGGCCGCGTCGACGTTGCCCATCAGGCGAACGCCATACGTCTCTGCCAGCTCGCTGGCGCGTTCGACGTTTCGGCCCGTGATGAGCAGATCAGCGGGGGCGCGCCCGGACCGGATGAGTCCGGCGAGCAGCGTCGAACCCATGACGCCCACACCCAGGATGGCGACGGTCTTCGAGCCGCCTTGGTCAGACACCGACATCGCTGGCCACCTCAGCCTTTGGTCACAAGCGAACGCAGGAAGAACATGGCGTTGGCGGGGCGCTCAGCCATTCGGCGCATCAGATAGCCGTACCACTCCTGCCCGTAGGGGAGATAGACCCGCATCTGGTCCCCGCGGTCGGCAATCCGCTTCTGTTCCTCGGGCCGGATGCCGAAGAGCATCTGGTACTCGTACGTGTTGGCCGCACGTTCGTGTTTGTGTGCCAGCGCGCCCGCGATCTCGACCAGGCGCGGGTCGTGGCTCGCGACCATCGGATAGCCCTGGCCCTCCATCAACACCTTGAGGCACCGGACGAACGACCTGTCGACGTCGTCCTTGGTCTGGAAGGCGACCGCCTCTGGTTCGTCATAGGCACCCTTGCACAGACGGACACGGCTGCCCTCGTAGGCGAGGTCGCGACAGTCGGCCTCGGTCCGGCGCAGGTAGGTCTGCAGCACCGCACCCACCGTCGGGAAGTCCTGCCTCAGCTCGCGCAGTGCCTCCATGTTCGCGTCTGTGGTCGTGTGGTCCTCCATGTCGAGGGTCACCGTCGTGCCGGCAGCTGCGGCGGCCTGGCAGATCTCGCGTGCGTGTTCGAGGGCGATCTTGGGGCCGTCGCCCGGGAGCGCCTGACCGAGCGCGCTCAGCTTGAGGCTGACCTCGACCCGGCCCCCCTTGGTCAGGTCGGCAGAACTGAGCTCCGCCAGAAGCGAGAGATAGGCGTCTCGCGTTGCCTGCGCCTGCCCGAGGTCGAGTGTGTCCTCACCCAATCGGTCGATCGTGGACATGCGACCGGTCAGGTCGAGCTCAGTTGCAGCGCGGACGACATCTTCGGCCGAGTCACCCGCGACGAACCGGCGCACGACGTCCCTGCTGACCGGGGCACGCTCGATCAGGTCACGCATCCGATCACTCTTGGCCAGCTGTAGCAACCCCTGGCGCAGCACACTGCTTGCATCCAACACGCTTTCCTCCGTTTGCCGTCCACATCGAGTCCGGTCAAGGCTATTCCCCGAGGTCGACCAGCCGTACGGCGCTTCCCTCTGACAGGTCAGGGGGTACGACGTCGGAGCCTCAGCGAGCCAAGAGCGATGGCAGCCACCACGAACACCGCCACGATCGCCACGTCGCGACCGACGTCGGCGACCGCATCGACCTGGGTCGTGAAGGCGCGCATCGCGTCAACGGCATACGACAGAGGCAGGACGCTGGAAACCAGCTCCAGGAAACGGGGCAACCCGTCGCGAGGGACAAGCAACCCACCTGGGTCAGCAACGTCCAGCCCACACGCCCAGATGGCGAATCCCCTTGCCACCATTGCCTGTGCACGACTGCGAGCGCGCCGAAGGTCAGCGCGTGGACGGTAAAGCAGTCACCCTTGCCCAGGGGTGTCGAGAGCAGACGCTCGAGCGTGCCCGACGACCTCTCCCGAAGGGTTGCGACCCTCGTGCCGGTGACCCGATACACACCCACGTCGTCATCGCCAACACGGGCCAGGGCCTGGACGACAGCTTTCGGACGTCTGCTCGACTCCGCCGATAGCCTTCACCGTGGCCCGGCACGCAGTTCGAGGTGCCCGACGTGACTGGCCACCGAGTTCCACACCTCCGCTATCGCCTGAAGGGTGGCACGAAAACCACGGACGCCCTGCTCGCCTTGCCCTCCGACCAAGGTGTCGAGGATCCGGACCTGCACGCCTTCGATCTGTTCGACCAGTGCAGCACCTTGGTCGGTCAGTTGCAGGAAGCCAGGAACGGAGGAACCTTCTCCTGAGTCTTCTGTGAGCTCATCGAGGAGTCCGAGAACTTCGTCCAGCCGGCCACTCGGTTCGGTGTCGACCGGCGCGGGTCGGTGCGGGTGTCGTTCGGGTCCCACCACGGCGCTCTCACCTTCAGACATCGCGCGCTCCGGTGGGTGCCGGTTCTTCGCCGCGCCGCCGGTAGCCTCGCTCGTCGTCGTCCTCGTCCGTTACGTCACCGCCGCCCTGCGCGGCCAGTTCGGCCTTGTCCGGCGGGACCGGGTGCTCGACATCGCTTCCTTCGACGCTGAGGTGGGGCAGCACTGTGTCGAGCCAACGCGGCAGCCACCAGTTGGCCGGACCGATCCGGTGCATCACCGCAGGAACAATGAGCATCCGGATGAGGAACGCGTCCAGCAGTACCGCGGACGCCATCCCGAGGCCCATCAGCTTGATCGTCCGCGAGTCGCCGAACACGAAGGAGCCGAAGACGAACACCATGATCGAGGCGGCCGCCACGATGACCTTCCCGGTGTCGGCGTGCCCGGTGCGCACCGCGGCGGCGTTGTCACCGGTGCGCAGCCACTCCTCGTGCATCCGGCTGACCAGGAAAACCTGGTAGTCCATCGACAACCCGAACAGCATCGCGAACAGGACCACGGGCAGGAACGGCTCGATCGGACCGCCCTTGCCGAGCCCGATCAGGTTGCCGGCCCAGCCCCACTGGAACACGGCGACCACGACGCCGAACGCGGCTGCGACCGAGATCAGGTTCATCACGGCGCCGACCAGCGGGATCAACAGGCTGCGGAACGCGAGCACCAGCAGAAGCATCGACAGCCCGATGACGACCGAGACGAACAACGGGATCTTGGCCTGGATCTGCGTGGCGAAGTCGTCGAACGTCGCGGTGGGGCCGCCGACGGAGATGTGGATCCCGGATGCCGCGTCGATCTGGGGTGCAACCTGGGTCCGGACCCGGTCGATGAGGTCGCTCGTCGCCTTGTCCTGCGGGCTCGTCGTCGGGATGACTCGGAGCAGGGCAGCGGTGCCGTCCGGGTTGGGCATCGGGCCGATGATCGACGCGACACCCGGGTCGGCCTTGAGCTGCGCCACGAGCGGCTGCAGCACAGAGGCGTCCTTGCCCGTGATCGGGTGCTGTGTCAGGTCGACGGCCAGGATCAGGGGTCCGTTGATCCCCTCCCCGAACCCGTCAGCTAGCGCGTCATAGGCCCGTCGTGTCGTCGTCCCGGCCGGGTCGTTGCCCTGGTCCGCGGTGCCCAGGCGCAGGTCGAGGACCGGGACCGCTATGGTCAGCAGCACTCCCAGGGCCAGCACCATCAGCACGATCGGGCGTCCCTGGACCAACCGCGCCCACAGCCGGAACTCTCCACCGCAGTGCTCGGAGACAACCTTGCCGGCCAGCAGCGCCCGCCGGTCACGGCGACCCAGCACCCGCAGCCCGAGGGCCCCGAGCAGGGCCGGGATCAGGGTCGTGGCGGCCAGCACCGTGAAGACCACCGACACCGAGGCCCCGATCGCCAGGCCGTAGAGGAACTCGATACCGGTCAGGAACAGCCCGAGCAGCGCGATCACGACCGTGATGCCGGCGAAGACGACCGCCCGGCCCGAGGTATCCAGCGCGGCGACGATCGAGTGGCTCACCGGCATGCCGGCGCGCAGGTTCCCCCGATGCCGGTTGACGATGAACAGGGCGTAGTCGATGCCCACGCCGAGACCGAGCAGCACCCCGAGGATCGGGGCGACGTCGGAGATCGTGGTGACGTTCGAGGCGAGCCTCACCACGCCGGTGGCCACTCCGAGCGCTGCGGCCGCGGACACGATCGGCAGGGCCGCCGCCACCGGGGAGCCGAAAGCCAGCAACAGGATCAGGACGGCGAACGCCACGCCGATCAGCTCGGCGGGGCCGATCCGAGGTTCTGCCAGGGCCGCAACTCCTTGGCCTCCGACGGCGACGTCGAGACCGTCCCCATCGGCCGCGTGCACGAGGCCGACGAGGGCCTCGAGGTCAGCACGCGGTACATTCCTGCCGGCCGCGTCGTACTGCACGCTCGCGTACGCGACGGTGGCGTCGGCATTGACCTGCCCGGCCCCGGTCGGTGCGTAGGGGTTGTGCACCGCGGTCACCGAGTCGAGTGCGGTGACCTTGTCGAACAGCGACTGCATCCGTTGCGTGACCGCAGGGTCGGTGACCTTCGCCCCGTCCTTGGCGGTCACCACGATCGTGTCGGCATCCCCCGACGCGGCGGGGAAGCGTGAGTGCAGCAGGTCAACCGCAGCCTGGCTGTCGGTCCCGGGCAGGGCGAAGCTGTTGCGGAAGTCCGTTCCCACGGCCTGCGCCGAAACCTGAACGCCGGCGATCGCCAGCACCCACAGCACCACTACCAGCACCGGGTGAGCGGCACTCCATCGCGCCAATGACCTCATTGAAATGCTCCTTACTTGCCGACCGGTAAGTTGTTCAGGATATGATGACGCACGAACTGACCGATCGTCAAGTAAGGTGACACCATGGTCCGTACGGCGGAGGCGGGCAACACCCGAGAGCGGATACTTCAGGTGGCCCTGGATCTGTTCGGCCGCCAGGGCTATTCGGGCACCTCGATCCGTGACATCGCTAACCGGATGGGCATGACCAAGGCGGCGGTCTACTACCACTTCCCGTCAAAGGAGAACCTGCTGGCCGACATCCTCACCCCGGCGATGACGAGGGTCGGCCACGTGCTGACCACGGCTGGCCAGGTCAGGACCTCAGAGCAGCGAAGAGCACTCGTGACCGCCCTGGTCGATGTCGTCGGCGAGGTCGGGCCACAGGTCGTGGTCATGCTGTCTGACCTTGCCGTTGGCACGCATCTGCGCACGCTGACCGGCGAGAGCTCCCTGCCGCAGAAGGTGGGGGCGGCGCTGCTCGGACCGCCGCCGCAGGATCCTCGGGCGGCTGCCGCGGCCCGGATCAGGGCCGCCTGCGCGGTCGGGTGCCTCCCCGCCGGCATCGCAGCCTGGCGCCGCGACAACCCCGGCGCCACGGCGCTTGATGACGACGCCAAGGCGGTGCTCGTCGAGACTGTGCTGGCCGTGATCGAGGTGCCCGCCTAACAACGGCCGACGCCGGCCTCACAACCTCGCATGGCGACCGTTTGTCCATTCGTCGTCGTAGCCCATGGTGCGCAGTTGGTCGAGGGCGCAGCGCTTGGCCCGGTCTGGGTGTGGCCGGGTGTAGAAGCCGGGTCCGGGCTCAGGACGTGACGAGCGGGATCGCGACCACCAAGACGACGCAGTTCGCGATCTCGATCATCCCGATTCGCTTGGGAGTCAGGCTGCGGTGCGGCAGCCAGGCGGCCCGCATGAGAAACCACCCGAACGGCACGGCCAACGGCCAGGCAATTACCCCAGCAACGACCCCGGCGCCCAAGTGGTAGGCGATTGAGCCACGCAGGTACCTCGGGTCACCGCGTTCACGGATCATCGTCTTGACGTAGAGCACGGTGCCGGCAAAGTACAGCAGCACCACCACGAACGGCGCCAGCACCGCAGAGGGCGCGACCCCAGCAGCCCCTGCCGCGACCGGCACCATCAAGGCGCCCTGGACCACCGACGCGAGGTCGTTGAGCAGCGCACGCTCCGACCGCCGCCAGGCATACGAAGCGTTGACAGTCGCCAGGAGGGCATACAAGGGGGCGAAGCCGAGCAGTTCCGGGCGAACGACCACAACCAGCACTGCGGCCGGGACGGTCGCTGCCGAGTAGACCAGCAGCTGTGGACCGACCCGGGACGGCTGACGGGTCTTCACCGCCAGGAACACGTAGTAGCTCAGCAGGTAGCCACCAAACCACGCCACCAACAGCGGCAGCTGCGGCCAGGACGGACCGGCGAACAGCACCCCGACGAGGTACGGCACGACCAGCATCGCCCAGGCCCCGTGCTGCGGCGGCAGGAACTGCCTGCGGCGAGCGGAGTGCCGCTGTCCGACGTCCTCAGGGAGGGCCTCGGTGCGAGCCGCGTCCAGAATCGAAGCCCGGGTGTCCTCGCCAGCCGGCCGACGCCCGCGCCGAACGGTGCCGGGCTTCCCTCCTGCGGTCGGCGGGGTCACGTCACGACCGCGGCTGCTGCGAGGTACAGCCTCGCAAATGCCAACGCCTCGGCCAGGTCCACCTCTCGCTGTTCGTCAGACACCCGACGGGTGCTGACCTCGACAACTACGGAGCCCGAAAACCGTTGCACCGCAAGGGTTTCAAGCAACTCACCGCATGGCTGAGTGCCACGGCCGGGAACCAGGTGCTCGTCCATGGGCGAGCCCAGGCCGTCGGCCAGGTGGATGTGCGCCAGCCGGGGCCCGAGCGCCGCAGCCATCGCCATCGCGTCTGACCCGGCCGTCGCCGTATGCGACAGGTCCAGCGTCACGTGGTCATAGGGCTGGTCGACCGGGTCCCAGTGCGGCAGGTACGCCTCGACCGAACGGTTGCGGGCCCGCCAGGGAAACATGTTCTCGACGGCGAGCCTGATGCCGGAGTCATGTTCGCGAAAGGCCACCCCATCAGCGAAGGCCCGTGCGTACTCCTTCTGCCAGCGAAAGGGCGGATGCAGCACCACGGTGTCGGCACCCAGGGCTGTGGCCAGCTCGATGGAGTTGTCCACCTTGGGCCAGGCCTCTGGGCCCCAGACCCGCTGGGTGAGTAGCAACGTGGGCGCGTGAATCGACACGACCGGCATGGAGTGCAGGTCCGACAACGCCTTCAGAGCGCCTGCCTCCTGGGAGACCGGGTCGGTCCACACCATGACCTCGACACCGTCGTAGCCCAGCCGCTCAGCGAGCTCGAACGCCGCAGCGCAGTTCAGCGGATAGACAGAAGAGGTGGACAGCGCGACTCGCGCGCCCGGCACCAGGACTGCGGTCATGGCTCCGAGCCTAGCCATGGGTCTGGCTGTATGCCTCAACCCGCGGAGATCCAGTCCAGTCGCCTCAGGATCACGCCTTCGCGCAGGGCCCACGGGCAGATGTCGAGCCGTTCGATGCCGAGCAGATCCATGACGGCGTCGGCCACGATCGCTCCTGCCAGCAGCTGAGGCGCACGTTCCGCGCTGACCCCGGGCAGCTTCGACCGCTCGACATTGCTCATCTCGGCGAGCCGCACCACCATGGCCGTGACGTGTTCCCTCGCGAGGGTGCGGACGGCATACGGTCCGTCCCCGCTGCGCGCTGCGCCGGTGATCCTTGCCAGCGACCGCAGGGTCTTGCTGGTTCCGACATAACGGTCGGGCACCCCCGACTTGCTCACCTCGCGCAGCACCCGGGCGATGTCGGCCCGGACATGTTTGCGCAGGGCCTTGACCTGCCCCGGGGTGGGCGGGCCATCCGCGAGCGCTGACCTGGTCAGTCGCCCTGCGCCCAATGGCAGGCTGAGTGCGATGTCGGGCACTTCGTCGATGCCGGCGGCCAGCTCGAGCGAACCGCCACCGATATCCACCACCAGCAGGCGACCGCTGGACCAGCCGAACCAGCGACGGACCGCCAGGAACGTGAGCCTCGACTCGTCCTCACCCGACAGCACCTGCAGCTCGACTCCGGTCTCGTCGAGTACCCTTGCGAGAACCGCCTCCCCGTTCGGCGCGTCGCGAATTGCGCTGGTGGCAAACGCAAGGAGGTCTTCGACGCCTTGATCCTCGGCAAACGTGAGGCACTCGCGAGTGAACGCCACCAACGCATCGGCGCCCGATCGGTCAATCGAGCCGTCATGGTCGACATGCTCCGCGAGCCGCAGCTCGATCTTGTGCGATGAGGCTGGAAGTGGATGGGCGCCGACATGCGCGTCCACGACGAGCAGGTGGACCGTGTTGGAGCCCACGTCGATGACGCCGAGTCGCATGGTGTGAACCTATCGGCCGTTGCTGCCCACGGCCGTCGAGTCATACCGAACGGTGTTCTGCCGCATAGTCTTGGTGGATGCCAGAGACAGCCCTCGACATCCCCCGCATGTGGGTGGAGTTCGTCGACCCCGCCGATGCCAACCAGCGCTTCCGATGCGACCTGACCTGGCTCACGTCGTCATGGTCATGCATCTTCGGCAGCGGCTGCGCCGGCGTCTATGAGGATCGCCCCGACGACGGCTGCTGCACGCTGGGCGCGCACTTCACCGACAAGGACGACGTATCCCGGGTGAAGGCTGCCGTTGCCGAGCTCGGTGAGGACGAGTGGCAGTTCCACGCGGCCGGCCAGGGCGGACGCTGGAAGCTCAAGGAGGAAGGACAGCTCAAGACCCGGGTCGTCGCCGGCGCCTGCATCTTCCTGAACCGTCCAGGCTTCCCGGGCGGCGCCGGCTGCGCCCTGCACCAGCACGCCCGGCTGAACGGCGTCGAGCCCCTGACCGTCAAGCCCGATGTCTGCTGGCAGCTGCCGATCCGGCGCACCTACCGCAACGTCGAGATGCCTGACGAGAGCTCTTACCTGGAGGTGACCATCACCGAGTACGACCGACGGGCCTGGGGACCTGGCGGTCATGACCTGGACTGGTACTGCTCCGGCAACTCGGCCGCACACGTCGGTCAGGAGCCGGTCTTTCGCAGCAGCAGCAACGAGCTGCGCGAGCTCATGGGCCCAGCGGCATATGACGAGATGGTCGTTCGCTGCGAGGCGCACCTGGTCGCCGCGAAGGCGGCCAGGGCGAACGGGTCGCGCAAGCTGCTGCCCTTGCTCGTGCACCCAGCCACCCTCGCCGCGCGAGCCGAGCACCGCGGGAAGTAACGCTGGCCGGCGCGAGGACCGACAGCCCGGTTGCCGTCCGCTGTCGGAGGGGTCTCGTAGGGTCGCGCCCATGGCAACCAAGACAACCACCCGCTCCTCCGGATACCGCTGCTCCGAATGCGGCTGGTCGGCGATCAAGTGGGTCGGTCGGTGTGGCGAGTGCCAGGCCTGGGGCACGATCAGCGAGGTCGGTGCCGTCAAGGTCAAGACGACCGCTGCGGTCGTCATCGACCGTCCCGCCATCCGGATCGGTGACGTCGACGCGCGTCGGGCCGAGGCTCGCACCACTGGCGTCAGCGAGTTCGACCGCGTGCTTGGCGGCGGCTTGGTCCGCGGGGCCGTTGTCCTGGTCGCGGGCGAGCCCGGCATCGGCAAGTCGACGTTGCTGCTCGATGTCGCCGCCAGAGCCGCCAGAACAGGCCAGACCGTCCTTTACGTCACCGGCGAGGAGTCGGCCGCGCAGGTCCGGGTGCGGGCCGAACGCATCGAGGCCATGGCCAAGAACCTTTTCCTTGCCGCTGAGACCGATCTAGCCAGCGTGCTCGGCCAGATCGGCCAGATCAGCCCAGACCTCGTGATCATCGACTCCGTCCAGACCATCGCGAGCGGTGAGGTCGAGGGATCGGCCGGCAACGTCTCACAGGTGCGCGAGGTCGCTGCCTCGTTGATCCAGCTGGCCAAGGCGCAGGGCATCTCGATCCTGCTGGTCGGCCACGTGACCAAGGACGGCTCGATCGCGGGGCCGCGGGTGCTCGAGCATCTGGTCGATGTGGTGATCCAGTTCGAGGGCGACCGGCACTCGCGCCTCCGGCTCGTACGCGCGGTCAAGAACCGCTACGGCCCCACTGACGAGGTGGGCTGTTTCGACCTGTCTGACGTGGGTATCGTCGGGCTCACCGACCCCAGCGGCCTTTTCCTGTCGAGTCGAGACCTGGTCGTGCCGGGCACCTGCGTCACGGTCACACTTGAAGGCAGGCGGCCCCTGGTCACCGAGGTGCAGGCGCTGCTCTCGGGTACCACCGCGTCCTTACCGCGGCGAACGACCAGCGGGCTGGACAGCTCCCGGGTCGCGATGATCCTTGCCGTCCTCGACAAGCGCGCAGGCGTCCCCGTCCGGCAGGCCGACTGCTACGTGTCCACGGTCGGCGGCGTCAAGGTCTCCGAGCCGTCAGCAGATCTCGCCATCGCGTTGGCGATGGCCAGCTCGGTGTCCGACAGGGCGCTTCCACACGGCACGGTGGCTCTGGGCGAGGTGGGTCTGGCCGGCGAGATCCGGGCCGTCACCGGTATCCCCCGCCGCCTCGCCGAAGCGGCACGACTGGGCTTTCGCAAGGCGGTCGTGCCCACCGGCTCGATCGGCAACGGCCCCACGCCCGAGGGAATGAAGGTCATCGAGGTCTCCGACATCCTCCAGGCGGTCAATCTGATGACGCAGCCCGTGTGCTGACCAGGTCACGGGTAGGTCACAACCCGTCCTATACACCTTCGGCCCGCTACACTTCCCGGCAGGTTGAGGTGCGCCTGACACTGCGTGCCCGACCCGACGGGATCCGGGCAGCCGGGTCCCACCAGCTGCCGTCTGAGGGGACAACGATCACTGTGGAACGAAGCGACGACGAGTTGCTCCGCGCCACCTTGGCGGCGGTGGCACCGGGGACCGAGCTGCGAGACGGGCTGGAGCGGATCCTGCGCGGGCGCACCGGCGCGCTGATCGTGCTCGGCAACGACAAGACCGTCGAAGCGATGTCGACCGGTGGTTTCCCCCTCGACATCGAGTTCTCGAGCACGCGGCTGCGCGAGCTCGCCAAGATGGACGGCGCGATCGTGCTCGACCGCGATGGCTCGCGCATCTTGCGCGCCGCCACGCAGCTTTTGCCAGACCCGTCGATCGAGACCAACGAGTCCGGCACCAGACACCGCACGGCTGAACGCGTCGCCAAGCAGACCGGTTTCCCAGTGGTCTCCGTCAGCCAGTCCATGCAGATCGTGGCCCTCTACGTCGACGGTCGGCGTCACGTGCTCGAGGAGTCGAGCGCGATCCTTTCCCGTGCCAACCAGGCTCTGCAGACTTTGGAGCGCTACAAGTCGCGGCTGGACGAGGTCACCGGCACGTTGTCGGCCCTGGAGATCGAGGACCTGGTCACCGTTCGCGACGTCGCATCTGTGCTCCGGCGGCTCGAGATGGTTCGGAGGATCAGCGAAGAGATCGACAGCTATGTGGTCGAGCTCGGCACCGACGGCCGGTTGCTGACCCTTCAGCTCGAGGAGCTGACCGGAGGTCTGGGCAACGACCGCGAGCTCGTCATTCGCGACTACCTCGAGGCTGCCCACAACGCCGCCACCGTCGAACAGGTCCTGGCCGACCTGATGGAGCTCACATCCATCGAGCTGCTCGACCTGGCAGCGGGCGCCAAGGCCGTCGGTTTCACCGTCGTCGGCGATGCCCTCGACGCAGCAGTGAGCCCGCGAGGCTACCGGCTCCTGACCAAGGTGCCGCGGCTCCCTGGGGCCATCGTCGAGCGACTCGTCGACCACTTCGAGAACCTCCAGAAGCTCCTTTCCGCCAACCTCGAGGACCTGATGGCCGTCGAAGGCGTCGGCGAAGGTCGCGCGCGAGCCGTTCGCGAGGGTCTCTCCCGACTGGCCGAGTCGAGCATTCTTGAGCGCTACGTCTGAGCGGTGCCCAGTTCCCTTCTGCACCAACGGATTCTGGATTGGTATGCCGACCACGCCAGGGATCTCCCGTGGCGTGAGCCGGGGACCGCGCCTTGGGGTGTTCTGGTCTCGGAAGTCATGCTGCAGCAGACGCCGGTCGTCCGTGTCGAGCCCGTGTGGCGACAGTGGATGTCCACGTGGCCCTCACCCTCCGCACTCGCCGCATCCCCATCCGGTGACGCCGTGCGGGCCTGGGGCCGGCTGGGTTACCCCAGACGGGCCTTGAGGCTTCACGCGGCAGCCACCGTGATCGTCGACCAGCACAACGGAAGGGTCCCCGACGACCACGAGGCCCTGCTGGCGCTACCGGGTGTGGGCAGCTACACCGCCGCGGCGGTCGCGAGCTTCGCCTTCGGGCTGCGACAGACGGTGGTGGACACCAATGTCAGACGGGTCCTGGCCCGTGCGGTCACCGGCAGCGAGCAGGCCGCGCCCTCGCTGACCCGTGCGGAGACCAGCCTGGCCACGAGCCTGCTGCCTGCAGACGCGAGAACCGCGCGCAGCTGGAACGTCGCCGTGATGGAGCTGGGCGCTCTTGTCTGCACTTCGACCTCTCCCCGGTGCCCGGACTGCCCGGTCCAGGACCTGTGTGCGTGGCAGCAGGCCGGCCGGCCGGCATACGGGGGTCGGGTTGGCCGTACTCAGGCATGGCGCGGCACAGACCGGCAGGCGCGCGGAAAGCTCTTGGCAGTCCTTCGTGACGCACCCGGTCCGGTCACGGCAGCCCAGCTGGCTGGCGCATGGCCCGACGACCAGACGCAATGTGCCCGATGCCTGGACTCTTTGGTCACCGACGGACTGGTCGAGCCGTTGTCCCGGCACCGATTCCAGCTCCCCGGCTTAACTGAGCGCAGCCCTCACCCTGGCGGGGCAGGATAGGGCCGTGGACGAGAGTCAGGCGGCGCCGGGCCGCCGCGACGATTCGGCTGCGGGCGGGCCCGCTCGCAGGCATGCTCGACGTGCGGCGAGGCTCCGGTCATTGCGCACTGGTGCCACCCAAGGCATGAAGGGTGTCGGCCGGGGCACGAAGTCAGGTGTCCGTAGCGCAGGTCGTTCGGGCCGGACGAGCGCTCGCCTGGCCGGACGAGCAGGTGCAGCAAGTGCTCGACGCTTCAGGGTCTTCACACACTCCCGGGGGGCCGGCGAGTCCGGGCTGGCACAGATGGTGGAACTGAATGCCGTCCACACCGCAGGCGACACCGCGTTGACGCTGTCGCTGGTGGGCACCATCTTCAGCATCCCCACCGGCCAGGCCCGCGGCCAGGTCGCGCTGTTCCTGGTTCTCACGATGGCGCCGTTCACCGTGCTGGCCCCACTGATTGGGCCCTTGCTCGACCGGTTCCGGCACGGCCGGCGATGGGCGATCGGCACCACGCTGGCCACGAGAGCCTTCCTATGCTTGGTGCTGGCAGATGCTGTCGCGACGAAGTCGGCCTGGCTGTTCCCGGCGGCGCTCGGCGCCCTGGTGGCTTCGCGCGCCTACAACATCGCCCGGGCATCGGCGGTGCCCCGGCTGCTGCCCAGCGGTTTCGGCCTCGTCAGCGCCAACTCACGCCAGTCACTGGCTGGGGTCGCCGGCATGGTGCTGGGCGGTGCCGTCGCCGGTGCAGCCGCCAGGGTCGGGCCGGAATGGTCGCTGCGCGTGGCATTCCTGATCTACGTTGTCGGCACGGTCCTTGCCATCATGCTGCCCGCCCGGGTCGACTCGTCCCAGGGAGAGCAGGACATCGGACAGACCACCCAAGGGCCTCTGGCAGGTCCGTGGGCGGCTCCGTGGGCAAGCCCGCGGGGAGGACCGCTCCGACGTCTCCGGCGCAGGGTCGACGCCCTGCCCTGGCGGGTCCTCATCGGCCTGTGGTGCACGGCGGGCACCCGCCTTCTCGCCGGCTTCCTGACATTCTTCCTGGCCTTCCTTCTCCGCGATCACCCGATCAGCGGCCTGTCCGGCACCCTCGTGCTCGGTTTCGTCGTCGTGGCAGCCGGCGTGGGCAACACCTTCGCCAGCATGGTCGGCACGCTCGTGAAGGGCCACGCCCCCGAGAAGATCGCCGCAACCAGCCTGCTCCTCGCGATAGTGACGGCGTTGACGGCCGCTTTGCTCTACTCGGCGTGGACCCTTGTGACCCTCGGTCTGGTGGCCGGGTTGTCCTCGCAGCTGGCAAAGCTCAGCCTCGATGCGCTGGTGCAACGCGACGTCGCCGAGACGGTACGTACCAGCGTCTTCGCCTGGTCCGAGACCTGGCTGCAGATCGCCTGGGTCATGGGTGGTGCGCTAGGAATCGCCTTGCCGCTCAACCCTGGGCTCGGGTTCGGGGTGATCGCACTGCTGCTCTTCGCCACGTTCCTGATGGCCACCCGCACCCGCGTCGCGCGCCGTAAACGGACAGCAACGACCGTTCGGCCTCTGCAAACGTGATCTGACGGCAGCCGTGCTGAGTCTGTCCGCCGGATCGACTGGCCGGGCCGCCTGTCAGAGCGTGCGCAGCATCCGGGTATTGCCCAAGGTGTTGGGCTTGACCCGCTCGAGGTCGAGGAACTCAGCCACGCCCTCGTCATACGACCGGAGCAGCTCGGCATAGACCTCGGGCTCGGCGGCCTGCCCCTCGATAACCGAGAAGCCGTGGTACGTGAAGAAGTCCACCTCGAAGGTGAGACAGAAGATGCGCCGCAGGCCGAGCCTCCTGGCATCACCGAGCAGGGCCTCCAGGAGGTGTCCACCCAAACCGTGTCGCTTGAAGTCCGGGTGGACCACGAGGGTGCGGACCTCAGCGAGCTCGTCCCACATCACGTGCAGGGCTCCGCAGCCAATAACGCGTCCTGGCACATCCGGGTCCTCGGCCACCAGAAACTGCTGCAAAGCCTCGTAGTACGACACCGGGTCCTTGGGCGTAAGTGTGTTGCCCGCGAGCGGACGGACGAGCTCACGGATGCCACGGACGTCACCGACGCGGGCGTTGCGAACCTCGATCATGAGGAGATCGTCACAACCGGGGCAGGTGTGTCGACGATCACTTCAGGTTGCCGTCCCTGATATCGGCGAAATAGCGCCTGGCCTGGGCATCGAACAAGACGATCGACTGGCGGTCTGCCGTCCATCCGAAGGTGCCTGCTGCGACCCGGTTGTGGACCTTGTTCGGGCTGGTGATGAAGGCGCTGGCCGCGAATGTCAGCACCTGCTCGGCGCTCAGGTTGGTTGTGAGGTTGGGAGCCGCGGTGTGCAGGATGCCTGGCAGCTTTGCCGGACCCAGCAGCTTGGTGAAGGCGCCGGCTGCCATGATCAACAGGCCCTGGTTTGCCGACCGACCGAAGTCGCCGCCCGGGACTGCGTAGCGTGCCCGCGCGTAGGACAGAGCCTGCACCCCGCTGAGCTGGTTGATACCGGCCTTGACGTTCGCACTGGACTTCGTGTCCTTGACCGCGACCGGTGCGTTCAGACGCAGTCCGCCAATGTCGTTGATGAGCGTCTTGAACCCCGTGAAGCCGGTGATCATGTAGCCCTCCAGTGGTACCCCGGTCGCAGAGACCACGGTTCGCTGTAGCGCCTTCGGCCCGCCGAACATCAACGCGGAGTTGATCTTGCCCTTCCCGCCGGTGGCCAGGTTCACATACGAGTCCCGGGCAATCCCCAGGACCCCCCCACCACCGTGACCGTCGAGACCGACGATATGCAGGCTGTCGCCGCGGGAACCGTCGATCGCCTGACCGGGACGAGCATCAGAGCCGACCAGCAGGACCCGGCGTGGGGTGCCGCCCAGAGTGGGCCTCGACAAGCCCACCGACGGCCACCAGCCGCCGACAACCTTCCAGCTGGGTGCCTTCACCGCCAGAGTCACGTCCTTGCCGGATGTGACCACGGCGATCGGCACGCCCTTCCACGACGAGACCGCACCCTTGACAACGACTTTGGCCGTCGGCTTGACCGGCTTGCGTTTGCGCAGCAGCAGCGTCGCAGAGGCGGAGGACGCGACGGCGCCCCCGTAGTAAAGAGGCTTGATGATCGCCGCAAGCGCGGCCGGCATCCCGCTGGCCGTGAAGGGCGGCGGGGTCACCGCCGCCGTCGTCGTCGGCGCGGCTGATGTCCTTGTCGTCGGCGAGACCACCTTCGTGGGCGACGAAGTACATCCGCTGAGCACCAGAGCACCGGTCAGCAGGGCTGATACCCCAAGGAAAAGGGCAGGGCGCGACGAGGGAGGGAAGACGCGAGGCATGCGCCCACCGTACGTCCTACCCACCCTGCGGCCGCATCCGGTTCAGCTGCTGCGGAGGGCTGACCACGCCTGGAGTCACTTCTTGTCAGGAGCGTCCGGAGTGGTGACGGTGTCGGGGATGTCGGTGTCCTGGGTGTGACCCTCCGACACGTCGCCATCCTTGATGCCAACGTCATGAATGTCGACGTCGAGGTCCCCGATGTCGCTGTCCTGCAGATCACCGTCCTGCAGATCACCGTCCTGGATGCCAGCCAGTGGCAGATCATCGAGATCGGTATGAGCCGCGCCAGTGAACGTGAACGCCTCATCCTTCTCGGCGCCGTCGGTGTCGACCACCACGATCTCGCCGGCCCTGAGCTCGCCATAAAGGATCTTCTCGGACAGCATGTCCTCGATCTCGCGCTGGATCGTACGACGCAGCGGCCGAGCGCCCAGGACCGGGTCATAGCCCTTCTTGGCCAGCAGAGCCTTCGCCGCCGGCGTCAGCTCCATGCCCATGTCCTTGTCCTTGAGCCGGACGTCGAGCTTGGCGATCATCAGGTCGACGATCTGGACGATCTCAGGATGGGTTAGCTGGGGGAACACGATCATGTCGTCGACCCGGTTGAGGAACTCTGGCCGGAAGTGCTGCTTGAGCTCGTCCTTGACCTTGTTCTTCATCCGCTCGTAGCCGGTCCTGGTATCGGCGCCGGCCGCGAACCCGAGCGACTGGCCCTTGGCGATATCGCGGGTGCCGAGGTTCGTGGTCATGATGATCACGGTGTTCTTGAAGTCGACGACCCGACCCTGGGAGTCGGTCAGCCGCCCGTCCTCAAGGATCTGCAACAGTGCGTTGAAGATGTCTGCGTGGGCTTTCTCGACCTCGTCGAAGAGCACGACGGAGAACGGCTTGCGGCGGACCTTCTCGGTGAGCTGTCCACCCTCTTCGTAGCCGACGTAGCCGGGTGGCGAGCCGAACAGCCTTGAGACGGTGTGCTTCTCGCTGTACTCGCTCATGTCGAGCTGGATCAGCGCGTCCTCGTCGCCGAAGAGGAACTCTGCCAACGCCTTGGCCAGCTCGGTCTTGCCGACGCCGGTGGGGCCAGCGAAGATGAACGAGCCGCCCGGGCGACGCGGGTCCTTCAGCCCGGCACGAGTGCGGCGGATGGCCTGGGACATCGCCTTGATCGCCTCGTCCATGCCGACGATGCGCTTGTGCAGCTCGTCCTCCATGTGGAGCAGACGCGAGGACTCCTCCTCGGTCAGCTTGAACACGGGGATGCCGGTGGACGCCGCCAGAACCTCGGCGATGAGCTCCTCGTCGACCTCGGCCACGACATCCATGTCGCCGGACTTCCACTGCTTCTCGCGCTCGGCCTTCTGACCCAGCAGCTTCTTCTCGTCGTCCCGCAGGGACGCGGCCTTCTCGAAGTCCTGCGCGTCGATTGCGGACTCCTTCTCACGGCGGACGTGCGCAATGCGCTCGTCGAACTCGCGAAGGTCCGGCGGGGCCGTCATCCGCCGGATCCGCAGCCGTGCGCCCGCCTCGTCGATCAGGTCGATCGCCTTGTCCGGGAGGAACCTGTCGTTGATGTACCGGTCGGCCAGGTTGGCGGCCGCGACGAGGGCGGCATCGGTGATGGAGACCCGGTGGTGCGCCTCATAACGGTCGCGCAGACCCTTGAGGATCTCGATGGTGTGGGTCAGCGTCGGCTCGGCGACCTGGATCGGCTGGAACCGTCGCTCGAGGGCTGGGTCCTTCTCGATGTGCTTGCGGTACTCGTCCAGCGTGGTCGCGCCGATCGTCTGGAGCTCGCCACGGGCCAGCATCGGCTTGAGGATGGACGCAGCGTCGATCGCGCCCTCGGCCGCGCCAGCACCGACGAGGGTGTGGATCTCGTCGATGAACAGGACGATGTCGCCACGGGTCCTGATCTCCTTGAGGACCTTCTTCAGCCGCTCCTCGAAGTCACCGCGGTAACGCGAACCGGCAACAAGGGCACCGAGATCCAGGGTATAGATCTGCTTGTCCTTGAGCGTCTCGGGCACCTCGCCCTTGACGATGTCCTGGGCCAGCCCCTCGACGACGGCCGTCTTGCCGACGCCTGGCTCGCCGATCAGGATCGGGTTGTTCTTGGTTCTTCGGGACAGCACCTGCATGACCCGTTCGATCTCCTTGCCACGACCGATGACAGGGTCGAGCTTGCCCTCACGAGCGTCCTGGGTCAGGTTGCGACCGAACTGGTCAAGGACCAGCGATCCGGCTGGGGTGCCTTCGGCCGGACCGACGCCGACGCCCTGGGGCTCCTTGCCCTGGTAGCCGCTGAGCAGCTGGATGACCTGCTGGCGGACCCGGTTGAGGTCGGCGCCGAGCTTGACCAGCACCTGGGCGGCGACGCCCTCGCCCTCACGGATGAGGCCGAGCAGGATGTGCTCGGTCCCGATGTAGTTGTGGCCCAGCTGCAGCGCCTCACGCAGGCTCAGCTCGAGGACCTTCTTGGCGCGCGGGGTGAAGGGGATGTGACCGGAGGGGGCCTGCTGACCCTGGCCAATGATCTCCTGCACCTGCTCGCGCACCGCATCCAGGGAGATACCGAGGCTCTCAAGTGCCTTGGCAGCGACGCCCTCACCCTCGTGGATCAGTCCGAGCAGGATGTGCTCGGTCCCGATGTAGTTGTGGTTGAGCATGCGCGCTTCTTCCTGCGCAAGCACGACCACACGGCGGGCTCGGTCAGTAAACCGTTCAAACATCGCTCTTGCTCCTCGCTATCGAGATACCTCGATGTTACTTGTGCTCAGCCGCCCGCGCTCAAGGTGCGCCACACTGATGCGTGAACGGGACAACGACCCGGTATGCCGGTCTGTTCCGTCCCTTGAGCCTCGCCGGCTCATGTTCGCCCTCGGCGTAGGCGTGGACTCACTCCTGGTGACCGTTGGCCACCGGTGGCATAGTCAACAGCCATCGGGACTGCAACCGACCCCGGCGCCCAACGTTCACCACAACGAAGGAGACCATCATGGCCACGACTCGAACCGCCCACGCCCACTGGGAGGGCTCCCTGATCGAGGGCGCCGGACAAGTCACGCTCGAGTCCTCCGGGGTCGGGACCTTTGAGGTCAGCTGGCCCTCCCGAGCAGAAGAGGCGAACGGCAAGACCAGCCCCGAGGAGCTGCTTGGTGCGGCCCACGCGACCTGCTTCTCGATGGCTCTGTCGAACGGGCTCGCCAAGGCCGGCACTGCGCCGACCGCGATCGACACGTCGGCCGACGTCACGTTCCAGCCGGGCACGGGCATCACCGGGATCGTCCTCCGGGTGAGCGGCTCGGTGCCCGGCATCACTGCTGCTGAGTTCACCGCGGCCGCCCAGGACGCCAAGGCCAACTGCCCGGTGAGCGGGGCGCTCAAGGCCGAGCTGATCAGGCTCGAGGTCGGTGACTTCTCCGGCTAGACCCGCTACCAGAGCCCAGGTCAGCGGCGGCGCTGGCAGCGACCGCACCAGAACAGGTTGCGTCCGGCAACCAGCTGGGTGCGGACTCTGGAGCCGCACACGTGACACGGCTCGCCGGTCCGCTTGTAGAGGTAGAAACGACGCTCGAAGCGGTCACCGAGGCGCGCCCCGGTGACCGCAGCCGTATGCGCGGCCGCCGAGCCGTCCGTGACCTCGGCCAGGGCCTCTGCCACCTGGTCGTCCATCGTGACGATCTGGCCGAATGCCACTCCGAGCGGCATCAGCCTGGCCAGGTCGTCCCAGATGGCCCGCCAGGTGGTCGGCCGAATCTCACGGCCGGGCCGGAACGGGTCGACCCGATGCCGGAACAGCACCTCGCACCGATAGACATTGCCCACCCCGGCCAGCACCGTCTGGTCCATCAGAAGCTCGGCAATCGGCCTGGTGCTGCGCAGGATCCGGCTCAGCGCCAGGTCCGGGTCGGCGTCCCGCCGGAGGGGGTCGGGGCCCAGCCGAGCCTGGATCTCGTCCACCTTCTCCGGTGTGACGACCGCGCACACGGTCGGCGCCCGCAAGTCCCCGACCCATGTGTCATTCAGCAGCCGGAGCCGGACCTGCCCCACGGGGGCGAGGTCGGCATGGTGACGCATGACGGAGAACTTGCCGATCAGACCGAGGTGGACGTTCAGCCAGCGGTCGCGCTCGAACTGGACGAACAGGTGCTTTCCCCAGGCCGAGGCGCCGACCATGGTCAGCCCGTCCAGCAACGACGCGCCGTCCTCGAACCGGCCCTGGGGGCTCGAGACTGCGACCTGCGACCCTGCGAACGCACGGTCCAGCCGGACGGCCAGAGCGTGGGTCGTGTGACCTTCGGGCATCCGCTAGCCGGCCTCGCTGCGTGCGGCCTTGGCCCGCTCGACACTGCGCTGCAGCGCGGCCAGCAGATCCAGCACCTCGCCCGAGCTGTCCTTCGCCGCCGGGGTCTCGCGCACCTCTCCACCCTCGATCTTGGCTTGCACCAACGCGTCGACAGCCCCCTTGTAGTCGTCCTCGTAATCGCCCGGATCGTAGTCCCCGGCCAGCGACTCGACCAGCATGTTGGCCATCGCCAGCTCGGCCGGCTTGGCGTCGGTCTCCTCACCCAGGCTGGCGAACTCAGGCGATCGGATCTCGTCCGGCCACAGCATGGTCTGCATGACGATGACGTCGTCGCGAACGCGCAGCACGGCGATGGTCATCCGGGTCCGGATCGAGACCGTCACGATGGCCATCCGGTCGGCGGACCTGAGCGCATCACGCAACAGCGCGTACGCCTTGACGGCAGTCTTGTCAGGCTCGAGGTAGTAGCACTTGTCCAGCAGCATCGGGTCGATCTGGTCGGCGGGAACGAACTTGTCGACGGCGATCTCGCGGCTGCTCCGGGTCGGCAGGTCCGCAAGATCGTCGTCGGTGAGCACGACCATCTGGCCGTCCTCGGTCTCGTAGCCCTTAGCGATGTCGTCATAGGACACCTGCTCGCCGTCGATGCTGCAGATCCGCTGGTACCTGATCCGTCCGCCGTCCTCGCGGTGCACCTGGCGGAACTGGACGTCATGGTTCTCCGTCGCCGAATAGAGCCGCACCGGCACATTGACCAGACCGAAGGACACTGCACCCTTCCAGATGGCACGCACAACCAGGTCCTCCTCACCGCCTCTTGGGAACGTCATGGCGGATTGTTCTTGTGTCGCGGCAGAAACCGCCCCGTGCGTCAGGATGGACCCATGCGCCCCATGCTGGCTAGCCAGGGAACCGCGATTCCCAGCGGTCCGCAGTGGGTGCACGAGGTCAAGTGGGACGGAATGCGCGTGCTGGCCGATGTCGACGACGGCCGGCTGGCGCTGTTGTCCCGCAACGGGAACGACGTGACCACAAGCTTCCCGGAGCTGGGCATCCTGGCCGGCCCGGGCATGCCCGACGACATGCTGCTCGATGGAGAGGTCGTCTCGCTGGTGAGTGGCCTCCCGTCGTTCTCCGCACTGGCCGAACGGATGCACGTCAGCGACGTCAGAACGGCACGTCGGCTCGCAGCCAAGGCACCGGTGACCTTCATGGTGTTCGACCTGCTGCGGCTGTACGGCGTCGACCTGACCTCCCGTCCGATGGCCGAGCGGCGGTCAGCTCTGGAGCGCATCGGTCTTGGCGGTACCAGCGTTCAGGTGCCGCCGACCTACGATGACGGCGCCGCGCTGCAGGCCGCGACCCTGGAGCAGGGACTGGAAGGCATTGTCAGCAAACGACTTTCATCCAAGTACAGCTCGGGGCGGCGCAGTCCTGACTGGCTCAAGTTCGCCCATCGCGTGTCGATGTCGGTGGTGATCGGCGGATGGCGGCCGCAAACCGGAGGCACACACAGTCTGGGCGCGGTACTGGTCGGCACGCCAACCACCCAGGGACTTCTCTATCTGGGTCGCGTGGGCAGCGGTCTGGCCGGCAAGGAGCAGGAACGGGTACGGGCTGCACTACGGGATCTGAAAGCCGAGTCCTCACCCTTCGCCGACGAGATCCCCACCGTTGACGCACTGGGGACGACGTGGGTTCGGCCGGAGGTCGTCGTGGACGTGCGAGCGCTGGAGCTGTCTGCTCAAGGCAGACTCAGGCAACCGGCATACCGCGGTCTGCGACGTGACCTGTCCCCCGCCGATCTGCACGACCAGGGGTGAGCTCGCGTGCCAGATAGAGAAATCGACCTGACCGCCGTGCTCGTTGATGGCCATCGTCTCCAGCTGAGCAACCTCGACAAGGTCATGTATCCCGCGACCGAGACCACCAAGGGTGAGGTGCTCAACTACTACGTCAGAGTGGCCCCGTTCCTGCTGCCCCACCTCGCGGATCGGCCCGTGACCCGGGTCCGCTGGCCACACGGGACGGCCGGGCCCTCGTTCTTCGAGAAGAACTTGCCGCCCGGAGCACCGAAATGGCTGCGGTTCATGGCTATGCCGACCAGCGGCTCGCGCTCGGAGAGTACCCGCGACAGCCTCAGCTATCCGATCGTGGACGGCTCTGCGGCCCTGACCTATCTGGTGAACCTCGCATCCCTGGAGCTGCACGTCCCCCAATGGAGGTTCGACCGGGAGGGTCATCCGCAAGATCCCGACCGGCTGGTGATCGACCTCGACCCGGGCACCCCTGCAGGGCTGCACGAGTGCGCCCAGCTCGCGCTGCTGGTGCGTGAGAGGCTCGAGCGGATCGGCCTGACGACGGCGCCGGTCACCAGCGGAAACAAGGGAATGCAGCTGTATGCCGCGTTGCCGGGCGAACAGGACTCGTCCACGATCAGCGACGTCGCGCGACAGATCGCGCAGGACATGACGAGGGTGCGGCCCGAGCTGGTGCTGTGGAAGATGACGAAGTCCCTGCGCCCCGGCAAGGTGTTGCTGGACTGGAGCCAGAACGCCGCAGCCAAGACAACGATCACGCCGTACTCGTTGCGCGGCAAGGACGTTCCCTTTGTCGCGGCCCCCCGCACGTGGGCAGAGGTCGAACGTGGCGCAGAGCAGAGGGACGCCTTGAGTCAGCTCGACATGGAGGACGTCCTCAAGAGGGTGGCCCGCGATGGTGATCTGTTCGGAGCCATGCTCGCCCCACCCAGATAACAGCAGTGGCTGCGCCCGAAGGCGCAGCCACCGAAAGTCTGGTCAGCAGAAGTGGTCAGCCGTTTGCCTTGTCGTAGGCAGCCAGAACGTCGGCGGAGACCCGGCCACGATCGCTGACCTTGTGGCCGTTGTTGCGAGCCCACTCGCGCACCGCGCTCAGGTCACCCCTGCGCACACCACCACCAGCTGCCTTTCGTGAGCTCTTACGGCCGCCCGAGCGCCGTGCGTGACCCACCCAGGTCGCCACGTCGTCACGCAGCTTCTGGGCATGAGCGGCGGTCAGGTCAATCTCGTAGGACACACCGTCAAGTGAGAACGACACGGTTTCAGCCGCTACCGCTCCGTCGATGTCGTCAACCAACAGAACTTGGACCCGCTGTGCCATGAAAACTCCCGTATGTGGAATGTCACCAGTCGATGAACAGGGTTCGTCGACTATTACGCTCCCAACCATACGCGCAGATTCTTATGCAGTGGAATCCTTTTGGTCAGTATTGTTGGACTGTTCCGTCGAAGATGGCGGAATTACTTGGCTGGCTTCCCACTTGGAATGCGCTAGGCGTTCGTTACGGTCACCTTCCAGCATTGCCTTGACGACCACATAGAACAAGTAGGCGACACCCGCGCTCGGCAACAGCGCCCCGAGCGCGATCAGTACGGAATGCAGGCTCATGTTCACTCCGGCTTCAGCAACGGGAACAGAATGGTTTCGCGGATACCGGCCCCGGTGAACAGCATGACCAGCCGGTCGATGCCGAGTCCGAGGCCGCCCATGGGCGGCGCGCCGTACTCCAGTGCCCGCAGGAAGTCCTCGTCGAGCTGCATGGCCTCGACATCTCCGGCAGCGGCCTGAAGGGACTGGGCGGTGAGCCGGTCTCGTTGGATCACCGGGTCGATCAGCTCGGAGAAGGCCGTCCCGCGTTCCATACCACCGATGATGAGGTCCCATGCCTCGATAAGCCTGGGATCCTTGCGATGCGGGCGAGCAAGCGGCTGCGCAGACGGCGGGTAGTCGCAGACGAACGTAGGTTGTATCAGGGTCGGCTCGACAATCTCCCCGAAGAGCTCGACCACGAGCTTTTCGGCCTCCCACTCGGGACTTACCAGTACATTTCGCAGGGCCGCGATCGCCTGAAGTGTCTTGACGTCGGTATCCGGAGTGATTTCTTCGCCGACTGCCTCGGAAAGACCCTGATAGACCGGCAGCCAGCGCCATTCGCCACCGAGCTGGATCTCGCCCGCAGGCGTGTCGATGACGCGGGTGCCAAATGCGTCAGCTGCCGCAAGGATCATCTCCTGCATCAGGTGAGCCATCGTGTGCTGGTCGCCAAAAGCCTCATAGACCTCAAGGAGCGTGTATTCAGGACTGTGGCTGGAGTCAACACCCTCGTTGCGGAAGACCCTGCCCATCTCGAAGACCTTCTCCACCCCACCGACAACGGCACGTTTGAGATACAGCTCCAGCGCAATCCGCAGTGACATGTTGATGTCGAAAGCATTGAGATGTGTCGAAAAGGGCCGGGCTGTGGCGCCACCATGCACGAGCTGCAGAACCGGCGTCTCGATCTCGATGTACCCGCGATCGTGCAGCGTGTCGCGCACCGCCCGGACGATGGCCGAACGGTGGCGCACCATGTCACGAGCCTCCTGGCGCACGATCAGGTCCGCATAGCGCTGGCGGACTCGCGCTTCCTCGGACAGCTCACTGTGCATGGTCGGAAGGGGTCGCAGCGCCTTGCTCGCCATCGTCCACTCGTCAGCCAGCACTGAGAGCTCGCCGCGCTTGCTCGAGATCACCCGACCGTGGACGAAGACGAAGTCGCCAAGGTCCACGTCGGCCTTCCAGGCTGCCAGCGACTGCTCGCCGACCTCCGCCAGGCTGAGCATGGCCTGCAGACGCGTGCCGTCGCCCTCCTGCAAAGTGGCGAAGGCGAGCTTTCCGGTGTTGCGGATGAAAACCACCCGCCCCACGACACCCACGACGTCACGAGTCTCCTCGGCGATCGCCAGGTGCCCGTATGCCGCACGCACCTCGGCGAGCGTGTGCGTGCGAGGCACGCCGACGGGATACGGCTCCCTGCCCTCTTCCAGCAGACGGGCCCGCTTGATCCGGCGGACCTGCATCTGCTCGGGCAGGTCGGTCTCGGGAAGGGCGGGGCTGGGGGGCTGACTCACCCGGCAAGGGTACCCAGCAGACCCGTCCTCCCTGACCGATAGTTTCAATACGTGAGCGAGAGCAAGGCTTCAGACGTGTTCGACGCCCGGCGGGTGGCGTTCGGGACGTACGCCGCCACATACAACGCGGTGCGCCCGGAATGGCCCGCAAAGACGGTGGCCTGGATGCTCGGGTCGCCAACAACCGCAGCCGTATGCCGCGTGATCGACTTGGGCGCGGGGACAGGAAAAGGGACGCTGGCGATCGCAGCGCAGGGGCACGAAGTCATCGCTGTCGAGCCCTCGGAGGGCATGCTCGACATACTCAGGGCATCTCTGGAGTCGTCACCAGCAGAGATTGGACGACGCATCACCTGCCTGGCGGGCGGGGCCGAGGACATCCCCGTCGAGACCGGCTCCGTCAGCGCGGTGGCGGTCTTCCAGGCGTGGCACTGGTTCGACGCTGCGGCCGCGGCTGCAGAGTGCGCGCGGGTCCTCCGGCCCGGCGGCTGGCTGTCCATGGCATGGCACCACCGGTCCGAGGACGTCGGGTGGTTACGCGAGCTGTCCGACATCGTCCAGCGACGCGAGAACCTGCCGGACGACCAGGAGGCTCCGCCTGTGGGGCCGGAGTTCAAGCCCGTCGAGACCAAGCTCTTCACCTTTGGCATGCGGCAGAGCGTCGAGGACCTGGTGCTTCATGCCTCGACCTGGTCCTACGTGGCGATCCACCACGAGCGTGACCGGATCCTCGACGACGTCCGCGTGTTGGGGCAACGCGTGGCCGACGCCGACGGAATGGTCGATATCCCGATGACGACCCGCTGCTACCGGCTGCGTCGACGCTGAGCGATCAGAAGAGGGCTGCGCCGCCGACCCGCGCCTCAAGGTCGAGCAGCTGCTTCTTGCGGTCGAGGCCTCCGCCGTAGCCGGTGAGGCTGCCGTCTGCTCCGACGACGCGGTGGCACGGGATGATGATGCCGATGGGGTTCTTCCCGTTGGCCAGGCCCACCGCACGGGCGCCGCCGGGCGACCCGATTCGCTCGGCCAGCTCGCCATAGGACTCGGTCTGCCCGTACGGAATCTCCTGCAACGCGGCCCAGACCCGTTGCCGGAACTCGGATCCAACCGGCGCCAGGGGTAGGTCGAAGCGGGTGAGCACACCGGCGAAGTAGGCGTCGAGCTGGTCCGCAGCGGTTTTGAAGGGCTCTGCCTCCCGGCCACGCGGTTCCAGGCCGCCGAGACCATCGTCGGCCGGACGGTGCCGCTGCAGGTTCATGTATAGACCCACAATCGCGCCCTCGTCGGCGACCAGGGTCAGGGATCCGACGACGCTGTCGATCACGGTATGGGTGCGCATCAGGCTGCCTCCTCATCAGGCATGTGGTTGATCGGGTGGTCGCCGGCGGCCCAGAGATACTGCACGGCGTACGAACGCCACGGGCGCCAGAGGTGTGAATGGTCGGTGAGCACCTTGGCGGCCGTCGGCATCCCCAGGTGTCCGGCGGCGAGCTTGACGCCAAGGTCACCGGCAAGGAATGCGTCGGGATCCCCCAGGGATCGCATAGCGATGCTCTCGACCGTCCACGGCCCGAAGCCGTGCATCGCGTTCAGCCGTGCCCTCGCCTCACGCCAGTCGGCACCCGGATCCAGGTGGAGCCGTCCCTGCGCCAAGGCGTCGACCAGACCGGCCAAGGTGCGCCGTCGTGACTGGGGCATGGCCAAGTCAGAGGGGTCCATGGAGGCGAGAACCTGCGGGGTGGGGAAGAGGTGGGTCAAGCCGCCCTGCGAGTCAGGGACCAGATCGCCGTAGGCACGGACCAGTCGCCCCGCGTGAGTGCGGGCTGCTGCGGTCGAAACCTGTTGCCCCAGAACGGCTCTGATCGCGAACTCGGCTGGGTCCACCGTCCTCGGAACCCGTCGACCAGGGCTGCTCGCAACGAGTCTGGCCATCAGCGGATCTTGGGAGAGCACCCCGTCGACCGCAACGGGATCGGCGTCAAGATCGAGCATCCACCGGCATCGGCTGATGGCACTTGCGAGATCCCTCTGGTCGGTGAGCGAGATCTGGCAGGCCACGTGGTCCGGTGTCGGTCTGAGGGCAACGACGGCGTGGCCGTGGGTCAGCCGGATCGTCCTGCGGTAGGCGCCCGCACGCCATTCCTCCACCCCCGGAACTGCGGTCGCCACCAGGTGACCAAAGAGGTTGTCCGGGCAGAAAGGCTTCCGGAATGGCAGCCGCAGCAACAGGGTGCCCGCAGCCGCCGAGGCGACGTCCGAAACCCCTCCGGTGGCCTGTCTGTTCACCGTGCGCCCGGCACCAGCGCGCAGCTCGGTCGGCGACAGGGCGAAGACCTCTTGCACCGTGTCGTTGAACGCACGAATGCTGGCAAACCCGGACGCGAACGCGACATCGCTCATGAGCAGAGGGCTCGTTTCGATGAGAACCCTTGCGGTTTGGGCCCTTTGGGCTCTGGCGAGAGCGAGCGGACCAGCGCCGACCTCAGCCGTGAGCTCACGCTGGATCTGGCGGACGCTGTATCCGAGCCGGCTGGCCAGCCCGGTCACACCCTCACGGTCAACGACACCATCGCCGATGAGGCGCATGGCCCGTGCGATCAGATCCGAGCGGACGTTCCACTCCGGCGATCCGGGGCTCGCATCGGGGCGGCAGCGCTTGCAGGCCCGGAACCCGGCCTGCTGTGCCGCGGCCGCGCTCGGAAAGAAACGCAAGTTCTTCAGGTGGGGCCGAGCAGGGCAGCTCGGCCGGCAGTAGATGCGAGTGGTCACCACAGCGCAGATGAACCAGCCGTCGAAACGCGCGTCCCGAGAGCTCACGGCGCGCTCGCAGGCCTCGATGTCATCGTGCATGTGCACCAGCATGCCCGCTGTCGACGAGAAGCACTAGCGAAAATACGACATTGACACTGGAGATCCACCGCTCCGGGCGGACGACGCAACCTTTGTGTGATACTGGAACGAATTCGCCTGTGTTGCAATGCTTTTCGTTGTGGATAAGAGGTGCGGCTGTCGGTCGGCTGGTCTATACTCGAACACATGATCGATAAGTTCTCGCAGGCTCTCACGCTCATGCGTGAGGCCTTCGCGGACGCCCAGGCCGGGGCGACGTTCATGCCGTCGGTGGACCTTGCGGCAGAGGTTGACGGCGCGCAGAGAGTGATCAACGCGGCATCAGCGGTGCAAGCCGTCCGTGTCGCGCAGTACGCCGCC
>JBBRWQ010000006.1:0-60939 GCA_038249115.1 Actinomycetales bacterium
ACCTGGATCACGAGATGGTCCAGTGGCGGCCCGCCCGTCAGGGCCTCCGCCATCTCGTAGCCCAGCGTGAACCCGCTCTCGATCGCGAGTCCGTTCTCGTTGCCCTGGCAGGTGAACGGAAGGGCGCCTTCCGCGAGCGCACGCCGCAGCCGGTGGTAGGTCGGGTCGCCCGGGAGTCCCGGCTCGCGGGGGCACACGGTGACCCGCGCGTCGAGATCCTTCAGCCGGGCGACGACGGCGGGGTCGGCGTCGACCGGGACGAATACGTCCAGCACACGGTGGCCGGCCGCCGCAACGACGGCCGCGGCGAGGGCAGCGTTCCCGCAGCTCGCGATCGCACAGTGCGGCCGGTGGTCCGGGTCGGTGCGACCCAGCCGCTCGACCACCTCGAGGTGGACCAGCAGCCCGAACAGGTGGCGGGCCTTGTGTGAACCGGACACGTTTCCGGTCTCATCCTTGACCCACACTCCGCCGTTCTCCGCGAAACCCAGTCGCTCACTGAGGGCGGCTGCGCGGCCGAAAGGCGTGGATCGAAAGCCGTGGCCGTCGACCTTCGCGACCTGGCTGTCAAGGCGTGCGACGAGGTCGCAGTACTCCGCGTCCTCGATGCCGCCGGCGCGAGCCACATGGAACGAATGAAACAGGTGACGGTAGCGGAGGTAGGGATTGGGGTCGCCCTGTTCATCTCCGGTCGTCGGGAACTGGACCGCCGACACGTCCAGGATCCGGCGCAGGACGTGATCGGTGTCGTCGCCGACCCCGGCACCTGGACAGCGGAAGGGATACGGATCGTCTGGCTCGGGCGACGCGCCGCATCCGGCGCACACGAGTGCGCTGGGCAGGGTATGAGGCGAGCTCAAAGCGCCTCCAGCGCTCCCGTCCGCCCATTGAACTCCTCGATCATCCGGTCCCAGTCGGTCACGATCGAGGGCAGGTCGGCCCAGAACCTGGGGTCCTTGCGGATCCGGAACTCCTCGATCGACATCCCCTGCTGTTCGACCCAGGTGAAGTAGCCGAGGTTGAAGATCCGCTCCCGGTCCTCCCTGCTCAGCTCGAGCAGGTGGTCGGTCGTCGCGCCGAGCAGGTGCTCGCCGAAGACCTCGCCGGCGGCCACCTCGTCGAACCCGCCGGCGAAGTACTTGTCCATTGCCAGGTCGCGTTCACTGCCGTACATCGACGCACCGTCGGTCGCCACGGTGACGATCACGTCGTCGGAGCCCATCTGGTAGTACTTGGCGGTCTTGATGGCCGCGAGCACGTTGGCGATGGTCGACAGGCCCATCGACGGCAGCGCGTCTATCGCCTCGCGCGGCACGCTCTGCCGCCCCCCGAGGTACGTGCGGCCGACGTCGCTGTTGAACAGGACGCCCAGACGGTCGGTCGCACGGTCGGAAACCGCAACCACCATGTCGGTCGCCATCACGTTGTGGATGAACGGGATGTGCTTGTCGCCGATCCCCTGGATGTTGTGTTCGCCGAACCCGTTGCGGAGCATGGTCGCGCACTCCAGTGCCTCGACCGCCACCGTGAGGGAACCGGCCTGCTCCTTCAGATAGTCGCCGGCGGCGATGGTCCCGGCCGAACCGGTCGCCGAGACGAACGCCCGCAGCCGAAGACCCTGTTCCTCCTCGCGCATGTCGTTGTACACGTTCAACAGCGCCGACCCGGTTGCGAGGTAATGGGCGATGTAGTTCCCGAACTCCGAGAACTGGTTGAAGATCACGTTCGCCGGGTCTTCGGCAAGTTCGTTGCACCTGTCGTAGATCTCTTTGACGTTGCTCTCGGTGCCTGGCGTCCGGATGATGTCGGACGGATCGACGACCCAGTCCTCCAGCCAGGCGAAGCGCTCGCGGCTCATGCCTTCCGGCAGCACGGCCACGCCGCGGCAGTCCATGATCCGTGAGATTGCGACCCCACCCCTGCAGTAGTTGCCGGTGGACGGCCAGATCGCGCGGTGCCGCGTGGGGTCGAACTGCCCGGTGATGACCCGTGGCACCAGGCATCCGTAGGCGGCGAGCACCTTGTGTGCGCCGATCATCGGAAACCTGTCGCCAAGGACCACGACGATGCGCGCGTCGACGCCCGTGAGCGCCTTTGGGAGCACCACGTGTGCGGGTACCGCCGCGAAGCCTCGGCGAGAGTCGTCGTTGTACCAGTTGACCCGGAACAGGTTCAAGGGGTGCGCATCGTCCGGTCCGACCCCGACCAGCGCCTCGCGAACCTTCGCTGGGATCCGAGAGGGGTCGGCGAGCTGCGCGAACGTGGGGAGCGCGATGCGAGCCTCCCGGAACCGGGCGACCGTGTTTTCGTAGACGGATGCGTCGACGATGTCGCGCTCAAGCTCACGTGCCTGCATCTGGAACTCCTTCGTGTGGGCTACTACGAGCAGTGTTGGGCGATCGCACCGTCCGGGTCAGCGGTGAGTGCCGATGATGTCCCGATAGGCGACTGGGTCGGTGACTCCTTCGGTGAGGAAGACGATGACGTCGTCCTGCGGGCCGAGGCCCAGACCCTCGGCGTGTGCGAGCAGACCGGCGAGGCCGGCAGCGCCGCTCTCACCGGCTTCGATCCCGTCGTCGTGCAGGAGCCGCATGGCGTCCGCTGCGTCGTCGTCGGTGACCGTGACGAAGACGTCGTACCCGGCAAGGACGTCGTCCCACGCGACGGTCGAGGGGGTGCCACAGTTCAGGCCCGCCATGATCGAGTCCTGCGGCCCGGCGATCGTGGTGATCTCGCCCGCCTCCACGCTCGTGATGATGCAGTCGGCCTTGGTCGGCTCGACACCGACCAGCAGCCGTGCCGGACGTGAGGCGAAGTGGCGCGTCACTGCGCCGGCGAAGGCCCCGACGCCCATCTGGGCGGCTACGACCGTCGGCTCGGCGACGTGCCCAGCCTCGATCTCGTCGACGATCTCCGTGAGCATCGTGGAGTAGCCGTCGATGACCCAGCCGGGAGTATCGGTGTAACCCTCCCAGGACGTGTCTGAGATGACGATGTGCTTGTCGTCGCTCAGCGCGGCACCCGCCGCGATCGCCGCGTCGTACCCGCCGCTCACGATTCGCACCTCGGCTCCTTCGCCGGTGATCGCGTCGATCCGGCTGTCGACGGTCCCGCCGGGAACGACGATGATCGCGCTCAGGTGCAGGAGCTTGGCCATCCGGGCCACCGCCCGGCCGTGGTTGCCGTCGGTGGCCGCGACCAGGGTGAGGTCGGACCCACAGGCCGCTACTGCCTCGCGCAGCTTGTCGAGGGTCGGCTCGGCGCCGACCGCCTGGCCGAGGTGCGCCATGACCGTACGGTACGTCGCCCAGGACGCCCCCAGGATCTTGAAGGAGGGCATGCCCAGACGCTGCGACTCGTCCTTGATGAGAACGGAGCGGACCCCGAGACGTTGCGCCGCCTTCGGTGCCGGCCGCAGGGGAGTGGTCGCGAAGCCCGGCAGCGACGGGTGGAAGGCCGGGTCCGGGATCCCCGCTTTGGAGACGCCTGCGCGGTCGGCGTGGGCATTGTGGGTGAGGCGTCGAGCGTTCATTCAGGCATGCCAATCATCGATTCGGTTTCCAACGGACTGTGAGCTTGTGGCAGGCGTGCCTGCTTGTAGTACGTGTCCTCCAGGGGCAGGCTGTAGCGTCGCTTCCCGTCCCGGTTGTAGTAGGCCTGCGCGCAGGCCGGAGCGGACGGGATCAGGCAGATCTCGCCAATGCCCTTGGCCCCGTACGCGTAGGGGACCAGTCCCGGCGACTTCACGAACCGGACCTCGATCTCCGGGGTCTTGTTCGACCGGAAGATCCCGAGCTGGCCATAGCGGGTCTTCGGGTAGCCACCTTCGACCTTGAACTCCTCGGTCAGCGCGTAGCCGAGGCCCATCACGACGCCGCCCTCAATCTGGCCCTCGGCAGCCTGCTGGTTGACCACGGTGCCCACGTCGAAGGCTGCGATGACCTTCTCCACCTCGCCCTTGTCGTCCAGGACCACGAGCTGGGCACCATAGCTGTACGCCACGTGGCTGACCGGGTTCGGCTTGTCGGTGCCCATCGAGTCGGTCGCGGGCGAGAACTCGCCGAAGTACTCCCGGCCCTCCAGCCGGTCGAGGCTGTCGACCTCGGCGAGCGCGTCTCGGAGCTGCACGGCAGCGCGCCGGATCGCCTCGCCGGTCAGGAGAGTCTGCCGTGAGCCGGTCGAGGTCCCGGAGTCCGGGGTGCGCGCCGTGTCGGGCATCTCGAAGACGATCCGGTCAGGGGTGATGTCGACCGTCTCGCTGAGCATGTGCAGGGCGACCGAGCCGACCCCTTGGCCCATGCAGGACGCGGAGGTACGGATGTGGACCTTGCCGTCCTCGACGGACAGCGTGCACCGTCCGGTGTCGACCAGGCCGACACCGAGGCCCGTGTTCTTGATCCCGATGGCGAGGCCGGCCCCAGGGTGCGCGTAGAAGTCGCCCTTCAGCGAGTCCAGGCACTCGGCGATGCCGGTGGCGTCGTCAACGATCTGACCGTTCGGCAGCTCGTCCCCAGGGCGGACCACGTTGAGGAAACGGAACTCCCAGGGGTCCAGCCCGCACATTTCGGCGAGCTCGTTGACGCACCCCTCCATGGCGAACAGGCTCTGGGCGACGCCGAATCCGCGGAACGCGCCGGAGACCGGGTTGTTCGTGTACATCGCCAGACCAAGGATGTCGACGTTGTGGAAGTTGTACGGTCCGCCAGCGTGCGTGCAGGCGCGCTGGACGACGGGCCCGCCCAGCGATGCGTATGCCCCGGTGTCGGAGATCAGGACCGCGCGCAGTGCGGTGAGGCGCCCGTTCTCGTCGCAGCCGACGGTGAACTCCATGTCCATCGGGTGGCGTTTGACGTGGTAGTCCAGGCTCTCCTGACGGGAGAACTTCACCTTGACCGGCCTCTTGGTGTGCCAGGCCATCAGCGCCGCGTGGTGCTGGACTGTCATGTCCTCCTTGCCACCGAACCCGCCGCCGACCAGCGTTGCGGTGGAACGCACCTTCTCGGGCGCGACCTTGAGCATCCGGGAGATCTCGCGCTGCTCGTCGTAGACCGACTGGGAGCTCGTGTAGAGCCGCAGCCCGTCCTCGACCGGCTCGGCGACCGAGCACTCGGGCTCGAGGAAACCATGCTCCTGCCATGGGACCTTGAACTTGCGGGTCACCACGTGGGCCGACTGGGCGAGGGCGCCACGGACGTCACCGCGTTTGACGTGCTCCACAGCGCAGACATTCCCGCGCTCGTGGATCAGTGGCGCGTCCGCTCTCATTGCGTCCTGGGGCGTCGTCACGGGTTCGAGCTCGGTGTAGTCCACCTCGATGAGGGCAAGTATCTCGTCGAGCTTGTCCTCGTCCGCTGTCGCCACCAGGGCGAGCGCGTCGCCCACATAACGCGTGGTGTCGCCGACCCGGATCATCACGTCCCAGTCGTTGACGATGTGGCCGATCTTGTTCTCCGGGACGTCGACGGCCGTGAGGACGGCGACGCAGTCCGGGTGAGCCTGCGCGTTGCTCGTGTCGATCGCGTTGACGATGGCGCGGGGGTACTTCGTGCGCAGGGCCTTGGCGTGAATCATCCCCTCAAGACGGACGTCGTCGGTGAAAAGCCCTGTACCGAGGGTCTTCTCAGCCGCATCCGGCCGGCGCGCCCGGTCGGACATCCGGATGCGCGCGTTCGGGTCAGGGATCTCCCTGTCGCCCCGGAGCAACTGCCCGGCGAGGAGGATCGCGTCCTCGACCTTCTTGTATCCGGTGCAGCGACAGACGTCCAGGCGAATGCCCTTGGTGACGTCCTCCCGGGTGGCGTCGCCGTTCTTGTCCAGGAGGACCTTGCCTGCCAGGACCATGCCCGGGATGCAGAAACCGCACTGCACGGCTCCCGTCTCGCTGAACGCTTCGACGTACACCTGTTTCTCGCGCTCGCTGAGTCCCTCGGTGGTAGTGATCTCCTGGTTCGCGAAGGTCGACGCCTTGCGCGAGCAGGACTTCACCAGCTTGCCGCCCGCGATGACGACGCACGTCCCGCACGTCGCGTCGTCGCAGCCCTCCTTGACCGACAGCATCCCGATCTCTTCGCGCAGGACGGAGAGCAGTGGCTTCTCGTCGGTGACTGAGTAGTCCTGGCCATTCACGGTGATCTTCATGACGGTGCTGCTCCCTATCCTGGTTGGTGCTCCGGCGACTGCCGGCACTCGATGTCGAGACTCACTATCTGATGTCGCTGTCTGGTGGACCGCAGGCGACGAACTCCCCGGCGGCGAGGTCGTCTGCGAGCACCCCGTCGCGGACGACGTGGTGGCCACGCAAGAACACGTCGCGGACCCGGCCCTGGATCTGTCGGCCCTCGTAGGGTGTGTGATCCACGTTGTCATGGAGCAGGTCGTGACGCACGGTCCAGCTGGGTCTGGGGTCGTAGACAACGATGTCTGCGTCACTGCCCGGCAGCAACGTCCCCTTCCGTGGGAAGAGGCCGAAGTACCTTGCCGCGTTCTCCGCCGTGACGGCAACAAAACGTTCAGCCGAGATACGCCCTGCTGCCACGCCGTAGGTGTAGAGCAGAGCAAGCCTGAGCTCGACACCTGGCGCACCGTTGGGGGTCGAGGCGAAGTCCGGCGCCCGGTCCTTCTGGCCGTGCAGGTTGAACGAGCAGTGGTCCGTCCCGACGAACTGGATGTCGCCGCCTGCGAGCCCGGCCCACAGTGCGTCGAGGTTCTCCGGCGCGCGAAGCGGGGGGCTCATGAGGTACTGCCTGACCTGCAGGTCGTCGCTCTCGGCGGTGCCGTAGAGGCTGTCGTCGAGCAGGAGGTACTGGGGACAGGTCTCGGCGACTACCTTGCTGCCGCGCTGTCGTGCCCGACGTACTTCCTCGACGGTCTCTCCTGCGCTCAGGTGGACGATGTAGTGCTCGGCATCGAGCAGCCCTGCGATCGTCGTCAGCCGGCCGGCGGCCTCCCGCTCGAGAGCCGGCGGTCTGGTGCGCTGGTGGTAAAAGGCTCCGGTGTGGCCGCGAGCCAGCTCCTCGCGGACCAACGCATCGATCACCAGCCCGTTCTCGCAATGGAACCCGATGGTTGCGCCCAACCGGGAGCTTGCCGAGAGCGCGGCGTAGATCTCATCGTCTTCGACCATCATCGAGCCTCGGTAGGCCATGTACATCTTGAACGAGGTGACCCCGGCCTCGACGACCTGCGCCATCTCGTCGGCGAACTCCGGGCGCCACTGCGTCATCGCCAGGTGGAAGCCGTAGTCGGTGACCGCCTGGCCCCGGGCCTTCTTGTGCCACCTCTGCAGGCCCTGGGTGAGAGTCTCGCCGTGGAACTGGGTCGCGAAGTCCAGGACCGTCGTGGTTCCACCGGCCAGTGCAGACCGCGTGCCAGTGGCGAAGTCATCGGCCGTGACAGTTCCCATCGCCTCCAGGTCGAGATGGGAGTGAGTCTCGATGCCCCCGGGCAGGACCAGACACCCGCTGCAGTCGACGACCTCTTCACCTGTCCGGGGCTCCAGGTCACCGATCTCGACGATGCGCCCGTCAGTGAACCGCACAGCGGCCGGCTGTGACTGGGTCGCGGTCGTGACCATCCCACCGCTCAGCAGAACTGACATGAGTCCCCCCGCCCTACATCTGTTCCCAGATGCGTGGTGCGCGTTCGGTTGACCGGGCGAAGATGGCCGCCTCGTCCACGGTGAGGATGTCACGGTCGCGCATCACCCACGCCCCGTTCACCATGGTGTCGGTGACCTGGGAGCCGCTCATCCCGAAGAGCATGTGGCCACCTGCAGATTCGGCATCGAGCGGCGTGTAGGGGTTGTAGGCCAACGTGATCAGGTCGGCATAGGCCCCGGCCTTCAGGACCCCGAGGTCCTTGTGGAAGAAGTTCGCGCAGATCTTCGGGTTGTTGACGAACGCCAGCTGCAGCGCCTGTCCGAAGCCCGCGGTCGGGTCAGCGAGGTGGTCGCTCTGCAGGATCTTGGCGACCTGGGCAGAGGCAAGGATGTCGGCCGTGTAGGCGTCAGTGCCGAGGCCGACGCGCAGGCCGCGGGCGAGCATGTCGACGACGGGTGCGACCCCGACCGCGTTGCCCATGTTGGAGTGCGGGTTGTGAACGACGTTCGTATCACTGGCCTTGAGCAGCTCGAGCTCGTCGGGGTCCGCGTGGATACAGTGCGCCGCGATCGTCTCTGGCCCGAGGATCCCGTGGTCGTCGAGGCGCTGGGCGATTCGCTTGCCGTACTTCGCCACCGAGTCGACCTCGTCGCCCGGGCCTTCGGCGACGTGGATGTGGAACCCACCGGCGACGCCTTCCTTCGCTGCGCAGGCGGCATCCAGGCTCGCCTCGGACAGGGTGAACGAGGCGTGCAGCCCGAACAAGCCCTTGACCATGTCCTGCTCGTCGGTGTTCACCGTTTTCATGAAGGAGGCGTTCTCCTCGATGGCTGCAGCGAGGACAGCCGCACCGTCCCGGTCCGAGGTCTCGTAGCACAGGCTCGTGCGGATGCCGATGCGTCCGGCGGCGTCCGCCATGGTCCGTAGCGACCCTGAGACGGCGTGGGGGCTTGAGTGGTGGTCGAAGACCGTTGTCACGCCGTTGCGAATGCACTCGATGAACGTGGTGCCGGCGTTCAGCTCCACGTCCTCCAGGGTGAGCAGGCGGTCCAGGCGCCACCAGAGGTTCTCGAGGATCTCGGTGAAGTCGCGGGTCGGCTGGTGGACCGCCATACCGCGCGCGTAGGCGCTGTAGGCGTGGGTGTGGGCGTTGATCAGGCCCGCCATGATGACCCGACCACCGACGTCAACGACCTGCTCAGCTGGGTGGGCAGCCCGGATCTCGGACGCTGGGCCCACCGCCACAATGCTGTTTCCCTGGACGAGAACTGCCCCGTCGTGGACGAAGGGATGTGCCGGATCGTGGGTGATGACCGGTCCGTTACTGATGATCATGGCTGGGCTCCCACGGGTTCGGCGAGGATGAACGGGTAGTCGTTCTCGATGGCGGCCAGTACCCGGCTCATGCCTTCGGGGAGCTCCTCCTGACCGGCCCGGTGCTCACGAACCGAGCGGTCCGGCATACGGGTGAGGTATGCGCCGCCCGTGAGCGGGAGGAACCCGACATTGGTGGAGTCGTCGAAGGCCTCTCGGGTCCAGAAGACCGTGATCTTGTCCTTGTACGGCAGGCCTGCGTGGGGGCAGAACGTGCCGCAGTTGCCGCACTCGTTGCACAGGCCGTCGAGGTGGACGATCTGGCGTGGGTCGGCGAACCCGGGCACGGTGATCGCCACATTGGCCCGGTTGGGGCACACCTCGGTGCAGACCTCGCAGATGACGTCGCAGGTCAGGCAGCGGTCTCCTTCGGCCTTGCCGTTGATGGCTGCGATCAGCAGTCCACGCCGTGCGTGCACCTCGTGCTGGTCCCGCTGGACCTTCTCCGGCCTGCGCTCGTAGTCGACGAAGAGGTGCTCTTTGTGCAGGATCGCCCAGATGGCGGTCTTCGCGTCCGCGACCGCCCGGACGATGCTGCTGGGGCCGAGGCGCCCGTCGCCGATGACGTAGACGTCGTCGATCGAGCTCTGGAAGTTCGAGTCGACCTGGGCCAGGCCACTGACGTTCTGGGCCAGTCCGTTCCTCGCGTAGGCGCCGGTCTCGACCGTCGCCCCCGTCGCACCGATCACCGTGTCGAAGGCCAGGTCCACAAAGGTGCCCAGTCCGACCACCGCGCGCCGGCCGCTGGCGTCCTCGCCACTGAGTTTCATCTCCTCGCAGTGCAAGGTGATGCCGTCGTAAGAGATGGGGGCGAGCAGCTCGTGCATGGTCAGCCCCTCGGCGCGGACGAGGTTGACCTCGTGCTGGGTCGCCGGCATGAAGGGCTCGGTGCGACGATAGACGAGGACCGCCTCCTGGACCTCTTCGCTTCTCTGCGCGGTGCGGACGCAGTCCATGGCGACGTCGCCGGCGCCGATCACGGCAACCCGCTTGCCAACCTTGGCTCCGCCCTCGTTGTTGGCCTGCCACAGGAACTCGATGGCGTCCAGGATGTTGTCGGTTTTGTCGGGGCCCTCACTGAGCGGGCTCGGGCTCCTGCCCCATGACCCGGTGGCGATGATGACGTGGGCAAAGGTCTTCTTCAGCTCCTCGACGGAGTAGTCGGGGTCGCAGCTGAAGTGGAACCGGACTCCCAGGTGGACAGCGAGCTGGTAGTCGCGATCAATTTGCTCACGGGTGATCCGGAAGTTCGGGATGATGTAGCTGACGATCCCGTAGGGTCCGTCGAGCTTCTCGAACACCTCGACGTCCATGCCGTTGCGGCGCAGGAAGATAGCCGCTGCTATCCCTGCCGGACCGGCACCGACGATGCCTACTTTTGCGTCGGTGAGCAGCGCGGGCGGCTCGATGGCCTCGATGAAGGCTTCCTGGGCCCCGTCGGCGGCAGCGAGCTTCACGCCGCGTATGTCAATGGACTGCTCGTAGTCCAGGCGCGTGCAGTGATCCCTGCAGGGCTCTGAGCACAGCACACCGAGGATCGTGGGAGCCGTGTTGTCGAAGGCGATCGCGTCGAACGCCTCCTTGAGCTCACCGGCCGCGGTGAGCTTGAGGTACTCGGGGATGCGCTGGTGGATCGGGCAGCCGCCGTCCTCACAGGGGGCCTTGTAGCAGTCCGTCAGGGGGAGCGGCGAATCCGTCTTCCGCGAGTGGACCTTCTCGCGGTACCGCTTGTGGTAGCGCTCGTCGGAGAGAACGTCGTCCACCAGCGCCGCGAGCCGGTCGACGTGGATGCCCTGGTAGTTCGTCATCACCTCTGCCGCGAGGCTCGAGAGCTGACGGAACCGGGTCACCCCACCCGGCTTGAGAATGGTCGTGGCGACGGTGACCGGCTGGATGCCGGTGGCGAGGATCTCCTTGACGTTGAAGGCGTCGACCCCGCCAGAGAAGGAGATCGGCAGGCCGCCGTCGAACTCCTGGGAAAGCTTGAGGGCAAGGGACAGCGACAGGGGTAGCAGCGGGCGGCCAGAGAGGTACATCTCTTCGGAGGGCAGCTCGCGGCGGCTCACCTCGACGGGGAAGGTGTTCGTGAGCTTGATGCCGAACGTCAAGCCACGCTCCTGCGCCGCTGCCGTGAGGCGACGGAACATCTCGATGGCGTCTGCGAACTGCAGGTCCTCGGTGAAGTGGTGATCGTCGAAGGAGAGGTAGTCATAGCCAAGTCGGTCCAGGCAGTCCCGGGCGAACTGGTAGCCCAGCATGGTCGGGTTGCACTTCACGAAGGTATTGAGATGCTTCTCCGTGAGCAGGTGCGTCGCGATCCGCTCGATCTCGTCGGCCGGGCACCCGTGCATGGTCGACAAGGTGACCGACCTGCTCACCGCAGGACTCAGGGTGTCGAGATCTTCGCGGGTGAAGTGGGAGAGCTCCCCGAGGTGCTCCCGGACCCAGTCGGTGCACTCCGCGAAGATCGGGGTGCTCGAGGCGTCGGTGATCGCGTCGATGAAGGGCCCGACCTTGTCACCCTTGATCCCCTCAAGGTCATAGCCGACGCTGATGTTGAACGCGACCTCGTCGACCGTGCCGAGCCCCAGCTCCTTGCCCAGCACCGCGATCGCGAAGTAGGCCTTGACGTACTCGTCATACGCCTGCGAGACGGTGAGCTCGGTGGACCACTCGCAGTTGTAGCCCTCGTCCTCGGCCTGGATGCAGGGCTTTGGCACGGCCTTGCGCAGCTCTTCGCCGTCTATGTTCTGGACGGTCTTCAGCTCCATGAACCGGGCGCCGGTCAGGTAGGCGACCAGGATGTTGTTGGCGAGCTGGGTCTGTGGCCCCGCGGCGGGGCCCACGGGCGAGGCCAGTTGGTCACCGAAGGAGTCCGTGATGAGCCGACCGGGCTCGGGGTGCCAGAACTGGCCTTCCTTCACACCGAAGATCGAAGCATCCCGACCGAACTCCTCCAGCGCCCAGCTCATCAGGTGGCTAAAGGACAGCGGAGCCATCAGGTCGCTCACGCGAGATCCTCCCTGCCCTGCTCGAGGGCCGGCTGGTCCGCCCTCACCAGAACGACAAGAGCCGTCGTCTGGTCGCGCATCTTCGCGGCGGTGCGGAAGGGTGCAGGTGCATCCTCATTGTGCCGGAAGGTGTGGGTGGCAAGGCAGTGCCGATAGTCCCTGGTCGCGCGCCCCCCAGAGCGGAACCGAGGTGGAGGGGAGCTCGCCAGGATGGCAACCGCGTCCTCGTCCACCGGTGAGATCTGGGTGCTCATGTGACAACCGTACATCTTGATGTAACTTTGGGGCAAGTATAATAACATAATGCAGAGATAGTGCTACAATTGGCTGCGTAACATCAAACATGGCGAAGATCTGAGAACTCGCCGGCGTACCTGCCAGATGAGGAGCAACAAGGCCGAATGGACTTCCAGGAGCAACTGCACAAGCTAGGCGGGCTCGAGCACGCCGCGCTGTATCAGGACGACTTCCTTCTGACATGGGACAAGTCGCAGGATGAGATGCGGGCCGTCCTGGCCGTCGCCGACGCGCTTCGCGCGCTGCGCGAGAACAACAAGAGCGCCCGGATCTTCGACTCGGGCCTCGGGATCTCGCTGTTCCGTGACAACTCGACCCGAACCCGCTTCTCCTACGCCTCCGCCTGCAACCTGTTGGGCCTGGAGGTGCAGGACTTCGACGAGGGCAAGTCCCAGCAGGCCCACGGCGAGACCGTCAAGGAGACCGCCAACATGATCTCCTTCATGGCCGATGTCATCGGCATCCGCGACGACATGTACATCGGCAAGGGCCACACCTACATGACCGACTTTGCCGGGTACCTCAAGGAGGGCCACGAGGCCGGAGTCCTGGAGCAGCGTCCCACCTTGGTCAGCCTCCAGAGCGACATCGACCACCCCACCCAGTCCACCGCTGACCTCCTGCACCTGATCCACACGTTCGGTGGGCTGGAGAACCTTCGCGGCAAGAAGCTCGCGATGACGTGGGCGTACTCGCCGAGCTATGGCAAGCCGCTCTCGGTGCCGCAGGGGATGATCGGCCTGATGACCCGCTACGGGATGGACGTCACCCTGGCCCACCCGCAGGGTTATGACGTCATGGCCGACACCCGAGAGATCGCGGCCAAGAACGCCGCGCAGTCCGGCGGCTCCTTCACCGTGACGCACTCCATGGACGAGGCCTTCGAGGGTGCCGACATCGTGTGCCCCAAGAGCTGGGCTCCGTTCCAGGCCATGCAGGAGCGCACCGACCTGTACGGAGACGGTGACTTCGACGGCATCACAGCGCTGGAGCAGCGACTCCTGGGGCAGAACGCCGAGCACAAGGACTGGACCACCACCGAGGCGATGATGGCCAAGACCAAGGCCGGTGAGGCGCTCTACATGCACCCGCTGCCGGCCGACATCACCGGGCTGTCCTGCGAGGAGGGCGAGGTTGACCGGTCGGTGTTCGACCGCTATCGCGTGCCGCTGTACCAGCAGGCGAGCAACAAGCCCTATGCCATTGCCGCGATGGTCTTCCTGCAGAAGATCAAGGACCCCGCCGCGAAGCTCCAGGAACTGTGGGACCGCGACGTGCCCCGCTGGCAACGCTGACCCTGTGTCAATTCGCCTAGCACCTCACCTTGCGGCGACACGATCCGCCACATCCCCTGTCCACAGAAAACGATGCCAAGGAGGCACGCTATGACAACAACCGCGCAGATCGACTTCGCCAAGGTCAAGGAGGCGGCGGAGGGCTACCGCACCGACATGACCCGGTTCCTGAGGGCCCTCATCAAGGCCAAGGGCATGAGCTGCCAGGAAGAGGAGAAGTCGAAGCTCATCCAGAAGGAGATGCAGACGCTCGGCTACACCAAGGCTGAGATCGACCCGCTCGGCAACGTCCTGGGCTACATGGGCACCGGCAAGACCCTCATCGCGTTCGACGGCCACATCGACACCGTGGGTGTCGGCAACATCGACAACTGGACGTTCGACCCGTTCGAGGGCTACGAGGACGACGTCAACATCGGCGGCCGCGGGGCCTCCGACCAGCTCGGCGGGGTTGTCTCCGCGGTCTACGGCGCCAAGATCGCCAAGGACCTCGACCTGCTCTCCGACAAGTACACGATCCTGGTGACCGGCACCGTCCAGGAAGAGGACTGCGACGGCATGAACTGGCTGTACATGATCGAGGAGTCCGGCATCAAGCCGAAGTTCGTCGTCTCGACCGAGCCCACAGACAACGGCATCTACCGCGGACACCGCGGCCGGATGGAAATCCGGGTTGATGTCGCAGGCGTCTCCTGCCACGGCTCCGCCCCCGAACGCGGTGACAACGCCATCTACAAGATGGCCGACATCCTGCCCGAGATCCGCGACCTCAACGACCGGCTCCTGGACAACGACTTCCTCGGCAAGGGCACTATCACGACCTCGGAGATCTTCTTCACCTCACCCTCGCGGTGCGCGGTCGCCGACAGCTGCGCGATCTCGCTGGACCGCCGCCTCACCGACGGTGAGACCTGGCAGAGCGCCATCAAGGAGATCGAGGAGCTGCCGTCCGTGCTGAAGCACGGCGCGAAGGTCTCGCTGTACAACTACAAGGCCAAGGCGTGGACCGGCCTCGAGTACGGCCAGGAGTGCTACTTCCCGACCTGGGTCGTCGCCGAGGACTCCCCGGAGGTTCAGGCCGCGGCCAAGGCCCACCAGGAGATGTATGGCGAGCCGCGCATCGACAAGTGGACGTTCTCCACCAACGGTGTGGCCATCGCCGGCCGTCACGGCATCCCCGTGATCGGTGTTGGTCCCGGTAAGGAGGCCCAGGCCCACGCGCCCAACGAGGTCAACTGGAAGGACGACCTCGTGAAGTGCGCTGCGATCCTGAGCGTCATCCCGACCATCTACTGCGACGAGCAGGCCTGACCACCACCACTGGAGTCTGGGCCGGTCACCCCTTGGGTGGCCGGCCCTGCTCCCTTGAGAGAGGAACAACCCAACCAATGTCGCGCATCCTCGTCTCGCTGGGCGGTAACGCCTTGGGCACCGACTTCGACGAGCTCGTCGAGTCGGTCGGCGTCGTAGCCAAGCCCATCGTGGGCCTCATCCAGGCGGGCCATGAGGTCGTCATCTGCCACGGCAACGGCCCTCAGGTCGGAATGATCAAGAGCTCGATCGACCACGGAAGGGCGAGCTACCAGCAGTCCCTGGTGCCGCTGTCCGAGGCTGTCGCGATGAGCCAGGCGTATGTCGGGTACCACCTGCAGAACGCCATCGAGAACCAGCTGAACGCGCACGGCCTGCACAAGACGGTGTGCACCGTCATCTCGAGGGCACTGGTCGACGCGGACGACCCCATGTTCCAGCGGCCCACCAAGCCGATCGGCGCCTTCTTTACGGCCGAGGAGGCTGAGGTGCTGCGCGCTTCTGGCAAGACGATGATCGAGGACTCGGGCCGTGGCTACCGCGAGGTCGTTGCGTCCCCGATGCCCAGGGAGATCCTGGAGAAGGACGCGATCCTGGACCTCGTCTCCGCGGGCCACGTCGTCATCGCCGGAGGCGGAGGCGGCATCCCGACTGTCCGCAAGGCCAACTGGTACAAGGCGATCGACGCAGTCATCGACAAGGACTACGCGTCGGTAATGCTGGCGGCCGACACAGGGTGCGACGCCATGGCAATCCTCACCGGCGTCGAGAGGGTCTCCATCAACTTCAACACCCCTGACCAGCAGGACCTCGACGAGCTCACCGTCGCTCACGCCGAGAAGTACATGGCCGAGGGTCAGTTCCCGGAGGGCTCGATGCTGCCCAAGATACGGGCGGCCTTGCGGTTCACCACGTCGGGACCCGGTCGCAAGACCCTGATCACCTCGCTGGACAAACTGGTCGAGGGCCTGAACGGCAAGACCGGCACGTGGATCGTGCCGTAGCCCGTGACGCTGCCAGAATGCCCGCTGGGTGCAGAGCTGCGGGTGACAGGAGTCCGCCTGTCCGCTGCCGACGCGTTCCGCCTGAACGAGATGGGTATCCGGCTGGGGACGCGTGGGCATGTCACGCAGCGGGCAGCCTTCGGCGGACGGGTTCTCGCCGTGTCGGGGTCGTGGTATGCCCTTGATGGAGGGACGGCGTCTCTCATTGATGTTGAGCCGGTGGCGCTGGGCGCATGAGCTGGTGGCGGGCAGCGACGCGCGTCAGGTGCCGGTGATGTGCTCCGGCCGGATCGGGACCCTCGGCAACGGTTTCCCGACCGCCTGACGGATCGCGCTGGCGATGGCGGGCCCCGAGGAGATCGCCGGTGGCTCGCCGACCCCTCGCAGGCCGTATGGCGCGTGCGGATCGGGATACTCGAGCACCGCGATCTGCATCGGCGGCATGTCGAGGATGGTGGGCAGCAAGTAGTCGGTGAACGAAGGGTTAAGGATCACGCCGTTCCTGACGATGATCTCCTCCATGATGGCCAGTCCGAGCCCCTGGGCGCTCCCGCCCTGGATCTGACCGATGACCGCCTGCGGGTTGATGGCCTTGCCCACGTCCTGCGCGCAGTCCAGCGCCACGACCTTGACCAGCCCGAGCTCGACGTCGACGTCGACGACGGCACGGTGTGCCGAGAAGGCGTACTGCACATGGGCGAAGCCCTGACCGGTCTCAGGGTCGACGGCTTGGGTCGGGCGATGCCGCCACTCTAGGGTCTCCTCGACCACGCGGTCGCCAAGGAGGTCGGCGAGCGATGCGACGATGCCTTCGTCATCGCTGACCACCTTGCCGCCCTCGAGCCTTAGGCCAGCGATCGTGTGGCCGACTTGTCGCTGGGCCATTCCGAACACGACCTCGCGGACCTTCTCGCAGGCTGCCTTGACCGCGCCACCGGTCATGTAGGTCTGGCGGGACGCTGACGTGGAGCCGCTCGACCCGACCTGGGTGTCTTTGGTGTGCACGAAGACGTTGTCCACGGCCAGCTCTGTGCGAGCGATCTGCTGCTCGACTGTTACCAGCCCTTGGCCCACCTCGGCAGCGGCTGTGTGCACGGTCACGGTGGGCTCACAGTTGACGATCTCGAGCCGGACCCGCGCCGTTGAATAGTCGTCGAAGCCCTCCGAGAACCCGACGTTCTTGTAGGCCACGGCGTACCCCACCCCCCGCACCACACCCTCTCCGTGGGTGACGTTGGAGACGCCTCCAGGCAGGTCGCGCAGGTCGGCATCGTCGTCCGAGCGCTGCGGGGGCATCGGCATGGACTGCAGCCGCCGGAGCAGCTCCTCGACCGGCGCGGCGCTGTCGACGACCTGGCCGGTCGCCGCCTGGGCTCCCTCGCTCATCGCGTTGCGGCAGCGCAGCTCGACCGGATCCATCCCGAGCTCGGCGGCGAGTTTGTCCATCTGAGCCTCGTAGGCGAACGCCGTCTGCACGGCGCCGAAGCCACGCATGGCACCACACGGGGGGTTGTTGGTGTAGGAGCCGTAGCAGTCGACATGCACATTCGGCACGACATACGGGCCGACGCCCATCGTCCCGGCGTTGCCCACCACCGCAGGCGTGCTGGAGGCGTAGGCGCCCCCGTCGAGGTAGATGCTGGCCTTGACGTGGACCAGCGTGCCGTCCCTGGTGGCTCCATGCTCGTAGCGCATGCGGGCCGGATGCCGGTGGACGTGCCCGAAGAAGGACTCCTCCCGGTTGTAGACCATCTTCACCGGCTTGCCGGTGTGCAGAGCCAGGAGGCAGGCGTGCACGTGCATCGACAGGTCCTCGCGTCCCCCGAAGGCTCCGCCGACGCCGGCCAGGCTCAGCCGGACCTTCTCCGGCGGCAGCGCCAGGGCCCCGCAGATCTGCTGCTGGTCGACGTGCAGCCACTGGGTGGCGACATACAGCTCCACACCGCCGTCCTCAGTGGGGACAGCCAGCCCGGACTCCGGGCCGAGGAAGGCCTGGTCCTGCATGCCGACCTCGTACTCGCCGACCACGACGACGTCGGCGACCGGCTGCGGGTTGCCCTTGCGGATCTTCAGGTGCCTGAGCAGGTTGCCCCCGGGGTGCAGACGGGCTCGCTCAGGACTCAGTTCGCTGACCTGCGTCGTCGTGGTGTGGACCAGGTTCCACCCGGGGTGTCCGAGGGCCTCGATCGGGTCGGTCACCGGTTCGTAGACCTCGTAGTCGACGCGGATCTTCTTGGCGGCCTGCCGCGCGATCTCCGGGTGGTTGGCGGCTACCAGCGCGACGGCCTCGCCCTGGTAGCGCACCACGTCGATGGCCAGCACCGGCTGGTCTTGGATCTCCAGGCCGTACAGCTTCTCTCCCGGCACGTCCTGGTGGGTGAGGACTGCATGCACCCCGGGAGTCGCCAGCGCGGGCCCGATGTCGATGGAGCGGATCCGGGCATACGGATGCGGACTGCGCAGCGTGACTCCCCAGACCATCCCCTCCATCCAGAGGTCGCTGGCGTAGGCGAACTCGCCGGACACCTTGAGGTTGGCGTCCGGCCGCAGAGGGCTGTCGCCGACCCGTCCCTCGCGGACCTCGGTGCGACGTGGCGCGACCGTTGTGGCGGCGGTCAAGTTGGTCATGGTGGTCAGCCAGCTTTCCGGACGAGGGACCGGTGCACGATGGTCGCTTCGCGGGCGATCACGTCCTCGTCCACGGTGACGACGCGGTCCTGCTCGACGACGATCCGCCCGTCGACGACCAGCAGCTCCAGCGGTGGCGGGCTGCCCAGGACGAGAGCCGCGATGGGATCGGTGATGTCGGCATGCGCGATCGTGTCGAGCCGCCAGAGGGCGAGGTCGGCGAGCTTGCCCGGCTCGATCGAGCCCAGATCATCGTCTCGACCGAGAACCCTGGCGCCACCCAATGTGGCGAGCTCCAACGCATCTCGCACGCCCATTGCCTTCGGGCCACCGCGAGCGCGTGCGAACAGGACCGCGTGGCGGGCCTCTTCGAGCATGCTGGCCGACTCGTTGCTCGCGGCGCCGTCGACGCCGAGACCGACCCGGGCGCCGGCATCCAGCAGGTCGCGGGTTCGCGCGATACCCGCTCCGAGTCGGGCGTTCGACGTCGGGCAGTGCGCGACTCCTGTTGATGTTGCCCCCATCCGTTTGACCGCCTTGTCGTCGAAGTGGATGCCGTGGGCGAACCACACGTCGTCGCCGAGCCAGCCCAGTCCTTCGGCATATTCCAGCGAGGAACAGCCGAAGCGCTCACGGCAGAAGTCCTCCTCGTCGAGGGTCTCCGCGAGGTGGGTGTGCAGGCGCACCCCCAGCCGGCGGGCCAGCGTGGCCGCCTCGCTCATCAGCTCGCCGGAGACCGAGAACGGGGAGCATGGTGCGACCGCGACCTGCAGCATCGAGGCGGGCGAGGGGTCGTGCCAGCGGGCGACGGCCGCCTCGGTGGCCTCCAGTGCCGCGTCCCGGTCCTCGACGACGTGGTCGGGGGGCAGGCCGCCCTGACTGCGGCCGAGGTCCATGGACCCGCGCGCCGGGTGGAAGCGCAGCCCGACCGAGCGGGCTGCCTCGATCTCGGCTGCCAGCAGGTCGCCGCCCTCGCGGGGGAACACGTAGTGGTGGTCAGCGGTCAGGGTGCAGCCGGTGCGTGCGAGCCAGGCGAGGCCACCGCGGGCGGCGACGTTCACGGCGTGCTCGTCGATCCCTGCCCACACCGGGTAAAGAACGCTCAGCCACTCGAAGAGCGTTGCGTCGGCAGCGAGCCCGCGCGTCACCCACTGGTAGAGGTGGTGGTGGGTGTTGACCAGGCCAGGTGTGAGCAGGCAGCCCGAGCCGTTGACGACCCTGGCGCCGTCGATCTTGGGTGCGGGGCCTTCGCCGACGGCCACCATCCGGTTGCCCGAGATGACGACGTAGCCGTTGGACAGCTCGGTGCGGGCCGGGTCCATCGTCGCGATGGCACACCCCTGGATGACCGTCCGCGGGCGGTCCGCAGGTGAAGGGGCTAGGGGCGCTGGGGACCTGGCGGCCATGGCTAACGCGCTCCCACGTCGTAGAGCCGGTCCGCGGCAAGGTGCACCGCGTCCAGGATTTTCTCGTATCCCGTGCAGCGACACAGGTTACCGGCCAGCGCCTCGCGGATTTCGGGGTCGCTAGGATGCTCGGTGCGCTGGAGCAGGTCGTGCGTGGCGACCAGCAGGCCGGGAGTGCAAAAGCCGCATTGGACCGCGCCGGTCTCGACGAAGGCCTGCTGCACGGGGTGCAGACCCTCCTCATCCGCCAGCCCCTCGACGGTCACGATCTCGCGACCCTCGGCCTGTCCTGCCGCCACGAGACACGCGCAGACCGGCAACTGGTCGACGTACACGGTGCATGAGCCGCACTCACCCTGCTCGCAGGCGTTCTTCGACCCCGGCAGGGCCATTCTCTCGCGCAGAACGTAGAGCAGGCTCTCGCCCTCCCAGACATTGTCGACCTGACGCTTCTCGCCGTTGACCGTCATGTTGATGCGCATCGCTCAGGCCGCCTTTCGGTAGTCGGTCCAGGCCCAGACCAGGCAGCGCCGGGCCAAGACGGAAAGGGAATGCAGGCGGTACGCCGCGCTGCCCCGGACGTCGTCTATGGGGGCAGCCGCCGAGCGGACCAGCTCCGCGAACTCCTTTGCCAGGGCTGGCGGCAGCTCACCACGCGACTCCCAGAGCCCCTTCTCCTCGAGTGCGTTCCCGGCAAAGGCGCCCGCCTCGACAGCGATCCGCGGGGTGGGCGCCGCCGAGCCGATGCCCGTGCCGACGACTTTGCGACCTGGGTGCAGCGCGAGCCCGAAAGCGCATACCGCGATGACCATGGCGTTGCGGGTGCCGATCTTCGAGAACTGCTGAGGCCCGGTGGCCGGGGCGATCCAGATCGCCCGGATGAGCTCGTCGGGCTGTAACGCGTTGCGCTTCACGCCGAGGTAGAAGTCGGCAACCGGCAATCGACGTGAGCCCCGGACCGACTCGACCTCGACCTCGGCGCCGGCGGCCAGAAGCGCCGGGTGGGCGTCCCCGGCAGGCGAGGCGGTTCCCAGGTTGCCGCCCACGGTGCCACGGTGGCGGATCTGGGGGGAGCCGACCGTCCGGGACGCCATGGCGAGCCCTGGGAGCTGGTCGCCGAGCTCACTGATCAGCCGCGCGAAGGTCACGCCGGCGCCCAGGCGAACCAGACCGTCCTGCTCGTACCACTGGCTCAGGTCCCGAACGCGGGTCAGGTCGATGAGCGCGGTCGGGCGCCGCCGGTCGAAGTTGAGCTCCACCATGACGTCGGTCCCCCCGGCGATCGGCAAGGCGTCGGGGTATTCGGCCTTGGCGGCCAATGCATCGGCCCACGAGGCTGGTCGGAGGAAGTCCATGTCGGCTCCTGATCCACTGGATAGCCGCACCTGGGGGTGCTGCCGCCTCAGTACACTCCAACGCGGCGGTCACGAGCCAGACTCGCTCCGCACGAACTGCACCGCGGTCCTGCTCGCCTTGTTGTAGTTTCCTCTAAGGACAGGATGCGCGGTGGATGTTTCTGCGATGCGCTGTGGAGGGAGCCGGATGATTCTGCGCGAGCTGTTGACCGAGCCCGACCTACACCTGCGGTTGCTCTGTGGCGAGGACGAACAGCTGGACCGTCCGGTGCGGTGGGTCTTCGCGACCGAGCTGGCCCAGCCACGTCGTTTCCTCACCGGTGGCGAGCTGGTCATCAGTGGGCTGATCTGGCGCAGGAAGCCAGCCGACAGCGAGGCGTTCGTCGCGGGACTGGCTGAGGCCGACGTGGTCGCACTCGCCGCCGGGGCGGCTCATCTGGGCAAGGTGCCGCGGGACCTGATCCGCGCATGTGAACGCCACGGGCTGGTGCTGGTCGAGGTCCCCATGGAGGTGTCGTTCGGCGCGCTCAGCGAACACGTGCTCACCTCGCTCAGCGCCGTCCGCAGCGCCCAGCTCACCGCCAGTTTGAGCCGCCACCGCCAGCTCATGGCAGCCGTCGCGGAGGGACGTCAGCTCCCCGAGCTGGCCCAGAATGTCTCAGACGCCACCGGCGTGACCTGCCGGGTGCTCACGCCGATCGGCACCCACGTCGTCGAGGGTCCACAGCCGCTGCCCGGACCGGACCTCGACCGGGTCACGGCCGCGTTTCTCTCGGCCGACCGCTTCCCGGCGGTCGTCGCGGGCCAGGACGTCACGGCATACACCGTCTTTCCCGTCGGCTCGGCGCTAGGCCAGCGGCTGACCTCTTGGTTCATCGTCGCCGAGGGCACCTGGGCGGACTGGGGCCCCGACATCACCGACGCGCTGGGGGAGCTGGCGGCGATCGCGGCTCTCGAGCGGGCGCGGCAGAGCGATGCGCGCAGGTTCGACCGTCAGCGTGCCGACGAGCTGTTCGCGCTGATCGAGGCCGGCGCGGGCGGCCAGCCCGAGGCTTCGACGCGAATGCATCAGGCGGGCCTGGAGCCAGACCTCCCCCTTCTCGTCGTCGACGCGGGTTTCGTCGGGCGACCGGAGCTCGAGGAGGCGGCTTGCTTCCTGCTCGCCGACCTCGCCAAGCATCTCGGCTCACCAGCGGTGGTCGCCTCCCGACCTCCTTGGGTGACTTTGGTTCTGCCCGCCACAGACCGGTCGACGGACGAGATCAGGCTCGTGATGGACCGGCTTCTTCCGGGCCTTGCCTCCTCCCCGCTGGTCCTGGGCATCGCGAGAGCCGAGAACCCTCGAGTCCTGGCCGGGGCGTTGGAAAGCGCCCGGCACGCCGCCGCGATGGCCGAGCTTGATCGGTCCTCACACCTCAGTGTCGTCAGCAGCGATGAGGTGATCTCCTATGTCCGCCTGCTCGCTGCGGTACCCGACGAGGTCAGGCGGATGTTCGCATCCCGGGTCCTCGGACGGCTGTTGGAGTACGACACGTCCCACCAAGCCGGCTTGCTCGAGACGCTGCGGACCTTCCTCGCCCAGTCGGGGTCATGGACACGGACCGCGGCTGAGCTTTTCCTGCATGTCAACACTGTGCGGTACCGCATCGCGCGCGTCGAGGAGCTGACCGGACGGGACATGTCCCGACTGGAGGACCGGGTGGACCTATTGCTGGCCCTGCACTCGCTCTGAACAACCACCTGGCCGCCCCAGTGCGGGCGTGACCGCTTATGACAGGTCGAACTGCATCGGGCGGGCCGAGTGAATGGGGTTGGCATCGGCAACGAAGTCGTCGAAGCGATGGTTCGCGATGTTGGCGATCTGGATGAGTGCCGTAGCGCGCTCCTGGGCGGGGGAGTTGTGCATTCGGGCCCAGCCGGAGTCCAAGATGTGCTGGCGGTCCGGGCTGTCGCGCACACACACGATGAGCGGGAAGGCGAACCGGTCGTGGTACGCCTTGGTCAGCTCGCCGAACGCGCTCTGATCCTCCTCGCCGAGCTGGTTCAGGCCGGCTGCGCCCTGGTCGGCGCGGGAGTGCTCGCTGGAGGCCGGGTCGGCGTCGTCGTCGCCGACGACCTTGGCGAGCTCGGGGTAGCTGTTCATCAGCTTCTGCTTCTCGTCCTCGGTGGCTCCGAAGATGGCCTCCTGGAAGGCGATTCGCAGGTCTTGTGTGTCGCTGAAGGGCCGCTGGGCGTAGGCATGGCGCACCACCCATTCGGGCCCCTGGAAGAGCCGGCCGAAGGTCGCGACGAACTCGTCCTCGCTCATCGCGTTGACATCGGAGAGGCGGACCGTCCCCTCGCCTGGTGACCCGGCGACTGCCGCTCCCCGGCCCCCGAGGTGGTGGAAGAGCAGGTTGAGCCCGATGGCGACGATGCTGCCGAGGGTGATGCCACTGCCGAAGATGATCCGCGCCCACTCCGGTACTGCGGCGTTCAAGTCGATGCTGCGCTCCGCCGGCACCGTCTTCGGTCGCGGGATCACCCGGTCGCTCTTCGGTACGGCCCGCCGCAAGCGCTGAACAACCCCGAGAACCTTTCGGTTGCCAGGTCTGATGCCCGGCCCGGACCGCAGCGTCGAGGCTCTCGACGTCGGTGTAAGCCCGCACCAAACCGCCAAAGTGATGAGTTCTCCAGCCAAGGTGCCATCGAGATTCCGAGCCCGTGAAGTCCCGTGTCACGAAGTCTTACTTGTAGAACACCTTGACGCCGCCGTGGCCGGCACATGTGCCCCTATTGTGAGCTTTGTAGGAGAGAGTGCCGTCATTGCACAGCGCCGTCGCACCGTTCCCGGGTGCGACCGTTGTCGTTGACACCGGAGCGGGCGCGGGTCGCACAACCGGTGGTGCCGCCGCAGTTGGCGGGGAGCTCGGCCCTGGCGCGGTAGCGGTCGCAACGGTCTCGAGCGTCGGTGTCGTTTTGACGACAGGCCTAGCGACGGATGTCGTCGACGACCCCGGAGTAGCTGCCGTGACCGGCTCGGATGTGGTCGGTGGTGGGGCGAGCGCGCCTATGGTCATGATGATCATGGACGCGCCGAGCGCGATGCCGCCCGCCGTACGGTTTCTCAACCCAGCCCAACCTACCCGGCCCCGGGCCAAGGCGATCACCCCGACTACGAGTGCGAAGAACCCCAACATCATTGCTGCGCCGCTGAGACCGGACCTAATGGCGCCGATCACACCTGCAAAGGTCAGGCCGCCCCAGCCAAACGCGCCGGCCGCATCGAGCCTTCGGCTAGTTGCTGGTGCGGCGTGTTTTGATGCGCGCCTTTTCCTTAACATTGGGAGAACGATTGTGGTTTCCGCTGGGACTCCTGAGATGAAGTGCCCAGTCCACTACTCGCCATCCCAGCATCTCTGCTGATCATCAGGCTAAGGGTACCAACCTGGGCTGGATTGCTTACTGCCGTGACCGGCCCCGGGCCGCCGGTGCCCGGTCACGGCCGCTGGACATGGCTCCGGGACGCTGTGGGCGTCCTACAGGACCCAGTCAGCTGGCCGCGACGAACCGCCCTGCGCTTGCCGTACGACGACACCCTGATGTCCGCCGTCACTGTTCGACGAGCAGCGTAATTCTCATCCATCCCTCTCGGTGCTGCCCGACCACCAGTCGATGATGTGGCTGAGGTGCAGGATGATCAGGTCCTCGAGTTGAGCCCCGTCGCGTTTCTCGAGCAAATCCAGCATGACGTGGTGTTCGTGTGCCGAGCGCGAGAGCTCGGGACTCCGAGCCATGTTCGCCAGGTTGACCATGCGGGTCTGCTGGCGCAGTTCACGGACGAGCCCGACCAGTCGCGCATTCCCGTGGAGTGCGAGCAAACCAAGATGGAAGTCCCGGTCACGCTCGATGAACCCGGTGAGGTTGGCGTTGTCCGCGTGAACGGTGATCTCGTCTGCCAGTGCACGCCACCTCGGCATAGTCTCGATCGGGAAGCCGTCGGCGAGTTTCCGCATGGCCGAAAGCTCGAGCAGCTGGCGTATCTCGATGATCTCCCGAAGGTCCTTTTCGCTGACTTCGGTAACCCGGAAACCTTTGTTTCGGACCGATGTCACGAACCCCCGTTGCTCGAGATCCAGCATCGCTTCACGAACCGGCGTCGCCGAAACCGAGAACTGGGCCGCGAGTGTCGGCACCGAGACAAGAGTTCCAGGCGATAACTCGCCAGAGATGATCGCGGTGGACAGCGCCTCACCGATCTGATCGCGCAGGCTCGCCACTTGCTCTACTTTCTGAATGGCCGAGACAGCCATGTGCTCTCACTCTCGTCTTGGCGGCGCAGGCCCCCTGACCACGGCCCTCGGCATCCGCGCTGAATCCCAACGCCCTGATATGTGGCATATTATAGTACGCGATGGGCCATGCGGAGGTTAGGCCTTGCTCTGGGCGAAGAGTCCAGCTGCAGCATGACGAAGGGGAGCTTGAGCATGAAGATCGACGCCGTCGACTGTTTCGGTTATGACCTGCACTACGTGCATGGTGAGTACGTTATGTCGGGGAACCGCGCTGCGACCTCCGAGATCGGCACATTGGTGCGTCTGCGCACCGATGACGGGTTGGTGGGCTGGGGTGAGATAACCCCGCTCGGCAACCGCTACCTGCCGACGCACTGGGCTGAGGTACGCGCCGCATTGAGTACGCTGGCGCCTGCACTGATCGGTCAGGACCCGACCAACCTCAGCGGCATCCGGCGCATCCTCGATGCTGTTCTCTTGGGTGGCGACTACGCCAAGGCTGCCATCGACGTCGCATGCTGGGACCTGCTGGGCCAGGCTGCTGGGTTGCCGATCTCGGCTCTGCTCGGCGGCGTCTTGCAAGAGGACTTCCCGCTGTATGAAGCCGTCCCGCTGGCGGCCCCGGAGGCGATGGCCGAGTTCGTGGTGCGGCGCGAGGCAGCAGGCATCAAGCGGTTCCAGCTCAAGGTGGGCAACGACCCGTTCGACGACGCCGTGCGCACCAAGACCGTCGTCGACGCGGCAGCGTCAGACACGCTCGTGATTGCGGACGCCAATGGCGGCTGGAACCTGCGAGCAGCCCAGATTGCACTGCGGGAGATGGCAGACCTGCCCATCTTCGTCGAGCAGCCTTGCCGCGACACCGACGACTGCATCTTCGTCACTCGTCACTCGTCGCTTCCCCTGGTGCTCGACGAGTCGATCGTGACTTCCAAGGACGTGTTCCGCGCGAAGTACGACGCCGGTGCCGTCTCGATAAACATCAAGATCAGCCGGGTTGGTGGCCTGACCCAGGCTGCACGCATGAGGGATCTGATGCAGGACCTCGACATGATGATCTCGATGGAGGACAGCTGGGGGGGTGACGTGGTTTCCGCAGCGGTGAGCCACCTGGCAGCGAGCACCCGTCCCGAGAACTTCCAGAACGCATCGTTCATGAACGATTGGACCGATGGCCACGTCGCTGGCTACGAGCCGCGATCACAGAACGGCCGCGGGTCCGCGCCGACCCGACCTGGGCTGGGCATCACGGTCGAGACTGCAGGGCTCGAGAACATCTTCACGGTCCGCTGACCGCTGTGACACCCCCTTTACAGATCGGAGTCGGAACGTGACCAACGACGTGGTCATCGTCGGGGCTGGAATCATCGGTGCGGCCTGCGCCCGCGCGCTGGCTTCGGCAGGTCTCGTTGTGACGGTTGTCGATCGGGGCACGACCGCTGGCGGCACCACCTCTGCTTGTGAGGGAAACCTGCTGGTTTCCGACAAGGCGCCGGGCCCCGAGCTGGTGCTCGCTCAGTTCGCCGCGACGCTGTGGCGAGGCGTCGTCATCGACCTGGGCGGGCAGCTTGGCGAGGGGTTTCCCTCGGTCGAATTCGATCCCAAGGGCGGCGTCGTGGTTGCGACGACGACGGCCGGGGCCGGGCCCCTGCTTGACTTCGCTTCGAGGCAGCGCGACGCGGGAGTTGATGCCCGCGTCATCGACGCCAGGGAAGCCTGCAGGCTGGAACCCGATCTCACACCTCGTATCGAAGCGGCGGTGTACTACCCGGAAGACGCGCAGGTGCAACCGACCATCGCCGCAGAGGCGTTGATGGCGTCGGCGCGGATGCACGGCGCGCGGCTGCTTGAGAACACGCCCGTGCTCGGCCCGCTCCTTGACTCCTCCGGTTCTCTGATTGGCGTCACCACCGGGGCGGGGGAGTTGCGCGGCAGGCGGGTGCTCGTCGCCGCAGGTCCCTGGTCTGGGGAGGTTACAGGGCTGCTCGGGGCGCGCCTTCCTGTTCGCCCGCGGCGCGGTGATCTGCTGGTCACCACCCGGATGCGGCACCGCATCTTCCACAAGGTCTACGACGCCGACTATGTGGGCGCGGTGGGTTCGGACGACGGCTCGCTGCAGACCTCAAGTGTGGTCGAGTCGACGCGGTCCGGCACCGTGCTGATTGGATCGTCCCGCCAGCAGGTGGGCTTCGACGCACGGCTCCGGGTCGACGTGCTGAGCGAGATCGCGGCCAAGGCGATTCGCTTGTTTCCTTTTCTCACCGATGTGGCCGTGATGCGCAGCTACGGTGGGTTCCGGCCATTCACGCCCGATCACTTGCCGGTTATCGGGGAAGACCCGCGGGTACCGGGGCTCTGGCACGCGACCGGGCATGAGGGTGCTGGCATCGGACTCAGCCTGGCCACCGCCGAGCTCATCTGCGACCTGATGCAGGGACATCCCACGCGCATAGACGCTGCGCCGTACTCGGCGGCTCGGCCCTCGCTCGCGCCCTTCATCGAAGCGGTGGTTTGACCGTGCCAGCACGACTGCTGCCGTTCGGTGACGATCCGATCAAACCTGCACCACCCACGCCTGTCACCATTACTGTCGACGGCGTTTCGGCCAGCGGTGCGGCCGGGCAAAGCCTCGCCGGAGTCATTCTCGCCAGCGGCGAGCTTGGTTTCCGCCGAACATCAGCTCGGGGGCGGCTGCGCGGCGTCTTCTGCGGGATCGGCGTCTGTTTCGACTGCTTGGTTGAGGTGAACGGCCACCGCGATGTACGCGCGTGCCAGCGCCGCGCGGCCGACGGCGATGTCGTGACCACCCAGCACGACCGGCTGCCGAGCGGTGATGCCACGTGAGTGGGAAGCTCGTGAATAACGTGCTCGTGATCGGAGCCGGACCCGCTGGTCTCGCCGCTGCCCGCGCGGCACGCGAGCGGGGTACATCCGTCATTCTCCTCGACTCCTCCGACCAACTTGGTGGCCAGTTCTGGCGACACCTCCCCGACACGCGCCCGGCAGGACGCAACGAAATCCTGCACCACGGGTGGAGCACCTTCCGTGACCTCAGCGATGCCCTCGAGTCGGACAGCGGATGTCGAATCATCCGCTCCGCTCAGGTCTGGGCCATCGAGACCTCTCCGGAGGGCCCGGGCACCGTGCACGTCGTCGTGGGCGAGTCCGACGGCGTCGACCGCGACCGCCTTGCCTTCTCCCCCGACGCCATCGTGCTTGCCACTGGCGCCCACGACCGCACGCTGCCCTTCCCTGGCTGGGACCTGCCCGGAGTCTTCACCGGCGGTGCAGCGCAGGCCCTCGCCAAGGGGGAGCGCCTCGCCGCCGGCCGCCGGGTCGTCGTCGCGGGGGCGGGGCCGTTCCTGCTTCCGGTCGCCGCCTCGCTGGCTGCCACCGGCGCCCGCGTGCTCGGAGTGTACGAGGCAAACCGGCTGCCGGCGCTGCTCAGCGGCTGGCTGCCGAAGCCGTGGCAGCTTCTTGGCGCGGCAGGCAAGGCCGCCGAACTGGCCGGATATGCGGCAGGTCACCTTAAGAACCGGATCCCGTACCGCCTCGGCTGTGCGGTCGTTGCCGCGCACGGGACCGATCGGGTCGAATCGGTGACCATCGCCTCGGTCGCTGCCGACTGGACGCCCATTGCAGGAACGGAGCGCCGCATCACAGCCGACGCGGTCTGCGTCAGCCATGGCTTCACCCCACGTCTCGAACTGGCGATCGCCGCAGGCTGCGCGCTGACGTCGGAGCGCTTCGTGCTCGTCGGGGATACACAAGAGACCAGTGTTTCTGGCGTGTACGCGGCTGGCGAGATAACCGGCATCGGTGGGGCCGACCTAGCGATGGCGGAGGGCGTCATCGCTGGCCATCTCGCGGCGGGGGGAGCCGTGGCCGACGTCAGGCTACGCAGCGCCGTGCGACGGCGCCGTACCTTCCGCGGGTTCGCGGCGCGGATCGAGGCGGCACATGCCATCCGACCGGGCTGGCCGGAAATGCTGACGCCGGACACGATCATCTGTCGCTGCGAGGAGGTTACCTACGGTGACCTGTGCGGCACAGCCGCGAGTACTGGCTCGAAGTCGTTGCGCGCGCTCAAACTCAGCACGCGGGCGAGCTTGGGCATCTGCCAAGGCCGTGTCTGTGGGCGCTCAGTCGAGGAACTGCTCGCTGCCCGGGTGGGTGACGGGGGTCTCAGCGACGCGGTGACCACCGATCGCAGGCCGATCGCAGCGCCCATCCGTCTTGGCGAGCTCGCCGTGGGCCACCACAGTTTCCCGTCCGATCCAGACTCCATGAAAGGAAGAAAGTGACCAAGCAGGAATTCGATCTTGGCGGTGTCATCGTAGCCACAACTCTCGCGTTCAAGGAGGACTCGTCAGCGCCGGCCGGCCTTGCCGTGGACTACGACAGGTTTGCCGAGCACTGCGACTGGCTGATCAACAATGGCTGTCGCGGCGTCGGCCCCAACGGCTCGCTCGGCGAGTACTCGTCGCTGACCGACGATGAGCGCCGCAAAGTGGTCCAGGTCGCAGTCGAGGCTGTGGGTGGGCGCGGGCTGGTGATCGCTGGCGCGCACGGCGTCGGCTGGCACCAGGCGAAGCAGTGGGCCGAATACGCGAAGGAGGATGGAGCTGACGGGATCCTTCTGCTACCGCCGATCGTGTACCGCGCCAACGAGTCGGAGGTCATCGAACACTACCTGCGCGTGGCCGAGGTTGGTCTGCCGATCATGGCGTACAACAATCCCTTCGACACCAAGGTCGACCTGACACCTCAGATCATCGCAAAGCTGGCCGAGATCCCTGAGGTGGTCGCGGTCAAGGAGTTCTCCGGTGACATTCGTCGAGTGCTTGAGATCAAGGAACTGTGCGACATCGACGTCATTGCCGGCGCAGATGACCTCCTGTTCGAAGCCCTGGTTGCGGGAGCCGATGGTTGGTTCGCGGGATATCCGAATGCGTTCCCACGCGAAGCAGTCGAGATCTACGGCCTGGTGAAGGCAGGCAAGATCCCGGAGGCTCTCGAGCTCTATACCCAGCTCGTCACCGTGTTCCGCTGGGACTCGAGGACTGAGTTCGTTCAGGCCATCAAGCTCAGCATCGACATCGCTGGCGGCAGCTACGGTGGACGCACGCGCCCGCCACGAGGGCCGCTCAGCGCCGAACAGGAAGCCGCTGTCCGCGCTGGCACCAAGAAGGCACTCGACTACCTCGCGTCCCGGAGCCGGTAGGGCTCCCATGCGGTCCGTTGCGGCCTGCGCTTCGCCCGGGAGCGCGTATGGCTCAGATTGCAGCTGAGAGGATTGGGTCATGCATTCGAAGCGAATGTTCACCGCGGTCGACTCCCACACCGAGGGGATGCCCACCAGGGTCGTCACCGGTGGCATGGGGGTCATTCCCGGCGCAACCATGAACGATAAGCGGCTGTACTTCATGGAGCACCTGGACCACATCCGCTTGTTCCTGATGAACGAACCACGCGGCCACCCGGCCATGAGCGGTGCGATTTTGCAGGCACCGACCCGTGATGACGCAGAGTGGGGCGTCGTCTTCATCGAGGTGTCCGGCTGCCTGCCCATGTGCGGTCACGGAACGATCGGGGTCGCGACCGTCTTGGTCGAGACCGGCATGGTCGAGGTGATGGAGCCGGTGACCACGATCCGCCTGGACACCCCGGCCGGGCTCGTGATCGCACGAGTAGCGGTCAGCGACGGGCACGCCGACTCGGTCACGATCGAAAACGTTCCCTCCTACAGCGTGCGGCTCGATGACACGGTCGAGGTTCCCGGGTATGGCACGGTGCCGTACAGCCTGGCGTTCGGTGGAAACTTCTATGCCATGGTCGATCTGGAAGCGGTCGGGCTCACATTCGAGCGCCGCTATCAGCACGAGATTCTGGCAGCGGGCCTTGCGATCATGGACGCTATCAACGCGACGAACCCGCCCCGGCATCCGGAAATCGACGGCCTCGACCACTGCCACCATGTTGAGTTCATTGCGCCTGGTTCGACTGCCCAGCATTCGCGGCACGCGATGGCGATCTACCCGGGCTGGTTCGACCGCTCGCCCTGCGGGACCGGAACCTCGGCCCGGATGGCTGAGCTGTGGGCACGTGGTGAACTGGCCCTTGACCAGGACTTCGTCAACGAATCGTTCATCGGGTCCACGTTCACCGGCCGCCTGGTCGGGGAGACGACGGTCGCGGGCATCCCCGCCGTCGTGCCGACTATCACCGGCCGGGCGTGGGTGACTGGCTTCGGCCAGTACCTGCTCGACCCTACTGACCCTTTCCCGACCGGATTCCAGTTCTAGGGATCCGAAGCTCAGTCCGATCACACACGTCGATCCCTATCAAGGAGCACTCAGATGTCTGACACACGCCCCGACCAGCTCGAACGGATCGCGCAGTCGGCCGCCGACGCCTCACCGGTGTGGGCGGCGACCGCGCCGCGAGCGCGTGCGGCCGCTCTCGTTGCCGCGGCCGATGCGCTCATGGATGCCCAGTCCGAGCTGGTCGCCACCGCGATGCAGGAGACTGGGCTCACCGAGGCGAGACTTGCCGGCGAGCTCAAACGAACCGCAGTGCAGTTGCGGTTGTTCGCCGATGTCGTGGTCGAAGGGTCATACCTCGATGTGCGTATCGACGACGCCGACAGTGAGTTCGCTCTGGGTGTGCGCCCCGATCTCCGCCGTTTCCGCATTCCCTTGGGGCCGGTACTGAACTTCGCCGCGAGCAATTTCCCTTTCGCGTTCTCGGTGGCCGGGGGCGACACGGCTTCGGCCCTCGCGGCGGGCTGCCCGGTCATTGTGAAGGCGCACTCTGGGCATCCGAAGCTCTCGATGCAGACCGCGTCTGTCGTCACCGGTGCGCTGGAGGCTACAGGTGCGCCCGCAGGAACCTTGCAACTCATCTCTGGTCGGGCCAGCGGGGTCGAGATGCTGGGGGATCCGCGCATCCGCGCAGGCAGTTTCACCGGTTCGATTAGCGCTGGGCGCCTGCTGGCTGACATCGCCGCCGCACGGCCAGCGCCGATCCCGTTCTACGGAGAGCTGGGCAGCGTGAATCCGGTATTCGTCACTGCGGCCGCCCTCTCCGAGCGCCCTGATGAGATCGCGGAGGGATTCGCGATCAGCGTGTCGGGCTCGGCCGGCCAGCTTTGCACCAAGCCTGGTTTCCTGTTTGTGCCGGCCGGACACGGCTTGCGCGATGTTCTGGCCGCGCGCGCTGCAGCGGCATCCGAGCATCGGCTCCTGTATCCCGGCATCGCAGCCGGGTACCGAGACCGACGCGACACCATCCTCGGCACCTCCGGAGTTGTCCCCATCGCCCTGGGGTCGCTGCGCTTCGACCAGGACGGACAGGGTTGGGCGACGCCGACACTGGTGAGCGTCTCCGTGGACGACCTCCTTGCGCAGCGTGAGCGACTCCTGGATGAGGCCTTCGGCCCGCTGTCGATCTTGGTCGAGTACGAACGCGAGGGTGAGCTGGCGCAGGTCGCCGACCAGCTCTTTGAGGGCAACCTCACCGGGACCGTGCACGCGGCCTCGGGCGAGGACACCGCCGCTGTTCGATCGCTTGTGCAGTGGATCACCCAGCACGCCGGGCGCGTGTTGTTCGGGGGATGGCCGACCGGCGTTGCCGTGACGCCGGCCATGCAGCACGGAGGCCCCTGGCCTGCTACTACCAACGACACCAGCACGTCGGTGGGCACCGCGGCGATCAACCGTTTTCTGCGCGCGGTCAGCTATCAGGGTGCGCCCCAGGAACTACTACCGCAGCCTTTGCGCGATGACAACCCGTGGCAGGTCCCCCAGCGCCGCAGTCCCTCAGGTCAGTCCCGCCACTGGGGATCGCACGCCGCCACACACGGGGCCCACTGACCCGCCGGCGCTTGGTGTTCCGCCGGGGCGAAAGCAGCGCGATTGCGTGTGAGGCTGTCACCGCGACATCTTCGTAGCCTGTGGCAGGCCCACATGCGTAAGGTCAACTGACTTCAGCGTTAATGAACAGGATACGAACCATCCAAGAACAAATGCAGTATGACGCTTGGCAACTCGGCACGTATCGGGGGGTGCAGCCGTTTTAGCCGTGGACACATGTGTTCTGTGGTTGACGGCGTGAGCGATCTCCGCCGGGCCGTGCGGGACCGGTTCCGCGCCGGCAGTCACGCCATCAAGATTATTACATCCGGCGGGGTCATATCCCTTACGGATCCCATTCGCGTGCCGCAGTATTCTTCGGAAGAAATCCGAGCCGTCGTTGAGGAGGCCTCGCGCAGGGGTAGTTACGTGGCAGCCCATGCCTACTCTCCGGAAGCCATCAGACATTCAGTGGAGAACGGTGTTCGGACCGTCGAACATGGCAATCTGTTGGATCGATCGACCGCGGAGCTCATGGCGAAGCACGGTAGTTTCCTTGTGCCGACTCTGGCTGCCTACGATGCGTTGAATCGACGCGGCAAAAGCCTGGGCCTGAATCCAATATCGCAGTCGGAGAATGCCGAGGTGCTCGATGCAGGCAAGACGGCTGTCGATTTGGCGCTCCAGGCCGGCGTACGTGTTGGGTTTGGTTCTGATCTTATGGGTGAGCTAGAGGACGAACAGCTCACCGGTGTGCGTTTGCAGATCGAGGTGGCAGGGGTCTTGGAGACTCTTCGGTCGATGACCACAGTCAATGCGCAACTCCTACAGGAGCCGTCCCTTGGCCATATTGCTGCAGGCGCCGTGGGCGATGTCCTGATCCTCGATGGCAATCCGTTTGACGAGCCGGCGGTGCTCTGGGATGAAGAGCGTCCCAAGGTTATTATTCAAAACGGTCGCGTCGTGTTATGACGTCAGATCTGTCTACTCACATATCTTGATGTTGTGAGTCTTCCGGGTTTCCCACTTCCAGCATGGTTGCCGAAGGTCAGCGGGCGCGGAACACCTCGGCGGCAATGACAAGGTCTTCCCACGACATTCCGGAGCTCTTGAAGACACGCGGCCGCCCGAGGTCGACCGGCGTGGCCTTGGTGATGATGTCGCGCATCGGGACCAGCGATGCGCGCTGGATCACCCCCTCGCCGAGGGGGATGAGAAGGTCCCCAGCCTCACGGAGAGCGACGGCCGTGTCCTCCACAACGAGTTGCGCTCGCACAATCAACGCGGAATCAAGCTCGCGCGCGTCGGCCTCATGTGATCCCACGGCCACCGTGAAGGAGTCATCCGGTACCAGGCTCCCGTCGAACAGCGGGGTCCGGGCGGTCGTGGCGCAGACGATCAGCTGTGCGTCGCGCACATCATCGGCTTGACCGACCCGCGCGTTCAGCCCTCTGGCCTTCACCCGGGAGGCGAGTGAGGCGGCGCGGCCCTGGTCCCTTGCAATGATTGTGACCCGGCCGACCGCTCGGATGGCCCGCATCGCCTCGATGTGCCCCCACGCCTGCGGCCCGGACCCAAACACCACAAGATGATCGACGTGAGAAGGGGCGAGATAGTCCGCGACGGCGGCGGAGATCGCGGGGGTGCGTAGCGTCGTGAGCGCGGTGCCGTCGATGAGTGCGATCGGGCTGAGCGTGGCGGCATCCATCAGAAGGTAGACACCCTGGATCCTCTCCTTGCCCAGCGCTGGGTTTCCCGGCGTCACCGTCGCGATCTTGATCCCGACGAACTCAGGCGACTGGGTTGGCATGAGCAGCAGTTGCCCGCGGGCCACATCCAGGATGCTGCGGCTGAAGTCGTCTGCCGGGTCAAGTCCAGCTCTCAGATCGCGCTGCACCGCGCGAACGGCCACACCAAAACTGACGCGAGCGAAAACCTCTTCGGCCGATATCCAAGGCGGCGCGGCATCAGTCATGGCAGCAGGAAACCGGTCTCGAGCGGGTCGCCCGATTCGAGTCCGAAGGTGTGTTCTCCGGTCTTGTAGGCCATTCCTTCCACCTCCGGGATGATCGCGCGTCGCGAGTCATGCCCTGGGGCCGGGCGTACCCGCCCGATGAACCGCGTCCCGATGATCGAGTCGTGGGTCAGCACCTGATTGAGGCCAAGTCGGCCAGAGTCGGCGAGCAAGGCCAGCCGCGCCGCGGTACCCGAACCGCATGGTGAGCGGTCGACCCGCCCGTCAGCGAACACGGTGACGTTTCGCTGGTGGGGTCCGTGCTCGGTATCGCCGAGATCATCGAAGATGATGGTGCCGTAGACACCACTCAGCCGTTCGTCATCGGCATGACGCGCGAGCTCGCTGTTATTCAGCGCCCACTTGATCTCCCGTCCGATCGCTGTCAGTTGTGCCGAGTGTTGCGGTGTCACGGCTAGACCGAGCTCGTGGGCTTCGACGCAGGCGTACAGCGCCCCGCCAAAGGCAAGGTCGACGAAGACTCGGCCGACCGAGGTGTCCACAGCGATCGAGCGGGCGACCGGATATGAGGGGACATTCTCGAAAACCACGCCGGTCACCGTGCCTGCCTCCTGCCTGACATGGGCGACGACCCGCCCCGAGGGAACGTCAATGGTGACCGGGGTGACCCCATTCGGCGTCGCGTCAACTCGTCCGGTTTGGACCGCCCAGACGCCCAGAGCGATGGTGCCGTGGCCGCAGGCGGTGGAGAACCCGTCGTTATGCCAGAACAGGGTGCCAAAGTCCGCGTTGTCGTCATCGGGCGGGAGAATGAAGCATCCGTACATGTCGGCGTGTCCGCGTGGCTCCCGGCAGAGAAGCGTTCGGTACCCGTTGATCTCGGGGGACTCCTGCGCCAGGATGCGTCGCTCGGCGACAGTCTCACCGTCGATTCGGGGTCCGCCGTCCATCACGATTCGAAACGGTTCGCCGGCTGTGTGGTAGTCGATTGTGCGAACCTGGGTCATAATATGGCACATATCATTATACTAGCGAGCCGAGCTGTATTCCGGAGAAGACGTGACCGCTCACGTCCCGTCACGTGAGGGGAGTCATGGCCGAGTCAGCGATCAGGAGGGTGGAGCCGGTACCGAGTCTGCGTGATCGGATCTCCCAGTCCTTGTCGGCCGCCATCATCTCCGGCGAGCTTGCCCCGGGCACGCTCGTTTCGGTGCCCACACTCGCGACGCAGTTCGTCGTCTCCGCCACCCCGGTCCGTGAGGCGATGCTTGACCTCGAACAGCGCGGGTTCGTGGCTTCTGTCCGTAACAAGGGCTTCCGCGTCACCGCGGTGAGCGAGCAGGATCTTCGGGAAATCGTCGAGCTGCGCCAGCTCGTCGAGGCGCCGGCAATGCGCGCGCTTGCCGGCAGGTTCCCGGTGGAAAGCTTGACCCGATGGCGCTCGCTGGCAGAGCAGATCACCTTGCACATCGCCGACGCCAACCTTTCCGGCTTCATCGAGTGCGACCGCGACTTTCACCTGGGCCTGCTCAGTCTCCACGGGAACGTGCGGCTGGTCGAAATGGTCCGCGAGCTTCGCATGCAGACCCGAATGGTGAACCTGGTCCGGATGACGAAGAGTGATGAGCTCCTCGAGGTCGCTCGCGAACACCACATCATGCTGGACCTGCTCGAGCGTGGTGACGGTGTGGGGCTAGAGGGGCTGGTCATCAAGCACCTGGGCCATGTTCTCGATTGGTGGGCAGGTGAATCCGGAAACCGTTGACACAGGTACTTGTAATGTGTCATGTTGCACAACATTCAAGTCGAGGCGATCTGCTGATCGTGTTGCGCGGACCACCTGATTGTCACGAGCAAGGAGAGACAGATCATGAACTTTGCCAAGCGGAACGCGATCCTGCTGAGCATTGCCTCGGCGGTGGCGCTTGCAACCTCAGCGTGCGGCGGCGGATTGCTCAGTGGGGGTGATCAAGCCACCCCCGGCGACACCTCCACCCCGGTCAAGATCGGCATGGTTGTGCCAATCTCAGGGAGCAGCGCCCCAACCGGCGCGTACATGAAGAACGGCGCCCAGCTCGCCATCGATGAGATCAACAAGGCGGGCGGCGTCCTGAAGGGACGCCAGCTTGAGCTCATGGTGGAGGACGAAGCCTGCGACGCACAGCAGGCGGTCGCGAGCGCCAACAAGGTCGTCTCGGCGGGCGTCGTCGTTTCGGTGGGCGGCTACTGCTCGGGTGCCACGCTGCCGACGCTGCCGATCTTCGAGAAGGCGAATGTGCCGATGATCATTCCCGCAGCGAACTCGCAGGATCTGGTCAAGCAGGGACTCAAGAACGTCTTCCTGATCAACGGCACTGGCAAGCAGCAGTCGACGAAGGCGCTCGAATTCATGAAGACGTCGGGCTTTGCCACGGTCGCTCTGGTCGATGACAACACGAGCTACTCGAAGGACATCACCACCGAAACGCAGTCCCAGATCGAGAAGGATGGCGCAGTCAAGGTTGTCCTGAAGACCTCGGTGACCGCGGGTGAGAGTGACTATTCTGCGGTGGTTCGGGCCATCATGGACAAGAAACCCGCCTTGGTGTACTGGACCGGGTACTACCAGGAGGGTGGCTTGATCATCAACCAGCTGAAGAAGGCCGGTTTCACTGGCAAGATCATGGTCGCCGACGGCAGTGTCGATCCGTCACTGCCAAAGATCGCCGGCGCAGGCGCCGACGGCGTGTTCGCGACGATGACGCAGACTCCCGACACCCTCAAAGGCGCGGAGAAGTGGATCGGCGACTACAAGGCGAAGTTCAACGCTGACCCCGGCCCGTACTCGACGCAGTCCTACGACGCGGTCCGTCTCGCGGCCAAGGCAATCGACGACGCTGGCAGCACCAAGGGCGACGACATCATCAAGGCGCTGGAGGGCATCGACGGCTTCTCGATGTTCTCCGGCCCGCTGAAGTTCACCCCTGAGCACACCCTGTCCAGCGGTGGTTTCGTCATCCTTGTCATCAAGGACGGCAAGTTCATTCTCGACTCAACCACGTCCTGATCCATGGTGACGGATGCTGCAGGGGGTTCCTGCGGCATCCGTCACTATTGCTGAACGAAGCAGGTTTCCATGACTCAACTCATCTGGGACGGTCTGTTCGTCGGTTCGTTCTATGCCCTGATCGCGCTTGGTTACAGCATGGTCTACGGCATCATCAAGCTCTTGAACTTCGCCCACGGCGACATCTATATGCTCGGTGCCTTTGTCGGCTTCGCCCTGTTGACCTCGATGGGAGGAATCCCGGCTTCGCTCTCGCTCGGCGCGCTGCTGGTCGTTCTGCTGGCCAGCATGCTGCTCACCGGCACTGTGGGCGTCATTATCGAACGTCTCGCCTACCGCCCGTTGCGCGGCTCACCTCGACTGGCGGTGCTGATTACGGCAGTCGGTGTCTCGTTCTCGCTCGAGTACGGCGTCAGCGCCATTGCCGGACCGAACCCGCGCGCGTTCCCGGTTCGTTTGGAAGGCGGCGTGTTCGATGTGCTCGGGGCGCGAGTATCGCTGCCGCAGATCATCCTCATGCTGATCGCTGCCGGGCTCATGTTCGCGTTGAACACCTACATCCAAAAGACCTCTACGGGGCGCGCGATGCGGTCGATCGCCCTGGACTCGACTGGCTCCCTGCTGATGGGTATCAACGTCAACGCGGTGATCACCAGGACCTTCTTCATCGGCTCGGCGCTCGCCGGAGCCGCAGGCGTGATGGCGGGTGCTTACTACGGCAAGATCGACTTCCTGATGGGATTCATCATCGGTTTGAAGGCGTTCACCGCTGCTGTTATCGGTGGCATCGGCAATATCAAAGGTGCAATGCTGGGTGGCCTCGTGCTGGGGTTTGTCGAGGCGTTCGGCGCCGAATGGTTCGGCGGACAGTGGCGAGACGTTTTCGCCTTCGCCGTACTGATCCTTTTCCTCACATTGCGGCCAACCGGAATCCTCGGCGAGCGGGTAACGGAGCGCATGTAGCATGAGCGAAAACGTCGACACCACCCTGGCGCCGCGCAGGATTGGTCCGCCCAGGTCACGACTCTCGCGGCTCTTTGAGAACAGGTTGCTCGGCTGGTTCGCCCTCGCCGGCGCACTCCTCGCCCCGTTCATCACCGCAACGCCGTATGCCCTGAACGTGATGACCACGGCGGCGATCTTCGTGTTGCTCGCGTCCGGGCTGAATATCGTGGTGGGTTACTGTGGCCTGCTTGACCTCGGATATATCGCGTTCATGGCGGTCGGTGCCTACACCGCAGGAATTCTCACCAAGAGCTTCGACCTGCCGCTGATCTTCACGATTCCCGCGGTGCTGGTGATGACCGTCCTGGCTGGGCTGATCATCGGTGCGCCAACGCTGCGGCTGCGCAGTGACTATCTGGCAATCGTCACGCTGGGTTTCGGTGAGATCACGCGGATAACGGCCAACAACCTGACGATTACCGGTGGACCCTCAGGTATTTTTGGTATCCCCGGGTTGTTGACGATCGGCGACGTCGACCTGCAAGAGCCCGCACTGCTCTACTACGTCACCGTGCTTGTGGTCGCTGGGTTCGTGCTTGCCTCGGCACGTCTGGGGAAGTCTCGGCTCGGCCGGGCCTGGCGCTTCGTCCGCGAGGACGAGGACGCCGCAGAAGCCATGGGCATCCACACCTACAAGGTGAAACTGCTCGCGTACATTTTCGGCGCCATCTGGGGAGGGCTCGGCGGGGTGCTGTTTGCCGCGCACCTGTCCGCCGTCTCGCCGCAGAGCTTCATCTTCCTCCAGTCGGCCTTGGTGCTGATGGCGGTGGTGCTCGGCGGAATGGGCAACATTCGCGGTGTGGTGATCGGTGCCCTCGTCATCAGCCTTCTGCCTGAGCTCCTGCGGGAGTTTGCCTCACACCGTTACCTCGCCTTTGGGTTGCTGCTCGTCATAGTCATGGTGTTCCGCCCGCAGGGCTTCTGGCCGGCTCGCGGGTACGAACCAGAGCAGGCACGTGGTGGCACCGTCGATCCCGCAGTCGCGAAGGGGAAGCGTCGATGACCGCGATACTCGAGGTCAAGGACCTCCAAATTGCCTTCGGCGGCGTGACAGCGGTTGACGGGTTGAGCTTTTCCGCCCACAAGCGGGAAATCATAGCGGTCATCGGCCCGAACGGAGCAGGCAAGACGTCGGCGTTCAACTGCATCACCGGCTTCTACAAGCCGACCGCGGGCTCCGTGCTACTGAACGGGCTCGACACCACCGGTAAACGGCCGGCGGACATTGCCGCAGCGGGGGTGTCGCGCACCTTCCAGAACTTGCGGCTGTTCCCCGACCTGACCGTGCTGGACAATGTGCGAGCGGGGATGCATTTGTATGGCGGGCAGAACTGGGCGGACGCGATCTTCCACACTCCCCGTTTCAAGCGCAGCGAAGCGATGTACACCGAGGAGGCGCACCACTGGCTCGACTTCGTCGGTTTCGATGGCGCTCGCGGAGTCCCGGTTCGGAACCTGTCATACGGGCAGCAGAAGCGGGTCGAGATAGCCAGGGCGCTCGCGCGCAAGGCAGAGCTGCTGCTCCTGGATGAGCCGGCGGCCGGGCTCAACTACTCGGAGAAACAGCAGCTGCTCGCGCTATGTCGACGCATCCGCGACCTGGGGACTGCGATCGTGCTGATCGAGCACGACATGGGCCTTGTGATGGAGCTGTCCGAACGGATCATCGTGATGAACTTCGGTCGGGAGATCGCAGTTGGGACGCCAGCCGAGGTCAAGGCGAACCCCGCCGTGATCGAGGCCTACCTCGGCAAGGACGACGAGGGGGTGCAGAGTGGCGATGCTTGAGTTCGACAACGTCGAGGTTTTTTACGGCAAGGTCCAGGCGCTGTGCGGCATCAACCTGACGGTCGCCGAGGGTGAGATCGTCGCGCTGCTCGGCAACAACGGCGCGGGCAAGACGACGACGTTGTCCACCGCCTCTGCGCTGGTCAAGTCGCATTCCGGGAAGGTGACATTCAACGGCGCCGACATCACCAAGGCGCACCCGTGGGACGTGGTCGGCGCCGGGTTGATCCACGTGCCCGAGGGCCGCCGCATTTTCAGCACGCTGACCGTGCAGGAGAACCTTCAGCTGGGTGGCTACTTGACCAAGGACCGTGCCCTGATAGGCCAGAGAATTGCACGGGTGTACGAACTGCTTCCGCTTCTGGCACAGCGCAGATTGCAGCAAGGAGGAACCCTCTCCGGCGGTGAGCAACAGATGCTGGCCATCGGCCGCGGATTGGTTGCTGGGCCCAAGATGCTGATGCTCGATGAGCCCTCGATGGGTTTGGCACCGCTGATCGTCGCCCAGGTGATGCAGGTCATCAGCGAGATCAGGGACCAGGGCACAACCGTCTTGCTGGTGGAGCAGAACGCGCGTGCTGCGTTGAAGGTGACCGATCGCGCTTACGTGATTGACGGCGGCGTGACCACCATCGAGGGGCGCGCGTCCGACCTCATCGCCGACTCGCGCATCATCGATGCCTATCTGGGCGCCTGATGGCGACGACCTGCACTACGTGCATGGTGGTCCTGCAACAGAACCACGGGGCGACGACCTAGGGGACGCCCTTGCCACGGCGTATGCCCGGCACGTGAGCTAGCGGTGCTCCTCCTGGATCGAGTTGCCCCCGTCGACCACGAACAGCTGTCCGGTCAGGTAGCTGGCTGCGGGGGAGGCCAGGAACGCCACGAGCTCGGCGACCTCCTGGGGGCGGCCGGGCCGTCCGACGGGTGTCGCGACGCCCATCGCCAGCTCGTGAGGGGACGACGACGGGGTGGCGATCCAGCCCGGTGCCACGGCGTTGACGGTGACGCCGCGGTCGGCGACCTCCAGAGCCACGGCGCGGGTGAACCCGACGAGGGCAGCCTTGGCGGCATGGTAGGCGACGTCGCCGCGGTAGGCCACGAGTGGACCGGACACCGACGTCATGACCACGACCCGGCCGTACCCGGAGTCGAGCATGGCTGGCAGCGCAGCCCGCGTCATGGCCATCACCGTGTCGAGGTTGCGTGAGATCGACCGTTGCCAGGCGTCGTCGCCCAGCCCGACCAGGCCACCTGCGACGTCTGGGTCGGAGACCGAGGTCATGCCGGCGTTATTCACCAGGGCATCAAGCCGGCCGAAGGTGTTCAAGGCCAGTCGTACCAGCGATTCCGCAGTGCCCGCCGTGGTGAGGTCACCCGCCAGGGCAACCGCACGTCCGCCTTCGGCCTCAATCTCGGCGGCCCGCTCGTGGATGCGGTCGGTGGTCGAGGTCAGTACCAGGGCCATTCCGCGCGCCACGAGAGCCCTGGCACAAGCGAACCCGATGCCGTGCTCACTGCCAGCGCCGGTGACCAGTGCGACCGGTGTGGACTCCACTGCGCATCAGCTCCTTGCGGTCTGGGGTTATCGCGAGGCTATCGGACCGAGTCTGGCAGATCTGGGCCCAGGCTCAGTCTGTCGAACCGCGCTCCCATATCGATTTCATCTCGTTGAACGCGCGCTCCATGATGCCCAGCATCGCCGCGTGCGCCTCGTCGGCGTTCCCGCGTTGGATCGCGCTCGCGACGTCGACATGAAGCTGGAGCGCTTCGTCGTGCGGATGCCGAGGCATGAGTCCGTAGTGCGTTCGCCCAGTGAGCACCTCTTCGACGAGCGTGTTGAGCTTGGCGAACATCTCGTTGCCGGAGCACGAGAGGACGAGTCGATGAAACTGGATATCAAGGATGAGAAAGGTTTCCGCATCGTTGGACTGCCCAGCCGCCCACAGCTTGCCTGCTAGTCCCATTAGCTCGCTGGCTCCGGCCAACGGTGCTCGCACCGCCGCCAGCCGTGCTGCCTCGGGCTCGATGGCAGTTCGCAGCTCAGTCAGGGATCGCAGCTGCGCAATGCGTGCAGGGGATGCCAGGCGCCAGCGGATGACCTGCGGGTCGTACAGGTTCCACTCTGTGGCCGGCAGGATCTGCACGCCGACCCGGCGACGTGAGGAGACCAGGCCCATCGAGGCCAGCACCCGAATCGCCTCACGCACGACCGAGCGGGAGACTCCGTGGCGCTCTTCCAGCTGATCGATACGCACCACGGAGCCACTCGCAAGATCGCCGGCGCAGATTGCCAGCCCAAGAAGGTCAAGGACGCGTGCATGCAGACCGGTCAGTGCGGTGCCGCCCGCCGGCACCTCCGGCGGAAGAGCGAGCACGTCGGTCTCGGCTGTTGTCTTCGCCAGATTGGTCATGCTATAGATCATATCGTTATGGTTACGGCTGTTGCTTACATATGCTTTATTGCGTAGCGTCGCGGCATTGAGGCAGATGTAAAGTTGCCAGGTCGAGCGTCGCAGCCAGAGTGCGGGCTCACGAGATGGGAGACACAGTGAAGCGTCATTCAGTTGTATCTGTCGCCGCCATAGCGGCAGTGGCATTCGTGGCCACGGGAGCGTTGACCTCCTGTAGCAGCGGCGGAACGCCCGCTGCGGACGCAGGGTCGAAGACCGTTCGGGTGACCCTCGCCAACCACGTGTGGACCGATACCATCAAGAGCAAGCTGCCCGAGTTCGAGAAGGCGACGGGCCTGAAGGTGGAGCTGAGCCAGTACGGCGAGGACCAGCTCTCCGCCCAGTACAACGTCAAGCTGAACGCGGGCACGAACGAGATCGACGTCATGATGTACCGACCTCTGCAGGAGGGGAAGCTGTTCGCCAAGAACGGCTACCTGGCGGACCTCAGCACCGACGTGAAGACGAACAAGGAGTGGGGCTGGGAAGACTTCCAGGCTGGGCCGGTCGGGACGACGACCTACAAGGGCAAGGTTGTCGGAGTTCCGACCATCACCGAGCAGGAAGTTCTCTACTACCGCAAGGACCTTCTGACCAAGGCCGGACTCCAGGTGCCTAAGACCATGGACGAGCTCCAGGCGGCCGCCAAGGCGATCCAGGCGCAGAACCCCGGGGTAGCGGGCTTCGTCGCTCGAACCGGAAAGTCGCCCGCGGTAACGCAGTTCTCGAGCTTCCTCTACAGCTTCGGTGGTGACTTCATCGACGAGAGCGGCAAGTCTGGGGTCGCAAGTGACGCGGCAAAGAAGGCATACGCGTTCTACGGCGGCCTGATTCGCAACTACGGTCCAGCCAACGTCAGCACGGACATGAGCTGGCCCGAAGCAATGGCCATCTTCACTCAGGGCAAGGCGGGCTTCTACACCGAGGCCGACAGCCTGTACAAGAACGCCACGGATCCGGTGAAGTCAAAGGTCGCGGATACGGTCGGGTTCGCTCCGATGCCGGCCGGAGCCGCCGGTTCAAAGGCGTACAACGTGCCTTCCTGGGCCCTTGGGGTCAACGCGGCCTCGGCCAACAAGGCGAATGCGTGGAAGTTCATCGAGTGGGCCACCAGCAAGACCATGACGTTGGGGATCCAGCAGGCTGGCGTTCCCGGTGCTCGCACGTCCGTCTGGGACGACCCGGCAGGGATCGCAACCTATCCGGCGGATCTTGCCGCAGCGATCGCCGTCAGCACCAAGAACGGAGTCGGTCACGACCGGCCCCTCGTGATCAAGGTGCCCGAGTCGCGCGACATCGTGGGCAATCCCATCGTGGTCGCCATCACCGGCGGGGACTCGAACGCGGCCGCTGATGCGGCCAGCACGGCGTTCCAGAAGCTTCTGGACGCCGAGCAGTAACGGATCGGGCGGATGTCCAAACAGGTCGGCCTCATGCTGACCTTGGCCATCCGCCCGGGACCGTTGGTCGACAACTGGCTCAAGTACTCAGTGTGAGGTAATCGATGATCGGCACGGTCACCACCAGGCCCACCGTGTGGAAGGCCTATTCCGCATGGGCAAACCGACACCGCAAGTGGTTTTTCGCGGCACCCGCGATGATCTTCGTCGGGTTGCTGATTGCCGTCCCGCTGGCGTGGACCGGCTATCTCAGCCTCACCGACGCTCAGGGATCTGTCCGCGCCGAGTCCAATTTCGTCGGGATCGCGAACTACCTGCAGGTCCTTGGCGACACGCAACGATTCTGGCCCGCCGTGCTGCGCACGTTCACCTTCACCGGAGGCGCGGTCGCCACGGAAATGGTGCTGGGTATGGGGATCGCGCTCCTGCTCTGGCGTCCATTCAAGGGGGAGAAGTGGGTCCGCGTGGCGATCCTGCTTCCGTTGGTGGCGACTCCCGTTGCGGTCGGCATGATGTGGCGTCTGATCTTCGACCCGAACATCGGGTTCGCGAACCAGCTCCTCAGCTGGTTCGGCATTTCCGCGCAACCCTGGCTGTCCGGCCAGACAACTGCGCTTCCCACATTGATTTTCGTCGACGTCTGGCAGTGGACGCCGATGGTTGTCCTGATCCTGCTCGCCGGACTGACGTCCCTCTCGGAGGAGCCGGACGAAGCGGCGCGGGTCGACGGCGCAAATGCCTGGCAACGGTTCAGGTACGTCACCCTCCCTCTGCTCAGATCGACGGTCATCGTCGCCATCGTCCTGCGCGGCATCGACGCGCTCAAGACGTTCGACATCCTGTATTCGACCAAGGGCAAGGGTGGCGGCTCATTTCACGAGGTGGAGACGCTCAACGTGTACGCGTTCGGATTGAGCTTTGACTACAACGACTACGGGATCTCTTCGACCGTGCTGATCCTGTTCTTCCTGCTCATCATCGTGATCATGTGGATGGTCACGCATCGTAGAAAGGAAGAAGAGTCATGACCGCAACCGTGACAGCGCACCCCGTTCCAGGGCCGACGACACGGCGACGGCGACGCAAGTCGCGTGCCTACCCGATCTTCCGCGTGGTTGTGTTGACGACGACGGTGTTGCTGTTCATCGCTCCGTTGCTGTGGATGCTGGTGGCGTCATTCAAGACGAACGTCGATATCTACGACTCAAGCAAGACTCTCTTCTTCACTCCCACGATGGACAACTACTCCAATGTGCTCGGTCGCAACAACTACTTCGACTTCATCTTCAACAGCTTCTGGGTCGCACTGTGGTCCACAGTGTTTTCGCTTGTCCTGGGAGTGCCCGCTGCCTATGCCATGAGCCGGTTCAGTATGAGTCGGTCGGCGATGGTGGTGCTCATGGCTCGCATCATCCCCGGAGTGAGCCTTCTCGTTCCCTGGTATTTCATCTTCGCCAACATGCGCCTGGTCGGCGGCTTCGCCGTGTTGATTCTCTCCCACATGTTCGTCGCCCTACCGCTGATCGTCTACATCATGATGTCGTTCTTCGACTCCCTGCCAACTGAGCTCGAGGACGCCGCACAAGTTGATGGACTGACTCCGATCGGGGCCTTCCTGCGCATCACGCTCCCGCTGTCCGTACCCGGCCTTGCGACTGCGGGCATCTTGTCGTTCATCTTCTCCTGGAACAACTTCATGTTTGCCCTGGTACTCGCCGGAGCGAGCACCAAGACGCTTCCCGTGGCGATCTTCAACTTCGTGTCGTATGCCAGCATCGACTGGGGCGGCCTGATGGCTGCGTCCGTCGTCGTCACGGTCCCGATCATGGTGATCGCTCTTTTCACGCAGAAGTACATCGTGGCCGGCCTCACCGCCGGTGCGACCAAGGGCTGATCGGCGATGAGTCGTTCAATCCAGTCTGGTTCCATCCCGCCAATCATCATCATGGGCATGCAGGGCTCGGGGAAGAGCACGATCGGCGAGCTGCTCGCCCAACGTCTTGGCGTTCCCTTCATTGATGGCGACAGCCTGCATTCGGCCGCGAACAAGGATTGGATGGCTTCCGGAAACGCGCTTTCCGACGTGCGACGACTGCCATGGCTGCACGAGGTCGGTTTGAGCCTTGAGGTCGGCGACGGGTCCGGCGTTGTGGTGGCGTGCTCGGCGCTCAAGCGCAGTTACCGCGATCTGCTCAGGGAACATGCTCCTAACATGCTCACCATCTTCGCCCGCGGCGACATCGGCCTGATCCGCAAACGGATCATGGCCAGACGCCACGAGTACATGCCGTCCTCTCTGCTTCCAACCCAGTTGGAGGATCTCGAGGAGCGACAGGATGACGAACCCGGTCTCACTGTCGACATCGCCAAGACCCCTGAGCAGATTGTCGAGTCCATCATGACCGTGATCTCCGAAGGAGGCACGGACCATGAGAGTTAGCAGGGTCGAGACCTTCCTGGTAGCCCCTCGCTGGTTGTTCGTGCGGATCGAGACCGACGCCGGTGTCGTGGGCTGGGGCGAGGCGAGCCTTGAGGGACACTCGGATGCGGTGCTCACCGTCGTTGCGCAGTTCGCGGAGCACCTCGTAGGTAGCGATCCTGCGTGCATCGAAGATCACTGGCAGGTCCTCACGAAAAGTGGCTTCTACCGCGGTGGTCCGATTCTTGGCAGTGCCGTGTCCGGCATCGACCAGGCGCTGTGGGACATCAAGGGCAAGACCCTGGGCGTCCCTGTGCACGAGCTGCTCGGAGGGGCGGTCCGCGATCGCATCCGTGTGTACGGCTGGGTCGGCGGCGACGACCCGAGCGGCGTAGCCGAGGCCATCCAGGCGCAGCTTGACGTCGGGCTGACCGCTGTCAAGATGAATGCCTCTGGCTCGATGGGGCCGCTGGGCACTGTGGCCGAGATCGACGGCGTGCTAGAGCGTGTGGCTTCGGCGCGCGAGGTGCTGGGGCCGCACCGGGATGTTGCCGTCGACTTTCATGGGCGCCTGACGCTGGCCAACGCCCGCCGTATCGCACCCCTCCTGGAGCCGTTGCGTCCGTTCTTCATCGAGGAGCCGGTGGTTCCCGAGAACTCGCACCTCATCGCGCAGCTGGCGCAGGCGACATCGATCCCGATTGCCACCGGGGAGCGGCTGTACAACCGGCAGGACTTCCTGCCCGTGCTCCAGGCTGGGATCGCAGTGGCTCAGCCCGACGTCTCTCACGCGGGTGGAATCTCGGAGGTCCGCCGCATCGCGTCGCTGGCGGAGGTCTACGACGTACAGCTCGCACCGCACTGCCCCCTAGGCCCGCTGGCGCTCGCCGCGTGTCTGCAGGTGGGCTTCGCCACCCCCAACTTCCTGATCCAGGAACAGAGCATCGGCATTCACTACAACCAGGGTGCCGAGGTGCTGGACTACGTGCTTGACAAGGCGCCCCTGCAGTTCGTGAACGGCAACATCGAGAAACTCACCGGTCCTGGGCTGGGAATCGAGATCGATGAGGCGGCAGTACGCGCGGCGGACGCGCGTGGGCACGTCTGGCGCACGCCCATATGGCGCCATGCGGATGGAGCGTTGGCTGAATGGTGACCCCGGCTTTCAGTGGCTTCCTCACCGAGCTCGCACAAGAGCGACTGCTCGTGATCATCCGCGGTCCGGACCCAGAGGCCGCAATTGCGGCCTCGCTCGCCCTTCTCCGGTCAGGCATCCGGTTCCTCGAGGTGTCATTGGTAACGGTGGATGCACTTGGGGTGATTACCGAGCTGACGCGCGCGGCCCCCGACGGTTGCGTGATTGGCGCGGGCACCGTCCTCACCCGCGATGACGTGCATCGTGCCGCGGAAGCGGGGGCCCGGTTCATGGTGACACCGGCAGTGACCGAAAGCGTTGCCGAGTCGGTGGCTGCCGGTATTCCGGTGTTGGCCGGTGCGTTCACGCCGACCGAGGCACTCACTGCCATGGGGCTGGGGGCGGCCGCGGTCAAGCTGTTCCCCTCCGCCGTCGGCGGTCCTGCCTATCTTCGAGCGCTGCGAGACCCATTGCCCTCCGTGCCGTTCGTGCCGGTAGGTGGAGTCGACATGGCACTGGCCGCCGACTACCTGTCGGTCGGAGCGGTCGCAGTCGGAGTCGGCAGCACGTTGGTGGGAGACGCCGCCTCCGGTGGTGACCTGGATGCACTGAGCGCTCGCGCCGCCGCGTTTCTCTCGGTGGCCCACGGAGCAGGTAGATCCGCATGACCCGGCCCGACGTCGTGACCCTGGGCGAGACGATGGTCAGCCTTCGGACGGCTACACCGCTACGGCTCGGTGGCACGTTGTCCATGACGATGGCGGGCGCCGAGTCCAACGTGGCGATCGGGCTGGCGCGTCTGGGCCACGCGGTTCGTTGGGGAGGCAGGGTGGGGGCGGACGAAGTCGGCGCCTACATCCTGCGCACGTTGCGGGCCGAGTCGGTGGCCGTCGACACGGTTGTGGTCGATGAGGAGCGGTTCACCGGACTTATGCTGGCCGAACGTCGCGTGGCCGACGTCTCGCGAGTGAGCTACTACCGCGCAGGGTCGGCAGGGTCCGCCCTTTCGGCGGCCGATGCGGCGACGTGTCTCGCAGAAATACCCCAAGTCCTGCACCTGACCGGAATCACCCCTGCGTTATCTGTTTCGGCAGCAGGGGCCGTTACCGAAGCCGTGCGCCTGGCTCGTCACGCCGGGGCGCTCGTGAGCGTCGACGTCAACTACCGGGCGAAGCTGTGGACCCCCGAGCAGGCGCGCCCAGTGCTCTCGGATCTCGCCCGAAGGGCGCACATCGTCATCGCCTCAGAAGACGAGCTCGGGCTTGTGGTGAGCGATCCGAAGGATGAGTCGCACGCGGCCGGCGAGCTCGCGACATACGGCGTCAACCATCTGGTCATCAAACGCGGTGCCCGCGGTGCGACCGTCTGGCACCAGGGTGTGGCGCACCACGCCGAAGCCATCCCCGTCCCCGTGCTTGACACGATCGGTGCCGGCGATGCCTTCACTGCGGGCTACCTGTCTGGTCTTCTCGACGGGCTTCCGGCCGCCGCTGCGCTCCGCCGCGGCACCATCACCGCTGCGTTCGCCGTCGCCGCCGTCGGCGACTGGGAGGGGCTGCCCACCCGCGACGAACTGTCCCTCCTGGACACCGATGCGGGTGCCACGCTTCGCTGACACTGCGGCGCCGAATCCCCAGACACTCAACTCAGACCTGAGCGGTAGGAGAGCTTCCATGAAGATCGACAAGGCAGAAGTCATCGTCACGAGTCCAGATCGCAACTTCGTGACCTTGCGGCTGACCACCGACGACGGCCTGGTCGGGCTGGGAGACGCCACTCTCAACGGCAGGGAGCTCGCCGTTGTCGCGTACCTGAAGGAACACGTCGTGCCGCTGCTGCTCGGCCGGGACGCCCACCGCATCGAAGACACCTGGCAGTTCCTGTACCGCAGTGCCTATTGGCGTCGCGGACCGGTCACGATGACAGCGATCGCCGCGGTCGATGTTGCGCTCTGGGATCTGAAGGCCAGAGCTGCCGGGATGCCGCTGTACCAGCTGTTGGGGGGTGCCAGCCGCGACGGCGTACTCGCCTACGGCCACGCGTCCGGTCGCGACCTCCCCGAGCTCTTCGACTCGATCCGTAAGCATCAGGCCCTTGGCTACCGCGCCATTCGCATCCAGACCGCCATTCCGGGTCTGAAGGCGATCTACGGCGTCGCATCGCAGGCACAGTCGAGCGGCAAACGCTATGACTACGAGCCGGCACAGCGCGCGAACCTGCCCAAGCAGGAGGACTGGGACACTGGCGCCTATCTCCGCCACCTCCCCTCCGTCTTTGAGGCCGTGCGTGCCGAGTTCGGCCCTGATCTGCCGTTGCTGCACGACGGCCACCACAGGATGACGCCCATCCAGGCGGCGAAGCTCGGCAAGTCCCTTGAGCCGTTCGACCTGTTCTGGCTCGAGGACTGCACCCCGGCCGAGACCCCGGATGCCCTGCGTCTGGTTCGCCAGCACACCACGACGCCGCTCGCGATCGGTGAGGTGTTCAACACCGTCTGGGACTACCAAACGCTGATCAAGGACCAGCTCATCGACTACGTGCGCTCAGCCGTCACCCACGGTGGTGGGATCTCCCCGATGCGGAAGATCATGGACTACGCAGCCCAGTATCAGATCAAGTCCGGCATTCACGGTCCGACCGACATCTCGCCCGTTGGTATGGCGGCCGCGCTGCACCTAGACCTCGCAATCCACAACTTCGGCATTCAGGAGTACATGCAGCACGGCGAGCTCACGAACAGCGTCTTCGGGCAGTCCTTCAGCTTTACCGACGGCTATCTGCACCCGGGGGAGAAGCCAGGACTCGGCGTCGACCTTGACGTCGACGGGGCAGGCAAGTACCCGTACCAGACGGCCTATCTGCCCTTTAACCGCTTGCATGACGGGACCGTGCACGACTGGTAGGAACCTCTGAGGCCATTGGTTTGCTCATCGTTCATCCGCCGGATGAATCGCGCTACGCAAGCTTCGGAGGAGCGTCTCGACGACGACGCCACAACGCGACGCTGATCACGACTGCCCCCGCCACGGCGTAGCCGACCGCGCTGACGGGTGGAACGCGCGTTCCGGCGTATGCGACGTAGCCAGCCACCGCCACTCCAAGCCACTCGAGGCGCCCGGACATCACGGCGAGGGCGACCAGTGGCAGGGAGTACCAGGGGTAGCTCGGAGTGGTGACCAGCAGCAGCGACCCGAACAGCACGACGGCGGCGTGCTGTGGTGCCTTCGCTCTCGTTGAACGCACGGCCCAGACTGCCACGGCGCCCATGGCGGCGAGCATGGCGAGGGTGAGCAGACTTCGTGGCACAACCAGATTCAGGACTCCGGCGCGATTCGCCCCGCCCTCCTCGGACAGGTAGCCCGGAAGGTAGCCGAGGACCAGTCCACCGGCGACCAGCAGGTGCGGCGCGTAGGACGCGACCAGAGTCCCGACCGCTGCCAACGGCACCTGCCACGAGCGTCGGACTCCATTGCCTCGCAACGGGATGAAGGCCGGCAGCAGAACGAGTGGGGTGAGCTTGACCGCCGCCGCAGCACCGAGCAACAGGCCGGCGACCCAGGTCGCCGCGGCTCGCCCCGGTCGCGTGGTCAGGGTCACCAGGGCGCCAACCATGAGAGCCGTGCCGACGATGTCGACGTGTCCGCCGTTGCCCGATTCGAGGATGACGGTGGGACACCAGGCCCACCACAGCGCCTCCCGCGGGTTCCGGCCGCGGCGCAGCAGCCATGCCGCGAGAGCGGCTGCCACGGCGACGGCCAACAATGCACTGCCGATCTGAATCCCCAGCGTTCCCAGCGACCACGGCGTCAATGCAGCCACCGCCGCGAACCAGAGCTGGGCGACCGGTGGATAGATCGTCGGGACCGCCGGGCGGTTGATCATGGTGCGGCGGTCGTCGGTCGCCCTACGCAGAAGCTCGCCGCGATCGGTCGGGAGTGGCGTCGTCGTGACACCCGAATGTGCATGCGGTGTCAGCCCCGGGAACAGGATCGGGTCGCGCAGCCCGGCGAGCCGGTCGTCGAGCGGGACGTACCGGTAGGGCGAGGTCCCGGACAGCTGGACCCGCCCGTCCCAGACGTACCGCCAGGCGTCGCTGCTCGAGTGCGGAGGTGTGAACAGGCCAGGGAGCTGGACGGACAAAGCCAACAGCGCCACGGTGATGACCGGGCGCCGGAGGCGCACCCGGTCCCTCATCACCCATACGAGGGTGGCGATGCAGATCAGCCAGAAGGGCAGGATGACTGCAGCCAAGAGGTCGCGACGGGTGTCGAGGTCGCCGACCGACAGCACCGCGGCGTAGGCGGCCGCGACGATCGCCGTGCCGCTCAGCAGTCTGGTCACATCGCCCACTCTGCCGTGCCTCGCCGCGGCTCCCGGCAAGAATCGGGTCTCGCACGGGATCCGTCATGTGCTCGTAAGCCGCCGTGGCCGTTGCGCGGCGCCGTTGCTGCCTAGCCTCGAAGCATGCGCCAACCACCGGTCACCGAGGACTTCACCTCACCGGTCCACGACAGCAGGGTCGTTGCCAGGCTCGGGCTCTGGCTGGGCCCCGCGTTCCTGGTCTGCTTCCTCACCGGCCTGATCAGCCACTTGCACCAGCATCCGATCGCGTGGCTGCCGATTCCCCCGTCACCCGTGTGGGCCTATCGGGTCACCCAGGGACTCCATGTGTCGACCGGAGTGGCGTCCGTCCCGCTGCTGCTGGCCAAGATGTATGCCGCGTACCCCCGGCTTTTCGAGCGGCCGATGGTGGGGTCGCCGCTGCGGATGCTCGAACGTGGGTCGATCGCGGTGCTGGTCGCCTCGTCGTTGCTGCAGGTGTTCACGGGCGTCGCCAACATCGCCCAGTGGTATGTCTTCGGGTTCGGCTTCACGGCGGTCCACTGGTCACTGGCGTGGGTCGCCATCGGGGCACTGGCTGTTCACATCGCCGCCAAGCTGCCGATCATCAGGGAGGCCCTCGCACCGCCCGTCGGGGAGGAGGCCCCGGCTGTTGTCCGCGAGCGGCGCTGGTTCATCCGAGGAGCGCTGGGCGTGGCCGCAGGCGCAGTGCTGCTCACCGTCGGCCAGACGCTGCGACCTCTGGAACCCTTGGCACTGCTGGCGAAACGGCATCCGGCGCGAAGCCCGCAGGGGGTGCCGATCAATCGAACGGCGGACGCGGCCGGCATCACCCCCGTCGTTTCTGACGACGCCTGGAGGCTCGCCGTGAGTGGGCCGTCCGGCTCGCAGACCCTGTCGCACGCCGACCTGATGGCTTTGCCCCAGGTCACCGTGGATCTTCCGATCACCTGCGTCGAGGGCTGGAGCGCCGACGCCAGCTGGAGTGGTGTTCGTATCCGGGATCTCGCCCGACTGGTCGGGGGCAGTCCGGAGTCCTCCGTGGCTGTGGAGTCGGCCGAACGTTCGGGTGCCTACCGGCGCACGACGCTGCCCACGGCATACGCGCAGCATCCGGACACCGTGCTGGCACTGACGATCAACGGGTTGAGGCTGCCCCGCGACCACGGGTTCCCGGCCCGGATCATCGCCCCCAACCGCCCGGGAGTCCTGCAGACCAAGTGGGTCAGCGCACTGAGGGTGTCAGCATGATGCGGGTCCGGGTTGGTCTCGGCGCCGTGGGTGTCGCCATCGTGCTGGTGGGGGTCTGGGCCTTCCTGACCGGAGTGCCGAGCCGCCAGTGGCTGGGGGTCTTCATCTGGACGGGCGGCGTGGTCGCGGCGCACGACGCGGTGATCGCACCCGCCGCCGTGGTTCTAGGGTTCGCGGTCTTCGCCAAACTGCCTCGCCGCTGGCGCAGCCCGCTCAGGGCGGTGGCTCTTGCCGCCGCGTCGGTGGCGTGGATCGGCGTACCACTGCTGATGACCCGCTGAGCACCGGGACGGGTGGCCTCCGGGCGCCTCAGAGGATCTTGCGAAGGGCGATGAAAACCCTGCCGTCGACCCGCCAGTCCTCCACCGCGACGAATCCCACCGCATGTGCAAGGTGGACCACAGCTCTCGCACCCACCTTGGCCCATGGAATCGCACTGGACACCCGACCGTTGGAACCGTGCAGCGTCAACGAGACCCGGAGGTCTGCGTCATCGTCGGCGTCCGCTTCGACGAGGGCCACGCCGCCTAGCTTCAGCAGGTCGTGACAACGCGACAGCAGGACCGCAGGGTCTCCACCGATCCCGATGTTGCCGTCGGCGAGCAGCACAGTGCCCCAACGGCCTTCGCCGGGCAGTCGATGCTGAACCGCCCTTCGCAGGACGGCCCCGCCGCGTGCCGCTGTCTGGGTCACCGCACGAGATGAGATGTCGATCCCCAGGGCAGCCGTTCCGCGCGTCGCGAGAGACTCCACCAGCCGGCCCGGGCCGCACCCGATGTCAAGCACCGGCCCCTCGCAGCGAGACAGCAGCACCTCGTCGGCCGGCGCGACATGCTGCCAGTCACTCACCGCGAGCCGGTCGTGCCGGTCGACAGTTGCGTCGGGCGTCTGGTGGATCCCGCGGGTCTGGTGGACATGGACCTCAGCGCCGCCCAGCGCCTCGTCATACAGCGTCATGGGCGAGCAGGCGACGACACTGGTGAGCCGCCGGTGAAGACGTCCGAAGCGGCTGTCCGGGGTGAGCCGGGCCACGGCCGCCGCGTCCCCAGGGGTGTCGACGTCGCGCATCGGGGCCAGTAGCTTGACGCGAAACCCCAATGACCGCAGTCGTTCCAGCTGATGCCGACCTGTCTGAGAGGTCGACATCGGGACACCCTTGACGGCGTCGGGATGAAAATGCCGCAGTCCCAATGCCCAGAATCCGCCGTCCGGACACAGCCCAAGGACGGCGTCCGCCTCGCCCCAGTCCAGACCGAGGTTCGCGGGCCGCAGCTGGGGAGTGTCCATGCCGACCAGCAGCGTGGGTCCGTGACCGGGGTCGTCGAGCGCATCCTCGAGGGCGTTGCTGATCCGCTCGTCCAGGCCGTCTCCCCTCTGGGCCAGGACTCGGAGTCCTTCGGGCAACCAGGAACGCAGAGCACCATCCCACGCGATGACTCGCCGTCCCGCCGGTGTGGCAACGACGGTGTCGAGAGTGTCGCGCAGTGATGCCTGCGCGAGGGCGGCTGCCTGAGCCGGCGTGAATGCGGTGGTGAGCCGGGTCTTGACCTGCCCTGCGACCGGAGACTTGGCGATCACCAGGAGTGTGCCCTGGATCTGGTTCCCGAGCCGGTCCCGGTTCACGATCTGAGGATCCGGGTCATGTCGGTGACCGCTCTCAGCGCGCCCAGGGGAGTGCCGGTCACCTTGGACCGGCCGGCCCGCGGGTGGTAGTCCACGTCGACGGACGCGACGCGCCACCCCGACTCGGCGGCCCGGACCACTGTCTCGAGCGGGTAGCCGGATCTCCGGTCCTGGATCTGTAGCGCCAGCAACGGAACCCGTCGGGCAAGTCGCATCGGGCCGAGGTCCGCGAGGTGCAGGCCGGTGCGCCTGCCAAGCCGTCGGCATACCACGCGGTTGGCCAGTCGCAGCTGCCAGGACCATGCCGCCCTGTTGACCGGACGGCGACAGCCGACCACCAGGTCGACCTCGTCGAGCAGCGCGGTGCGCAGCCGCCCCAGCTGGCGGGGATCCAGGCTCGCGTCGGCGTCCATGAATGCGACGACGTCGGAGCTGGCTGCCTCCAAGCCGGCGTGACACGCGGACCCATATCCGCGCCGCCGCACATCAAGGACGGTGGCACCGAAAGACCTTGCGATGTCAGGGGATCCATCGGTGGAGCCGTTGTCCGCCACGATGACGCGAGCCCACGCGGGCATGCGCCCCAGAACCCACGGCAGGGCCTCTGCCTCGTCCAGACAAGGCAGGACCACATCAACCACGTCGGCTTTCATGCTTTCGACGCTATGGCCGCCGGAACCTGTGCGGAACTGCCATCCCATGACGAAATGCTTACGGACGCTTCAACGGGCCGGATGGGTCGGCCGAACCAGCGGATCGAGCCATAGGCTCGGTTCATGGTCGCGAGAGTGCTCGTCGTCGAGGACGACTCGACAGTGTCCAGCGTGCTGTCCGCCTACCTGAGCAAGGCCGGCTTCGACCCGCGGATCGCCGCGGATGGGGCGACGGCACTGCAGGATTGGACCCAGTGGAAGCCGGACGTAGTCATCCTGGACGTGATGCTGCCGGGTCTGACGGGGCTGGAAGTGTTGCAGCGCAGGCGTGCTGACGATGACGGTGCCGCTGTGATCATCCTGTCGGCCCGGGGGGACGAGGACGACAGGCTGCTCGGGCTCGAGCTGGGTGCCGACGACTACATGGTCAAACCCTTCAGCCCGCGCGAGGCCGTGCTTCGTGTCCAGGCCCTGCTGCGACGTTCGGAACGGCTTGGCGCGGCTGCGATGCTCCCGCGCACGGTCGCGGCGGGGGGGCTGTTCGTCGACCTGCCGGCCCGGACCGCCGAGATCCGGGGTGAGACGCTGAGCCTTACCCATCGCGAGTTCGACCTGCTGGCCTACCTGATGACACACCCCGATGAGGCGTTCACCAAGGAAGCACTGATGCGGCGGGTCTGGGGCTGGGACTTCGGTGATACCTCGACCGTGACGGTCCACATACGCCGGCTGCGCCAGAAGGTCGAGCGTGACCCCTCCGACCCGCGACTTGTGGTGACGGTCCGCGGCACGGGCTACCGGTTCGACGGGAAGGCCGACTCGTGAGCAGAGACATGCAGCTGATCTTCGGGATGACGGCGGCGGCGGTCATCGCGACGGGACTGATAGGGGCGCTGGTACTGCAGGCGATTCGCCGTCGATCCCTCCTCCTGTCGATAGTCGTCGCGGCTCTGGTCCCCGTGGCCGCGGTCTCGGCAGCGGTCGCCCTGAACGTCAACCGGATGGTTATCAGCCCGCATGACTCCACCGTCGTCTTGGTCGCCCTGGGCTTCTCCACAGTGTTGGCCTTCGCGCTCTCCTTCGCGCTCGGACGCCGCGTCGTCTCCGGCTCCCGGGAGCTGAGCCAGGCGTTGCGTGGACTCGCCGACGGGTCGTATGACGGTGCGCTGGTGCCATCACAGCCGCTGGTGGGTGGGAGCAGGTCGTCTGCTCCCGCCGAGATCAGCGCTCTGGCCGCTGAGCTGGAGACGACGCGAGGGAGCCTGCGGATCTCGCGCGACCGTGAGCGCGCCCTCGAGCAGAGCCGGCGCGAGCTCGTGGCGTTCATGTCTCACGACCTACGCACGCCTCTGTCCGGGCTCAGGGCGCTGGCCGAGGGTCTCGAGGACGGCGTGATCGAGGATCAGGTGCCCGCCCTGCGCCAGATGCGCCAGACCGTGGACCGGATGAACGGTCTGGTGGGCGATCTCTTCGAGCTGTCACGTCTCAACGCCGGACCAAACCAGCCGGACCATGCCCGCGGCCCGTTGAGCATGGTCGAGCTGGCCTATGACGTCGTGGGTGAGGCTCGCGAGGATGCCCGGCGCCGGCAGGTCGTTCTCGTCCTGGACGTGGCCGACGACGGCGATCGCCTTGCGGTGCATGGCAACGGCGATGAGCTCGCGCGTGCGCTGTCGAACCTCGTGGGCAACGCAGTCCGCCACACCGGCAAGGAGGGGCAGGTGCAAGTAAGCGCCAGGCGGGCACCCGATGGCCGGACACTGATTGCTGTCACGGACGGGTGTGGGGGCATCAAGGACCACGATCTGGCCAGGGTTTTCGAGACCGGCTGGCGGGGGCAGTCCGAGCGCGGCACGGGAGATGGCGGGGCAGGGCTCGGGCTGGCCATCGCGCGCGGCGTCATCGAGTCGCACGCGGGGTCGATCTCGGTGGCCAACGTGGAGGGTGGCTGTCGGTTCGACGTCGAGCTGCCAGGTCTGCCTAGCGCGGGTCGGGCCTAGCCCGGGTCAGAGCTGTTCGAAGGTCAGGCCAGTCACTCCGTCGGCCAGCGAAACCGATGCCTGCCAACCGAGCTCGTCCTGGATTCTCGCGCTGGAGGCGGTGATGTGGCGGACGTCCCCGAGCCTGAACTCCCCGGTCACGACCGGCTCGAGCCCCTTGCGAGAGGCGGACAACGCGCGGGCCAGATCGGCGATGGTGGAGACGAAGCCGGACCCCACGTTGTAAGCGCGATGTAGCGGAGACGGGTCGTTCGTGGCGGCGAGAGCCGTCACGAAGGCGCGGGCGATGTCAGCGACATGCACGAAGTCCCGTCTCTGGCCGCCGTCCTCGAACACCCGCGGCGCCTCGCCGCGGTCGAGGGAGGAAGCGAAGACCGAGGCGACCCCGGCATACGGCGTATCGCGCGGCATCCCCGGCCCGTAGACGTTGTGCAGTCGCAGCGAGACCGCTGATCCTCCTGCCTCGCGTGACCAGATCGCGGCGAGGAACTCCTGGGCGACCTTGGTGGCGGCATAGGTGTTGCGAGGGTCCATCGCCGACTCCTCGCCGACCAGGCCTGGCACCAGCTCGTCGCCGCAGACGGGGCACCCGGGCTCGAAACGACCGTGGGACAACGCTTCTCGGGTTCGGGGGGTTGGTGACACCCATCCGTGGTCATGGCACGTGTAGCGACCCTCGCCGTAGACGACCATCGAGCTGGCCTGGATGAACCGCCGGATCCCCGAAGAAGCAAGACAGCGCAGCAGCACCGCCGTTGCGTGGTCGTTGCTCGACACGTAGTCGTCCATGTCGGCAAGGTCGACGCCAAGCCCGACCTTGGCTGCGAGGTGGACGACCGCGTCGATCCCGTCCAGGACGGCCCGCACCACCTCGGCGTCGCGAACGTCGCCGACCACGAGGTCAACGCCCCGCGCCTTGAGCCTCTCCCGGGCGGGTGTCCCTCCATCGCGGTGGACGTCGGGTCGCAGGGAGTCGAGCACCAGCACCTGGTGGCCGGTGTCGAGGAGCTCGGCGACGACGGACTGTCCGATGAAGCCGGCTCCACCGGTGACGAGTACCTGCATCCAGCAACGGTGTCACGCTCACTCGCGGTCCTGCAGCGTTCGCCGGTTGCGGGTCGATTACGGATCCGCTAGCCGCAGCCGGACGCACAGAGGCCGGGTCCTGCGAGCGTTCGACGCGCCCTGCCCTATGCCCGCAGCCCTCGCCCGGTAAGTCGCCGGAACACTGCCTCGATCGCGAACGACAACGCGACCATCACGAGAAGCACCGCCGCGGAGCCGAGGCTGCTCTTGGCGAGCAACGCCGCGAGCGCCCCGACGCACGCCACTGCCGCGACGATCGAGATCCACGGCTTCTTTGATCCCCGCAGCTTCGAGGTCCGCGCCTCCGCCACGTTCACGGTCGCGAAGATGATCAGGAACCCGGCGCTGCCCATCGTGGAGATGCTCTCCAGGTTCAGGACGTTCGCGAGCACCAGAGTCGCCGCGGCAGTGATGATCAGCCCCTCGAGCGGTTGGTTCCAGATCGGTCGCTCGAGCTGCGCCGGGAGTTCACGCGCCTTGGCAATCGTGTACGTCATGCGCGCGCAGCCGTAGAGCGTCGCGTTGATCGCCGACGCTGTCGAGAGCATCGCGGCGATGCCGATCAGGACGAACCCGGCTGACCCCAGCGCAGGACGCGCGGCCACCGCGAGTGCGTAGTCCTTCGCATCCACCAGCTGAGAGACCGGGACGGACCCAACTGCGACCACGGCCACCAGCACGTACAGCACGATGACGAACAGCACGGAGATGTAGTACGCCCGAGTCAGCGTCCGGCCCGGGTCGACGACGTCCTCGGCCGCGTTGGCGATCAGCTCGAAGCCCTCGTAGGCGAGGAAGACGATCATGCCGCCGGCGACCAGCGACAGCGGCGGGCTCCACTGGTCCGGGCTGAGCCGGGCCGTGGAGACTCCGAACATCCCGACCACCACGAACAGCAGCAGGATCGTGACCTTGATGGCGACCACGTAGCGCTCCGCCCGCGCCACCGTCGCGGCCCCTGCGACGTTGAGCACCGCGATGAGAACGACGGCGGCGGTGAGGAAGACGTGTTTGCCGAGCTCGTGTTGCGCGGCCGGCAGGAAGCTCGCCGCGTAGCTGCCGAATGCCTGGGAGTACAGCGCGAGCATCACGATGTAGCTCAGCCACAGCAGCACGTTGATTCCGCCCGAGAACAACCCCGGCCCGAACGCGCGGTTGACGAACGTCACAGTCCCCCCGCGGCTCGGGTACGACGTTGAGAGCAGCGCGTAGGACCGTGCGGTGAGCAGCGCCACGAGTCCCGCGACGAGGAACGCGATCGGCGCCCCACCGCCAGCGATCTGCACTGACAGCCCGAGGACCGCGAAGATCCCGCCGCCGACCATCCCACCGACGCCGATCGCCACGACGCCCCA
>JBBRWQ010000007.1:0-58553 GCA_038249115.1 Actinomycetales bacterium
CCCGTTCATCGCCCTGATCGAGCGTGGCGCCCTGCAACAGATCGGCCTCTTCCAGGACAAGCCGTTCGACTCCTACTTCTCCGGCAACACCGTCCAGATCTGCCCCGTCGGCGCACTGACCGGCGCGGCATACCGCTTCCGGGCCCGCCCGTTCGACTTGGTCTCCACCCCAAGCATCTGCGAGCACTGCGCAAGCGGCTGCGCGACCCGCACGGACCACCGTCGTGGCACCGTCCTGCGCCGGATGGCCGCCAACGACCCTGCGGTCAACGAAGAGTGGAACTGCGACAAGGGTCGTTGGGCATTCACCTACGCCAACGGCTCTGACCGGATCACCGACCCGCTCGTGCGCGGTGACGACGGCAACCTGCACGTGGCCTCGTGGCCGGAGGCCCTGGATGCCGCGGCACGTGGGCTGGCAGAGGCTCGCGATACCAAAGGTGTCGGCGTGCTCGTCGGCGGCCGGGTCACTGCTGAGGACGCCTATGCCTACAGCAAGTTCGCTCGAATAGTGTTGCAGACCAACGACATTGACTTCCGTGCCCGGCCGCACTCGGTCGAGGAGGCCGAGTTCCTGGCCAGCAACGTTGTGGCCACCGGGCCGTCAGATGCGCCCGGCGGGTCCGTGACCTACGCCGAGATCGAGGCTGCCAAGACGGTGCTGCTGGTGGGCTTCGAGCCCGAGGACGAGTCGCCGATCGTGTTCTTGCGACTCCGCAAAGCGGTTCGCAAGAACCGGACTGCTGTATTCGCGGTCGCGCCCCTCGCGTCGCGCGGGTTGAAGAAGCTCGGCGGCACCGTGATCAGGACCGCCCCCGGCACTGAGGCCGAGGTCCTGCAGGCTCTGGCCGGGGACGCCAAGATGTCAGACGACCCGATCATGACCGCAATCAAGGCGGCGTCAGCCGGTCTCGCGGCCGAAGGCGCCGTGATCCTTGTCGGCGAGCGACTCGCGACCGTCCCCGGTGGTCTGTCCGCTGCTGCGGCGCTGGCGGCGTCCACCGGTGCCAGGCTTACGTGGATTCCCCGGCGCGCAGGAGAACGGGGCGCGCTGGAGAGCGGCGCACTGCCCAACCTGCTACCCGGTGGCCGTCCGGTCATCGAAGCCCGGGCCCGGGCCGAGGTGGGTGAAGCGTGGGACGTCGTCGGACTGCCCGACACGGTCGGGCGCGACACGTCGGCGATCGTCGCGGCGGCCAACTCCGGTGGGCTCAGCGGTCTCCTGGTCGGCGGTGTCGACCCTGCAGACCTGACCGGCTCTGGCGACCTGCTGGACGCCCTGACCAGATCGTTCGTGGTCTCCCTTGAGCTGCGCGAGAGCGCGGTCACCGAGGTCGCAGATGTCGTGCTGCCCGTGGCGGCCCACCAGGAGAAGGCAGGGACCTTCGTCAACTGGGAGGGTCGGGTTCGGACCTTCGAGGCGGCGTTGTCCACGGGCGCCATGAGCGACCACCGGGTCCTGGATCTGCTGTCCGACGAGATGGGTGAGTTCCTCGGAGTCCGCACTCTGGAGTCCACCCGCGCCGACATGAGGGCGCTCGGGCCGTGGATCGGTGACCGCGCGGCTGCACCGCTCGCCGCGCTGGTCGAGGTCCCGTCGCTGGAGCCCGGGCAGGCCGTGTTGGCCACGTGGCACCACCTCCTGGACTCCGGCCGGATGCAGGACGGCGAGCCGTTCCTGGCCGGAACGGCGCCCAGGGCTCGGGCGTTGCTCTCGGCCAGTACCGCGGCGACGATCGGCCTGGCCGACGGCGACAGCGTCCAGGTCAGCACCGGGTCGGGTGCCATCACGATCCCCCTGGCCATCACCGAGATGGCGGACCACGTCATCTGGTTGCCCACCAACTCTCCTGGATCCGCGGTGCGGCAGGCGCTGGGCGTCGATGCTGGCGCTGTGGTCTCCCTGACCAAGGGCGGTGCCGCGTGAGCCTCATCGCTTCGCTGGCAACAGGGCTTCAGTCCATCGACAATCCGGCGGCCGACTTCAGCGACACGCCGTGGTGGCTCTCGTTGGTCAAGGCGCTCCTCCTCTTTGTCGTCATGATCGTCAGCGTCCTGCTCGTCACCTGGTTCGAGCGTCGTGTCATCGGTCGCATGCAGCAGCGCCCAGGACCCAACCGCGTCGGTCCCTTCGGTATTTTTCAGACCCTCGCGGACGGTGTGAAGCTGGCGCTCTCGGAGGATTTGACGCCCAAGAACGCTGACAAGATCGTGTTCTTTCTCGCACCGATCATCACCGGCGCCATGGCTTTTGTGTCTTTCGCGATCATTCCGATGGGCCCCATGGTCACCATGTTCGGTCACCGGACGCCGCTGCAGCTGGCCGACAGCCCCGTCGCCGTCCTGCTGGTGCTTGCCGTCGCCGGGATCGGTGTCTACGGCATCGTCCTGGGTGGCTGGTCGGCCGGTTCCACCTACCCCCTGCTGGGTGCACTGCGGTCCGCGGCCCAGATCATCTCCTACGAGATCGCCATGGGTCTGTCGCTGATCGCGGTCTTCATCTACAGCGGCTCGATGTCGACCTCACAGATCGTCGCCTCGCAGAAGAGCCTGTGGTTCATCGTCCCGGCGTTCTTCTCCTTCGTGGTGTTCATCGTGACAATGGTCGGCGAGACCAACCGGCTGCCCTTCGATATGGCCGAGGGCGAGGGTGAGCTCGGTGGTGGATTCCACACGGAATACAGCTCGCTGAAGTGGGCGATGTTCTTCCTCGGTGAGTACGTCAACATGTTCACAGTCTCCGCGCTCGCGACCACCATGTTCCTTGGTGGCTGGCAGGCACCTCCCGGCATCGCCGCGATCAACGACGGCATGTTCAACCAGGGCTGGTGGGGGTTGCTGTGGTTCGCCATCAAGCTGTGGCTCTTCATCTTCTTCTTCGTCTGGTTGCGAGGCACTCTGGTGCGGGTGCGCTACGACCAGTTCATGCGCTTCGGCTGGAAGGTCCTCATCCCGGTAACCATGGCTTGGGTCGTCGCCGTGGCCTTCATCCGCGGTGCGCAGCTTGCCTTCTTCGGTGACAACATCCGCACCGCGACCGTCATCGTTATCGGGGTCATTGCCACTGTTGCCCTGGCCGCCGCCTGGGTCTGGGACGGCAAGCGTGCGGCAGCCGCCATACCGCTTGATCGTCCCGAGGAGATCGACCCGTTCGCGGGTGGCTACCCGGTCCCGCCGCTGCCCGGACAGCGTCTCCGCGAGCCCAGCCTGGTGGGCCAACCGGAGCTCACCGATGAGGAGACTGACCGTGGCTGACGACCAGAAGAAGGCGGGTTTCCTCTCCGAGCTGTTTGCGCCAGTGGCTGGTTTCGGCGTCACCTTCGCGACCATGTTCCGCAAGGTCGAGACCGAAGAGTATCCCGAGGTCAAGCGTCCGACGCAACCGCGCTTCCATGGTCGTCACCAGCTCAACCGGCATCCTGACGGCCTGGAGAAGTGCATCGGTTGCGAGCTGTGTGCCTGGGCCTGCCCAGCCGACGCCATCTTCGTAGAGGGAGCAGGCAACGATGACAGTGAGGGGGGCGGGGGGCGGTTCTCACCCGGCGAGCGATACGGGCGCGTCTACCAGATCAACTACCTGCGCTGCATCTTCTGCGGCCTGTGCATCGAGGCCTGTCCTACGCGAGCCCTCACCATGACCAACGAGTATGAGCTTGCCGCTCACACCCGGGCCGAGATGATCTACGAGAAGAGCCAGCTGCTCGCACCTGTCCAGGAGGGCATGGTGGCCGCGCCGCATCCGATGGTGGCTGGCCTGGAGGAACGCGACTACTACCAGGGCAAGGTGGCCAAGGCCACGCCCGAACAACATGAGTGGGCGGCGGCCCGCGATGCCGGCATCGCTTCGACACAGGGGGATGCACGATGACCAGCGGTGGTGAAGCAGTCCTGTTCTGGGTTCTGGCCCCGATCAGCGTGATCGGTGCCCTCGGGCTTGTTTTTGCCAGGAAGGCCGTCCACGCGGCTCTGGGCACGGCACTGGTCATGATCAACCTGGGCATCTTCTACATCGCCCAGAACGCCGACTTCCTCGGGATCGTGCAGATCTTCGTCTACACCGGCGCGGTAATGATGATGTTCCTGTTCGTGCTGATGCTGGTCGGAGTCGACTCCTCGGACTCCCTGGTCGAGACGATCAAGGGCCAGAAGGTCGCCGCTTTCGTTCTGGCGGTGGGCTTCGGCATCGTGCTCATGACAGCCATCGGGTCGGTGATCTTTGCCAGCCCCATCGGCCTGGCGAAGGCCAACGCCGACGGCAACGTCACCGGTGTGGCCAACCTGATCTTCGGCAAGTACGTCTGGGTGTTCGAGGTCACCAGCGCGCTGCTGATCACCTCGACCCTTGGCGCGATGGTCCTGGCTCACCAAGAGCGTCTGGTTCCCCGCCCGACCCAACGTCAATGGTCTGAGCGCCGCTTCCGCGAGGGCAAGAACCTGGCCGGGCTGCCGGCGCCAGGTGTCTATGCCCTCAGCAACGCGGTCGGCACCACCGCGCTGCTGCCCGACGGCACGCCGAGCGAGCTGTCCGTATCGCGAGTGCTCAGCGCCCGTGGACAGGTCGCCAACCCCGATGCCTTCACCGAGGCTGAGAAAGCGATCGAGCGCGACATCGAGGAGGGGACCAAACGATGAACCTGGTCAACTACATCTACCTTTCGACGGTGCTGTTCGTGATCGGAGCCGCCACGGTGCTCGTACGCCGCAACGCCATCGTGGTCTTCTTGGGTGTCGAGCTGATGCTGAACGCGACCAACCTGACGTTCGTGACCTTCGCGCGGATGCACGGCTCTCTGGATGGTCAGGTGATCGCCCTGTTCGTGATGGTCGTCGCTGCCGCTGAGGTCGTCGTCGGGCTCGCCATCATCATGGCCATCTTCCGGGCCCGTAGGTCGGCCTCGGTCGACGCCGCCAACCTGCTGAAGCTGTAAGGGGCACAACATGCAACTGATGCAGCTTTCTGCTGCTCATCTGGGCGCGCTGGCGAGTGCGGACGCCATACAGACTGCGTCGGGGATGACGTCCCTGGCATGGCTGCTGGTCGCACTCCCGCTCCTCGGGGCTGCCGTGCTGTTGCTCGGCGGACGACGCACGGACGGGTTCGGACCGGCTCTGGCAACGGGACTGTCCTGGGCCAGCTTCGCTCTCGGGGCGTTGATCTTCATCGTCATGCTCGGTCGCTCGGGCGGGGAGCGTGCACAGGGCCTGCACCTGTTCTCGTGGGTGCCGGCCGGCAGCTTCCAGGTCGAGGCCGGCATGCTGGTCGACCCGCTCTCCATGGCCTTCGTGCTGCTGGTCACCTTCGTCGGGTCCTTGATCCTGGTCTACTCCCTGGGCTACATGGCACACGATCCGGAGAAACGCCGCTTCTTCGCCTTCCTCAACCTGTTCGTCGCAGCCATGCTGCTGCTGGTCCTGGCTGACTCCTACCTTCTGCTCTACGTGGGCTGGGAGGGCGTGGGCCTGGCGTCCTACCTGCTCATCGGCTTCTGGAACCATGTCCCGGCCAACGCCTCCGCAGCCAACAAGGCGTTCGTGGCCAACCGCGTCGGTGACTTCGGGGTGACCGTGGCGATCATGCTCATGTTCGCCACGTTCGGCACGGTCAGCTTCTCGGGCGTCAACGCCGCAGTCGCGGGTGCCAGTGGGGGCGCGCTCACGGCGATCGGCCTGATGTTGCTGCTCGGAGCCTGTGGCAAGTCGGCGCAGTTCCCGCTCCAGAGCTGGCTCGGTGATGCGATGGCCGGCCCGACGCCGGTTTCCGCGCTGATCCACGCCGCGACGATGGTCACCGCCGGTGTGTACCTCGTCGTGCGCAGCCACGTGATCTTCGAAGCGTCTCCGACGGCGCAGACCTTCGTGGTCATCGTCGGTGCGATCACCCTGGTGTTCGGGGCGATCGTCGGTTCGGCCAAGGACGACATCAAGAAGGCGCTGGCTGCCTCGACCATGAGCCAGATCGGTTACATGATGCTGGCCGCAGGACTGGGCCCGGTCGGATACGCCTTCGCGATCTTCCACCTGCTCAACCACGGCTTCTTCAAGGCCGGGATGTTCCTCGGCGCCGGCTCGGTCATGCATGGCATGGACGACCAGGTCGACATGCGCCGTTTCGGCAACCTGTCCGGTGCCATGAAGGTCACCTGGATCACCTTCGGCATGGGCTGGCTGGCCATCCTCGGGGTGCCGCCGTTCTCTGGGTTCTTCTCCAAGGACGCGATCATCGAGGCTGCCTTCATCGGTGGGGGTTGGCGGCCATGGGTGTTCGGCTTTGCCGCGCTGATCGGCGCGGGGGTCACCTCCTTCTACATGTCGCGTCTGTTCTTCATGACCTTCCATGGCAAGAAGCGCTGGCCCAAGGAAGCCCAGCCGCACGAGTCCCCCAGGACGATGACGATCCCGATGGTGATTCTGGCCTTCGGCTCAGCCTTCCTTGGCCTGATCCTCGGCCCCACCGGCGCCATCCAGAGCTGGCTAGAGCCGGTCGTCGGCACGCACGCTGAAGGTGAGCCGGTGATCGCCGCCCCGGTCCTGATGACGATGACGCTGCTTGTCGTTGCCGCGGGTCTGGGCATCGCCTGGATGCGTTACTGGCGAGACGAGGTTCCTGTGGTGGCGCCGGTCGGCTCGCCGCTGACCCGGGCTGCGCGCAAGGACCTCTACCAGGATGCGATCAACGAGGGGGTGCTGATGCGCCCCGGCCTGCACCTCACCCGCGCCCTGGTCTTCTTCGACAACAAGGGTGTTGACGGGGCGGTTGGCTCTCTGGCTGCCGTGATCGGCGGTTCCTCGTCCCGTCTCCGCCGCGTCCAGAACGGCTTCGTGCGTTCGTATGCCCTGACGATGCTCCTTGGTGTTGTCGTGATCCTCGGTGCCGTCTGGGTGGTGCAGTGATGTCAAGTTTTCCGTGGCTGACCACGATCGGCCTGATCCCGCTGGTGGGTGCGCTCGTTGTCGCCTTCCTGCCGGCAAGCCTGGCTGACAGGGCCAGGCAGATCGCGCTCGGGTTCTCGGTCGTGGCGCTGTTGTTCACCGTTGCTGCCGCACTTCAGTTCAGGGCGGGCTCCGGCCCGCAGTTCCAGCTCCAGGAGCAGCACTCCTGGATCGAGCAGTTCGGTGTCAGCTACGCCCTCGGTGTGGACGGCATTGCGCTCGTGCTGATCGTGATGGCGGCGATCCTGGTGCCCGTCTGCGTGCTGGCCGCCTGGAACGACGTTCCCGAGGTTGGCAAGCGCCAGCAGAACTACTTCGCCCTCATGCTGGTTCTCGAGACCTTCATGGTCGGTGTCTTCTCCGCGACGGACGTGTTCTTGTTCTACGTCTTCTTCGAGGCCATGCTGATCCCCGTCTACTTCCTGATCGGCGCCTATGGCGGCCCCCGCCGGCAGTATGCCGCCGTCAAGTTCCTGCTGTTCTCGTTGCTCGGCGGGCTCGTCATGCTTGTCGCCGTCATCGCGCTCTACCAGCACGGCCCCGGCGGCGCCGACGGTTTCCTGGTCGAGAAGCTGACCGGTCTCAAGCTCGACCAGAACGTCGGCCGTCTGATGTTCATCGGGTTCTTCTTCGCCTTCGCGGTCAAGGCACCGATGTGGCCGGTCCACACCTGGCTGCCGGACGCTGCGACCGAGGCTCGTCCCGCCACGGCTGTGCTCCTGGTCGGTGTGCTCGACAAGGTCGGCACGTACGGGATGATCCGGTTCTGCCTGCAGCTGTTCCCCGAGGCCAGCAAGTGGGCCACCCCCGTGATCATCGTGCTCGCCGTCGTCTCGGTTCTCTACGGCGCGCTGCTCGCGATCGGCCAGACCGACATCATGCGACTGATCGCCTACACGTCCATCAGCCACTTCGGCTTCATGGTGCTCGGCATCTTCGCGATGACCTCGATCGGCACGGCTGGCTCGGCGCTCTACATGGTCAACCACGGGTTCACGACGGCTGCGTTGTTCCTCGTGGCGGGGATGCTCATCCACCGCCGCGGCAGCAAACGCATTCCCGACTATGGCGGCTGGCAGCGGGTGACCCCTGCACTCGCCGGCGTCTTCCTCGTCTCCGGCCTGTCCGGTCTGGCGCTGCCTGGCCTGAACTCCTTCGTCTCCGAGTTCCTCGTCCTGCTGGGGACCTTCCAGCGTTACCGCGTCGCAGCAGTCATCGCCGCTCTCGGCATCATCCTGGCCTCGCTCTACATCCTGCTCATGTACCAGCGGATGATGACCGGTCCCAAGCCCGAGTCTGCGGCCGGCACGCCGGATCTTTCGCACCGAGAGAAGTGGGTGGTCGCCCCGCTCATCGCAGTGTTCATCGTGCTGGGCTTCTACCCCAAGCCGGCGCTCGACGTGATCAACCCCGCCGTCTCCAGGACTCTTCAGTACGTCGGCGTCACCGACCCGGCGGCAACGCACCCAGCAGCTGCTGAAGGAGCCGTCAAGTGATTGCCTCGCTGCCAGGGCTGACGGCACAGTTCGTCGCCACCAAGATCAACTACGGTGCCATCCTGCCGATGCTGATCGTCTTCGGTGCCGCCATGATCGGTGTCCTCGTCGAGGCCTTTGTACCCCGTGCGCAACGTTATGCCGCCCAGGTGGGGGTTGCGCTCGTCGGTCTGGTCGCCGCCCTGGGAGCGGTGGTTCTGGGCCTGGACCATCAGGGCAGCACCCTTGCCGGCGCCGTCGTCGTGGATGGGCCCGCCTTGTTCCTCCAGGGCACGATCCTGATGCTCTCGGCCCTCAGCATCCTGGCCATGGCCGAGCGTTTCGACGGCGTAGGCGCTGACGCGTTCACCGCTGAGGGTGCTTCGGCGCCGGGCTCGGCGCAGGAAGCGGCCGCGGTCCGTGCGGGTGCCACCACGACCGAGGTCTTCCCCCTGACCATGTTCGCGGTCGGAGGCATGTTGCTGTTTCCGGCCGCCGGTGACCTGTTGACCATGTTCGTGGCACTGGAGGTCCTCTCCCTGCCGCTGTACATCCTCTCCGGCTTGGCCCGTCGTCGCCGCCTTCTCTCCCAGGAAGCATCGTTGAAGTACTTCCTTCTCGGAGCCTTCTCCTCAGCCTTCTTCCTGTTCGGATCGGCCCTGCTGTACGGCTACGCCGGCTCGATGGATCTGGGTGTGATCGCCGATGCCATCGGCACGCGGTCCGGCATGGACGGACTGCTGGTCCCCGGCGTCCTGCTGGTGCTGGTCGGCCTGCTCTTCAAGATCGGCGCCGTACCGTTCCACTCGTGGACCCCTGACGTCTACCAAGGCGCGCCCACCCCGGTCACGGGTTTCATGGCAGCCTGCACCAAGGTCGCGGCATTCGGTGCGATCCTGCGTTTCGTCTACGTCGGTGTCGCAGACAGTCGCTGGGACTGGGCCCCAGGGCTCTGGGCGGTCGCCATCCTCACGATGGTCGTCGGCGCGGTCCTGGCCATCACACAGACCGACATCAAGCGACTGCTGGCCTACTCGTCGATCGCGCACGCCGGCTTCGTCCTGACCGGCCTGCTTGCCTTCGACAAGGTGGGAGTCTCGGCGGTGATGTTCTACCTCGTGGCCTACGGGTTCAGCACCATCGCCGCGTTCGCCATCGTGTCCATGGTTCGGGATGGTGGCTCGGAAGCCACGCACCTGTCGCAATGGGCCGGGCTCGGCAAGAACCACCCGGTTGTTGCGGGTGCCTTTGCGTTCCTGCTGCTGGCCTTCGCCGGTATCCCGCTGACGTCCGGCTTCACGGCCAAGTTCGCGGTGTTCTCGGCCGCTGTCGCTCACGGCGCGACCGTCCTCGCCGTCATCGGCGTGCTCTCCAGCGCCATCGCTGCCTTTGTCTACGTCCGTATCATCGTGCTCATGTACTTCTCGGAGCCAGCCGGCGACTCGGTCAGTGCAGTCTCACCCTCAATCAGCACCACTGTGGCGGTCTCGATCGGTGTCCTTGTGACTCTGGCGCTTGGCGTTGCTCCCTCCCCGCTGCTCGACCTTGCCGCCCGTTCGTCATTGTTCCTGCGATGATTTCGTTCCCCTGATGACGCCCACGTCACCGGCTCTGATGTTGCCAAGCGTGTCGGCGGGGCTGGCCGCGCGGTTGCAGGCAGGACTCGTAGCCGTCGATGAGACGCTGCTAGCCGTGGTGGACCACGATGACCCGTTCATCGCCGAGGCGTCCGTCCATCTGGTTGCCGCCGGCGGCAAGCGTTTTCGGCCGATGCTCGCGTTGCTCGCGGCTGAGCTCGGCAGCGGTATCAACGATGACGTCGTCGCTGCGGCTGCCGGCGTCGAGCTGACCCACCTCGCCTCGCTCTATCACGACGACGTGATGGACGAGGCCGAGCTGCGCCGCGGAGTCGTCAGCGCCAACGCGGCGTACGGCAACTCCAACGCGATCCTGGTCGGTGACCTGCTCTTCGGCAAGGCATCCGAGCTCATCGCCGGGCTGGGGGCTGAGGCCGTCAAGATCCAGGCTCAGACGTTCGTCCGGCTGTGCTCGGGCCAGATCCGCGATGCCCGACCGGCGCCCGAGGGTGCCGACCCGATCGAGTACTACCTCGGCGTCCTTGCCGACAAGACTGGAGTGCTGATCGCGACCGCCGCGCTCTATGGGGCGATGTTCAGTGGCTGCCCGCCCGAGACGGTCGAGATCATGCGCCAGTATGGCGAGCGGGTCGGGATCGCGTTCCAGCTCGCCGATGACGTGCTGGACATCTCGTCCCGGCAGCGAGAGTCCGGCAAGACGCCCGGAACGGACCTGCGCGAAGGCGTGGCCACGTTGCCGACGCTGCTTGTGCGTCGGTCGGTCGACGCTGCCGATGACCGCCTCAAGGAGCTGCTCAGCTTCGAGCTCCGCGATGACTCTCTGCACGCCGAGGCCCTGGGTCTGCTGCGGGCCCACCCGGCCATGGCCCAGGCACGCGAGCGGACGAACGACGTGGCCCGGGAGGCTCAGGAGCTGCTGGCGCCGCTGGCCCTCGGTTCCCCTGCTGGTTCGTCGGCTCGAGACGCCGTTGCAGCCTTGTCCGCCTTGGTCGAAAGCGTGGTCAACCGAGCCGGCTGAGGTCTCGTGCGGGTCAGACCGCGGCGCCCCCCGCGGCGTCGGCCATCCGGCGGCGGGTACGCATTGACCGGATCGAGTCATACGTCAAGACCAGCAAGGCAATCCAGACGATGCCAAAGCCGATCCAGCGGCTCGGACTCATGGTCTCCCCCAGGAGCAGAACGCCACAGAGAAGCTGCAGTACTGGCGTGATGAACTGCAAGAGGCCGATCGTCACTAGCGGGACCCGCCGCGCCGCCGCCGCAAAGAGCAGCAGTGGCACTGCCGTCACCAAGCCGGCAGATGCCAACAGCAGCGGATGGTTCGGGGAGTCGGTAGTGAAGGTTGTCTCACCCTGGGTGGCGAGCCAGGCGAGGATCACCAGTGCGATCGGGGCGAGGACGGCCGTCTCCGAGGTCAGGCTCTGGAAGGCGCCGAGCGACGTACCGATGCGCTTCTTCATCAACCCGTACAGAGCGAAGCTGAACGCCAGGCTCAGGGCTATCCAAGGAGGCCGCCCGAAGTCGATCGTGAGATAGACCCCCGCAGTGAGCCCGATCGCCACAGCCAGCCACTGCAGCGAGCGAAGTCGCTCGCGCAGCACGACCACGCCGATCGCCACGGTCACGATTGGGTTGAGGAAGTAGCCCAGCGACGCCTCGGTGACGTGGTGACCCACCACCGCGGCCACGTAGATCACCCAGTTGACAGCGATCAGCAGCCCCGCCAGTGTGACGGCGCCCATGACTCGGGGGTTGCCGAACACCGAACGGCTCCAGGCAAACTCACGACGGAACGCAAGCACCGCCGCGCAGAAGAGCAGGGTCCACAAGATGCGGTGGGCCAAGATCTCCCACGCGCCGGCGGGTGCGAGCAGGTGGAAGTACAGGGGGAATACCCCCCAGATCGCATAGGCGGCAGCGCCGTAGGCCGTGCCCTGCCGTTCGATGTGACCCTGTGCGTCCGGTCCGTCGTGAGCGGAGAGATCGGTCAATCGGCAACTGTCCAGGTGTCGCTGCCCATGAGGAGGTTCTCCAAGTCGGCGTCGGAGGCGCTGCCACCGGCCTTGTCGACGACCTCGTCGATCTGGGCGTGCACGAGGTCTTCATACGTTGGCCTTGAGACGTTGCGGAAAATGCCCATCGGCACGTGCGCCATGGAAGGGTCATCAAGCCGGGAGAGCTGGAACGCCCCGGACGGGTCATCAGCACCCGGGTCGTGGATGACGACCCGCGACATGTCGGCGCCCTCGGCGTCCACTACTGTCAGCTCTCCGGAGTCACCCCGTGCCACCAGCTTGTCGGCACCAATGCGAACCGGCTGGCCATCCTCGAGGTGGACGATCCGGGCCTCGGCCTCGTCGCGGTCCTTGATCAGCTCATAGGCGCCATCGTTGAAGATCGGGCAGTTCTGGTAGATCTCGACCAGCGCAGTGCCACGATGCTCGGCGGCTGCGCGAAGAACAGCAGTGAGGTGCTTGCGATCCGTGTCCATCGTCCGAGCCACGAACGTTGCCTCAGAACCAAGGGCCAATGACACCGGGTTGAAGGGCCTGTCGACCGAGCCGTACGGCGACGACTTGGTGACCTTGCCGAGCTCCGAGGTGGGGGAGTACTGACCCTTGGTCAGACCGTAGATCTTGTTGTTGAACAACAGGATCTTGAGGTTGACGTTGCGGCGCATGGCGTGGATCAGGTGGTTGCCGCCGATGGACAGCGCGTCACCATCACCGGTGACGACCCATACCGACAGATCCTGTCGTGCCGTCGCCAGGCCGGTCGCGATGGCCGGAGCGCGGCCGTGGATCGAGTGCACCCCGTAGGTGTTCATGTAGAACGGGAAGCGCGACGAGCATCCGATGCCGGAGACGAAGACGATGTTCTCGCGTTTGAGCCCGAGCTCGGGCAGGAATCCCTGGACCGCTGCCAGGATCGAGTAGTCACCACAACCCGCGCACCAGCGGGGCTCCATGTTGCTGACGAAGTCCTTCTTGTTCTGTGCTGCATCGTCGTCGTGCAGATGAGGCACGCCGAGGGTGCCAGCACCCGGCATACCGAGGTCGATGGTGGTCATCGGGTTGCTCCGCTCAGGTTGGCTGTGGCCTTGCTCAGGACGCTCGCGAGCTCAACGGAGGTGAACGGAAGCCCGCGCACCTGCGTATACGATTGCACGTCCACGAGGTACTTGGCGCGCAGCATGAGCGAGAGCTGGCCGAGGTTCATCTCGGGCACGATCACCCGCTCGTAGCGAGCGAGCACCTCGCCGAGGTTGGGTGGGAAGGGGTTGAGATGGCGCAGATGGGCGCGCGCGACATTGATGCCGTCGTTGCGCACCAGGCGGATGGCTTCGGCGATCGGGCCGTAGGTCGAACCCCAGCCCAGGATCAGGACGTCCGCGTCACCTGATGGATCGTCGACCTCCAGGTCCGGAAGGCTCTTGGCGATGCCATCGATCTTGGCCTGACGCAGCCGCACCATCTTGTCGTGGTTGTTGGGGTCGTAGGAGAGGTCGCCGGTGATGTCAGCCTTCTCGATGCCGCCGATGCGGTGCTCCAGGCCCGGGGTGCCAGGGAGAGTCCAGGGGCGGGCCAAGGTCTCGGGGTCACGGAGGTACGGGTGGAACACCGGATCGCCATTGGCATCAACGTCATTGGGTTCGGTGGTGAAGTCAATGTCGATCTTCGGAAGGTTGGCGACATCTGGGATGAGCCACGGCTCGGAGCCGTTGGCGAGGTAGCCGTCGGAGAGCACGAACACCGGGGTCCGGTAGGTCGTGGCCATCTCGACCGCTTCGAAGGCGGCGTTGAAGCAGTCGCCCGGGGACTGGGGGGCGATGACCGCGCACGGGGACTCGCCGTTGCGTCCATACATCACCTGCAGCAGGTCGGACTGCTCGGTCTTGGTCGGCAGGCCGGTCGAAGGCCCGCCACGCTGGACGTCGACAATGACCAGAGGCAGCTCCATCATCACCGCGAGGCCGATCGCCTCGGACTTGAGGGCGATGCCAGGGCCGGACGTGGCCGTAACGCCCAGTGCCCCGCCGTACGAGGCTCCGATCGCGGTGCCGACACCGGCGATCTCGTCCTCGACCTGCATCGTGATGACGCCGAACCTCTTCAGCTTCGCAAGCACATGCAGGATGTCCGTTGCAGGCGTGATCGGGTAGGCGCCGAGGGCCAGCTGCAACCCGCTGCGATGCGCAGCGGCGACCAGGCCATAGGCGGTGGCTGTATTGCCGACGATGTTGCGGTAGGCGCCGCCGACCATCTTGGCCGGGGCGATCTCGTAGGTGACAGCGAAGTCTTCGGTGGTCTCGCCGTAGTTGAAGCCCGCGAACAGTGCGGCGAGGTTGGCCTCGAGAATGTCGGGCTTGGACCCGAACTTGTTCTTCAGGAACTGCTCGGTGCCGGCTGTTGGGCGGGTGTACAGCCACGACAGCAGACCGAGGGCGAACATGTTCTTGGACCGCTCCTTGTCCTTGCGGGACAAGTCGAAGTCGTTGAGTGCGTCGACGGTCAGGGAGGTCAGGTGCAGCGGGTGCACGTGGTAGCTGTCGAGGCTGCCGTCCTCGACCGGTGACACGTTGTAACCGACCTTGGCCAGGTTGCGCTTGGTGAACTCATCGGTGTTGACGATGATCGTGGCTCCGCGCGGCAGATCGCCCAGGTTCGCCTTGAGCGCGGCCGGGTTCATCGCCACCAGAACGTCCGGTGCGTCGCCAGGGGTCAGGACGTGATGGTCCGCGAAGTGCAGCTGGAAGCTCGAGACGCCGAGAATGGTGCCCGCAGGGGCCCGGATCTCCGCAGGGTAGTTGGGCAGAGTGGACAGGTCGTTGCCCAAGGCCGCGGTTTCGGAGGTGAAACGGTCCCCGGTGAGTTGCATCCCGTCACCCGAGTCCCCTGCGAAACGAATGACCACGCTGTCAAGACTTTGAACTGGCTTGATACTCATTCCTTGCGTTCCCACCAGACTTTTCGAGTTGTCCCCAGGCCGTCCCTGGGCAATTGGTGCTTCTGCCATGTGCTAGGGCGTTGAAACTTCTTCCATATGTTAGTCGCCGTGCGAATCGCGCTGCTTGGCAGGTCCTTCGCCGCGCTGACCCCACGTCGAAGGACCGATCACGGCCGCGACTAGGCTGACCGGCGTGAACCCGTATCTCACCGTCGGTGGTGTCGTCATTGCTGGCGCACTCGTCTTTTTTGCCGCCATGGCGGTCCGTCTTCTAGTTGCCCCGCAAGCCCCGACGGCCATGAAGCTCACGACCTACGAGTGTGGCGTCGACCCGGTGGGCGAGGGCTGGGCGCAGACCAACGTGCGCTACTTTCTCTACGCGTTCCTCTACGTGATCTTCGCCGTTGACGCGGTCTACCTCTTCCCGTGGGCCACAGTGATCCGCAGCGCCGATCTGGGCTTGGTCTCGCTGGCCGAAATGGGCATCTTCATCGGCATCGTCCTGGTCGGCTTGGCCCACGCGGCGCGTCGCGGCCTGATGAGGTGGACCTGATGACCGTCGATCTTCCGATGCCTCGCATCGGAGCCGTCAACGACGACGCGCCACGCCCGATCAAGCTCGTCCTCAACTGGGGCCGGCGCTACAGCCTCTGGGTGTTCAACTTTGGGCTGGCCTGCTGCGCCATCGAGTTCATCTCGGCCTCCATGGCGCGCCACGACTTCATCCGGCTGGGCGTCATCCCCTTCGCTCCCGGCCCGCGTCAGGCAGACCTGATGATCGTCTCGGGCACGGTCACGGACAAGATGGCCCCGGCCATCCGCAGGCTGTATGACCAGATGCCGGAGCCCAAGTACGTCATCTCGTTCGGCGCCTGCGCCAACAGCGGGGGCCCGTACTGGGACTCGTACTGCGTGACCAAGGGCGTCGACCAGCTGATCCCGGTCGACGTCTATGTGCCGGGTTGCCCACCGCGTGCGGAGGCTCTCTTGCAGGGCATCGTCAAACTACAGGAGAAGATCGCCTCAGAAACGTTGTCCAACAAGGCAATTCGTGCCAAATATGCCGGGTCCCGGCGTGCTGCGGCAGGCGAAGTGACGCGTCCCTTGCTGTCCAAGCCAGACGTAACCGGTCGCGATACGGCAGGTGTGGCGTCGTGATCGAGACTCCCTGCCGCGACGTAGCTCTTGAGGAGTGGACGGCGGCGCTGACGGCAGCGCGCGCCGAGGGGTTCGACTTCTTCGACTGGCTGACCGCCGTGGACCAGACCGACGTCGAGGAGAACCCTGGCTTCGACCTCGTCTGCCATCTCATGAACAGCTCGTCCGAGCGAGGTGCGGTGGCTCGCGTCCTGGTCCGCACCAGGGTGCCCGGCGGCAAGTCCGCTCCCAGTGCCACCAGCCTGTGGGCCGGCGCGGCGTGGCACGAGCGAGAGACCTACGAGATGTTCGGCATCGAGTTCGAGGGGTTCGAGGACGGCACGGGTCTGGGCCTGCGACCGCTGCTGCTTCCCGAGGGTTTCGACGGCACTCCGTTGCGCAAGTCCTTCGTCCTGGCGTCCCGCGCGAGCAAGGCGTGGCCCGGTGCCAAGGAGCCAGGAGAAGGCGGTGGCGAGGGCGGACCGAAGGAAAGCGGTCAGCCGCACGGCGGCCCGCAGACCGAGAAGCCTGGCCGGCGCAAGATCACGGCACCAGGCGTGCCCGACATCACCTGGGGACCGCGTTGAATCCTGTGCTTGAGGTCGTGCTGCGCTCGCTGAGCGTGTTGATCGTGTTCCTGACGCTGCCGTTGCTGGTGGGTCAGACCGAGCACAAGGTGATGGCCCACTTGCAGGGTCGCCTCGGCCCGATGTATGCCGGCGGTTACCACGGCTGGGCGCAGCTGGTCGCCGACGCGGCAAAGTTCATCCAGAAAGAGGACATCGTGCCGCGGGCGGCTGACCGTCAGGTGTTCAAGCTCGCGCCTGCGGTGGCACTGGTGCCATATCTCGTGGCTCTCAGCGCCATTCCGCTCTCGGCGACAGTGGTCGGGGCAGATGTCGGCGCCAGCGCCCTCTTCGTCCTGGCGGCAAGCGCGGTCGGGATCATCGGGCTCTTGATGGCGGGTTGGGCCAGCGCCAACAAGTTCGCCCTGCTCGGTGGCATGCGTGCGGCTGCGCAGCTGCTCAGCTACGAGCTGCCGCTCGTTCTCTCGGTGGCGTCTGTCGCTCTAGCCGCCGGGTCGGTGTCGTTGACCGGTATCGCTGACGCGTGGACCCCCCTGTGGCTGATCTGGCAGCTCCCCGGCGCGTTCGTCTTTCTGATCGCCTCGCTGGCCGAGCTCCAGCGTGGGCCCTTCGACATGCCGATTGCAGACTCCGAGATCGTGATGGGACCGTTCACTGAGTACACCGGGCTGCGGTTCGCCTTCTTCCTGCTCTCTGAGTACGCCGGCATTGTCGTGATGTCCCTGCTGTTCGCCGTTCTCTTCCTTGGCGGCTGGCACGGCCCGTTCTCCGACGCTCTGGGGCCGCTGTGGACGATTCTCAAGGGCTATGCCATCGCCATTCTGATCATCTGGTTCCGGGTGTCCTGGCCGCGCATTCGCGAGGATCAGCTCCAGCGTCTCGCTTGGTTGATTCTCGTTCCGGTCGCGCTGGCTCAGCTGGCCATTACCGCAGTTGGGGTGGTGTGGAGCTCACGATGACCGATCACCAGCATGCACAAGAAAGTCCGTCCAATAGTTCCAAGCACTCTGGGATGATTCCTGGCCTCGTCAAGGGACTGATCACCACCGCCAGGACTCTTGGCAGGCCCTCCCACACAGCCGAGTACCCCGACACAAAGCCCTACCTGCCGCCGCGCACCCAAGGCGTCATCGCGCTGCTCGAGGAGAACTGCACGAGCTGCATGCTGTGTGCGCGCGAGTGCCCGGACTGGTGCATCTACATCGACTCCCACAAGGAGACGCTGCCGGCGACCACCGAGGGTGGGCGTGAGCGACAGCGCAACGTGCTCGACCGGTTCGCGATCGACTTCTCGCTGTGTATGTACTGCGGCATCTGCGTCGAGGTCTGCCCGTTCGACGCACTGCACTGGAGCCCTGAGTTCGAGTACGCCGAGCTGGACATCAAGGACTTGCTGCACGAGAAGGCCCGTCTTGGGCAGTGGATGCCCACGGTGCCACCGCCACCGGCGCTCGACCCGAGCTCGGCCGACCCGCAAGAGGTCACGGCAGCCAACAAGCCTGCGCGCAAGCCTCCGGAGACAAGCCCATGACATCGCTGGACATCCTGTTTGGTGCTGCTGGACTGGTCGTCGCTGCGAGTGCGGTTCTCGCGGTCACCACCCACCATCTTGTGCACGCCGCCCTGTGGCTCGTCGTCACGCTGGGCACGCTGGCCGGTTGCTATCTGATCCTGGGGGCCGAGCTGGTGGCTCTCGTACAGCTACTCGTCTATGTCGGCGCGGTCGTGGTGCTCGTGCTCTTCGCACTCATGCTGACCCGCGCCCCCGTGGGCCCCAGTCCCGAGCACTCATCCAGCGCGGTCCAGCGGATCGCAGCGGCCGTGGTGGGGGCGGGCACCACGGTGCTGCTTGCCTCAGTTCTCCTGCCGGCCCTTGGCGGAGAGGTCCTGTCGACCAGAGCCGGTGACACCAAGGCGATTGCCACCCAGCTGTTCAGCGCCTGGGTATGGCCCTTCGAGCTGCTCTCGGTCCTGCTCCTCCTGGCACTGATCGCCGCGCTGGCCGTTTCGCGGATGCCGACCACGTCACCCAAGCCGCCCGATACGTCACCAGGGTCGGCCGAGAAGGTGTCTGCATGATCCATCTCTGGTTCCCGCTCATGCTCGTCTGCGTCCTTGCCGGGACGGGGGCCTACGGCGTCATCGCCCGCCGCAACGCCGTGCTTGTGCTGATCGGGGTCGAGCTGATCCTCAACTCGGCCAACCTGCTGTTCGTCACGATGGGATCAGTTCGGGGCGACACCCTGCGCACTGGCGCTGTCTTGACGCTCTTCCTCATCACCATCGCCGCTGCCGAGATCGGAGTCGCGCTGGCCGTGATTCTGGCGCTGTTCCGCAAGCGCGGCCACATCGACCTCAGTGAGCCGGGCGCATGAGTGATCTAGCAACGCAGGCGGCCCGTCTGGTCGTCCTGGTCCCCTTCGTCGCGGCGGTACTCGGGTTGTTTGTCGCCCGACGTCGCCTGGCGAGCGCTGTCATCGCCAACACCGGCGGGGTCGTGACCCTGCTCGCCGCCTCCTATGTCCTGTATGCCGTGCAGCACGACTCGTCCGCTGGCGAGGTCTCCACCATCGGGGACCTTCCGCTGGGCCAGCTGAAGATGCCGCTGCACCTGTTGGTGGACGACCTCAGCGCGATCGTGGTGTTCGCCGTTGGCATCGTGGGGCTGGCGATCCAGCTCTTCACCAAGTGGTACCTGCATGACGACGACCGCTACGGCGCTTTCACCGCAACGGTCTCGTTGTTCCTCGCCGGCATGCTCCTCGTGGTTCTCTCCGGGGACCTTGTTCTCACCCTCGTCGGCTGGGAGGTCATGGGCTGGTGCTCGTACCTGCTGATCGGCCACAACAGCCGGAAGGCCTCCGCGTCCCGGGCTGCCACCAAAGCTTTCCTGGTGACCCGATTCGCCGACCTGGCCTTCGTCATCGGCCTGATAATCCTTGCGTCGGGTGCCGGGACGACGTCCATCCGCGTAGTGATCACCCACTGGTCCGGCCTGCCCGGGTCGACCATGCTGACCGCCGCGCTCATCTGCCTGCTCAGCGGCATCGCCGGAAAGTCGGCACAGTTCCCGTTCCAGGACTGGCTTCCGGATGCCATGGAGGGCCCGACCCCCGCCTCGGCGCTCATCCACGCCGCGACGATGGTCGCCGCCGGCACCATCGTCCTGTCTCGGCTGTTCTCGATCTTCGTCCTTTCGGATCCGGCCCGCCTGGTGCTGGCAGTGATCACGGCCGTGACGATGGTCGGCGCAGCGATTGTCGCCTTCGGTCAGTCGGACCTCAAACGGTTGCTGGCCTACTCCACGTTGAGCCAGATCGCGATCATGCTCTCGGCGCTGTCCATCGCTCCGGCGGCCACCGGAGCCGGGCCCGCTGTGCTCTACATGTTGTCGCACGCGATGTTCAAGGCATTGCTCTTCCTCGCGATCGGATGGCTCAGCGTGCTGGTCGCCGGCACCGCGGCAGTGGCCATGTCAGGTGGTGTGCGCCACCACCCACAGCTCAAGTGGCCCATCGGCATCGGCCTGCTAGCGCTCGCCGGGGTCCCGCCACTGGTCGGGTTCGTCTCCAAGGAGTACGTCCTGGGCGCGGCTCATGACAACACGTCCGAGATCGGTTCGGCGGCCGGCTGGATCGTCCTGATCGCGGTCGGCATGACCGTGGTGCTCACCGCGTCGTACTGCACCCGCGCATGGCTCGTCCTGACCCACCTCAGCCCGCAGGAGGCGTTCGTCCATGAGGCGGCTGTCAAGGACTCGAGAGAAGTCGAGGTCGGCCTCGTCGAGATCCTTACCGAACCGGCGCCCGGCGCTGGTGTCACTCCCGGCTCATCAGGTGGGTCTGGTTCGACTGTCGTCGAAGCTCGGGTCGAGCCTGAACATGGCCACGCCGACATCCACCTCAGCGCCCGCCTGTCCGTCTGGGTTCTCGCGCTCCTATCCGTTGTCGGAGGACTGATCATCTTCACCCCACTGGTCCCCCATATCGAGCCACACATCAACTGGTGGCTGGCCGGATCCTCACTGGTCCTGATCGTGGCGAGCTTCGTCGCGGTCCGGCTCATGGCATTGGGGCAGGACAGTGGTGATGCAGCAGATCGTCTCGGCGCGGAACGAATGGCGCTGTTCGACAGAGGTTTGGGAGCCGATGGTGTCTATGTCGCCATGGCATCCCAAGTTGTCCGGCTCGCCGACATCGTGGTCATCGCAGACCGTCAGGTCATCGACGCCTACGTGCGCGGGACCGTCGTGGTCACTCGCTGGATCGGCGTGGTCGGTGAGCGGGCGCACACGCGCAAGCCGTCCTCCTACCTCGTGTGGCTGCTGGTCGGCTTGCTCGCGGTCGGCGTGACAGGGGTGACGTTGTGGTAGTTCTTCTTCTCGCGGCCCTGGCGGTTCCGGCCCTCACGGGCACGGCCTTGATCCTGACCGGGCGCGACTCCTTGAGGGTGAGCGAGAGCAACGCCAACCTGGTCAGTCTGGGCGCCAGCGTCGTCACCGCCGCTCTCGTGGTGGCAACGGTGATCACACGCCCGGTGGTGGACCACCAGTGGCTGCCTTCCCTCGGGGTCAGGTGGCAGTTCTCGGTCGACGGCATCAGTGCACCACTCTTGATCCTCACCGCCGCCCTCGGTATCGCGGTCGTCGTCCAGGCCCGCTCGTTCCCCCCGCACGGCGGCTCGTCCACAACGTTCTACGGGGCCCTGCTGCTGGTCGAGTTCGGAGCGCTGGCAACGTTCCTGACTCGTGATGCGGTTGTCTTCTTCCTCTCGTTCGAAGTGGTGCTCATCCCCATGTGGGTGCTGATCTCCCGCTACGGCGACTCCCACGATCTCCCAGCGCGTGCGGACGCATCCGGTCGCTTCGTTCTCTACACCGTGCTCGGCTCCACGCTGATGCTGGTGGGGATCCTGGCCCTGGTGCACTCAGCCGGCACAGCCAACCTGGACGAGCTCGCGAAGCTCCGCGGAGCCGGGATGGATCGGTCAACCCAGATGGTCATCGCGGCGCTGTTGCTCGTGGGGCTGGGCATCAAGATCCCCCTGTGGCCGTTCCACACGTGGCTGCCGCCGGCCCACACCATTGCTCCTACCGCCGGCTCGGTGCTGCTGGCGGCGATCCTGCTGAAAATGGGCACGTACGGCATCGTGCGGTTGGTCATCGCGCCTCTGCCCATCGGGTTCGGCGCCCTGGCACCGGTGTTCGCGACTGCCGGCGTCATCGGCATTCTCTGGGGCGGCTTGGCCTGCCTTGTCGAGAACGACCTCAAACGGCTCATCGCCTACTCCTCCGTTGCGCACATGGGCTTCGTGGTTCTGGGGCTGTCGAGCGGAACGACCGTTGGTCTTCAGGCGGCGTTGTTCGCCAACATCGCCCACGGCGTCGTGTCCGCCCTGCTCTTCTTCCTCGTCGGCGGTCTCAAGGAACGCTGGGGATCAGCCGACCTGGCCACCGCGCGTGCCGCCCTGCGTGAGGTCTCACCTCGCCTGGGCCTCGCCCTCGTCGTCGGCTTCGCCGCCTCGCTCGGACTTCCCGGCCTGGTCGGTTTCTGGGGCGAGTTCCTGGCGATGTACTCGTCGTGGTCCCCTGCAGCCGACCGTCCCGAAGGCTTCATGCGCGTTCTGGCCGTCTTGGCCGTGACCGGCACGGCCTTGGCCGCGGGCTACTCGTTGCGGGTGCTGCGGCTGATCTGGTCCGGCGATCGCACCACGCCCGCCCATGCAGACGCTCGCGGCGGCGAATGGTCCGTGCTCGCGGTCCTGGTGGCAGGTGTTCTCGTCCTCGGCGTTGCGCCCGGGATTGTGCTGAACACGACCAGCAAGGATGTCGCTGCCATCACTACTGAGGTGTCCCGATGAGCCAGGCCGTTGTCAGTCTCAACGCCGGAATACTGCTGCCGGTGCTTGCGCCGGCCATCGGTGCTGCCGTTGTCCTGGTCGTCGACGTTGCGGCCCCACGCCTGCGTCGGACCCACTATCTGGTGGCGCTGGTCAGCCTCGTGATCGGCGCGGTGGCCACGTTCGCCGGCCTGGGCATGGGCTCCGGGGTTGTCCGCCAGACGCTGTGCCTGCCCGATGGTGGTCAGTGCATGTATGCCGCCGATGCCGTCGCGTCGGCACTCCAGCTCGCCGCCCTCTTGGCTGCAGGAGTGACTCTGCTGCTGAGCTGGCCCGATGACAAGAAACAGTCGTCGGGAGGCACCGCCGTCATCGTGAGCCTGGTTCTGGCGGCCACAGCAGGCGCCACTGCGGTTGGCGGTGCTCGCGACCTCGGTTCGTGGCTGGTAGCACTCGAGCTCGCAACCCTCCCGACGGTGGCGTTGGTCGCCCTGCGGGGTGCGCGTTCAGCGATCTCCGGGGCCATTGCGCTACTCACCACCGCGCTGGTGTCATTCGCACTGCTGGCGCTCTCGGCTGCGCTCTGGTTCACCGCCACAGCAAGTCCATTCATCACACCCGCCGCCGCCCTCACGGCGTTCGACGATCCGTCCCGCCGGCCGATCCTGGTCCTGGCGGTCGCCCTCGTCGTCGCCGGGATCGGCTTCAAGCTGTCGCTTGTGCCGTTCCACGCGTGGACCCCCGAGGCCTACGACGGCGCCCCGTTGCCGATAGCCGCCTTCCTCGCCGGCGTCTCCAAGATCGCCGCCCTCGCTGCGTTGCTCGTGGTGATCAGGGCTATCGCGCCACTGGGCGCTCCGGTCCTGACCTCCATCGCCATCGTCGCGGCGGTGAGCATGACTCTGGGTAACATCATGGCGCTGCGACAGGACGGCGTGGTCCGACTGCTTGCGTGGTCGACCGTGGCACAGGCCGGATGGGTGGTCATGCCCCTGGCGACCGTATCCTCGGCGGCCGTGTTCGCCTCTGGGGCCTACCTGTTGGCCTACGTGCTGGCGACACTGCTGTTGTTTTCCGTGGTCGCAGCCCTGGTTCAGACGCGAGGTGCAGCGCGCGCCCGTGACCTGGCGTCATACCGCGGACTCGTGCAGGACCACCCTGTTCTTGCGGCTGCCCTCGGGCTTGCCTTGTTGTCGCTGGCCGGGCTGCCGCCGGGTGTCCTCGGTCTGGTGGCCAAGGTCACCGCGTTGGGCCCAGTCGTCTCCAGCGAGCTCTGGCTGCTCGCGGTCGTCGCGGCCGTCAACGCAGTGCTGGGCGTGGCGGTCTACACGCGGTGGCTGCGTGCCGCACTGGCCGCACCGGACTCGCCTGACGCCTCGGGTGCCTCAACGACTGGTGGTGCCGTTCCAGCGGCAGCAGGAGCCCTTCGGGCGCATCCGGCGACACTGGTCGCAGTCGGGTCAGCCGCTGTGGCGCTGGTTGTGACCAGTGTGTGGCCGCAACTGGTCCTGGGGCTGCTGGGCTCCTGAGACCCGGAACACCAAGCAGGGGATCCACGTTGGGAAGAGCATGCACAACCATTTCAACGGGCTGAAGACCACCCTGCTTCTCAGCGGTATCTTCGCCCTTTTGCTCGCGCTCGGCGCCTTGGTCAACGGCGGCAGATACATCTGGGTCTTTGCCCTGTTCGGGGTCGGCATGACCGCCTACGGTTACTGGAACAGCGACAAGATCGCGATCAAGGCCATGCGCGCCCAGCCGGTCAGCGAGGCTCAGGCCCCCGTGATGTACCGCATCGTGCGTGAGCTCTCGACGGCAGCAGGCAAACCGATGCCGCGCCTGTTCATTTCGCCCACGGAGGCGCCCAACGCCTTCGCCACAGGTCGCAACCCGGCCAACGCGGCCGTCTGCTGCACCCAGGGGATCCTGACTCTGCTCGACGAGCGAGAGCTGCGAGGGGTCCTTGGCCACGAGCTCATGCATGTCTACAACCGTGACATTCTGACGGCGTCGGTCGCCGCCGCCATCGCCGGCGTCATCACCAGCGTCGCCCAGATGTTCATGTTCATGGGCATCTTCGGCGGCGGTGGCAGCAACAACGACAACCGCTCAAACCCGATCGGCATGTTGCTGATGGCCTTGCTCGCACCCCTGGCCGCCACCACGATCCAGCTGGCGATCACCCGAACTCGCGAGTACGACGCCGACGAAGACGGCGCCAAGCTGACCGGCGACCCGTTGGCGCTTGCTTCGGCCCTGCGCAAGCTTGAGCGTGGAACGGCTGCCGCGCCGCTCGCCCCGCAGCGTGACATCGTCAACGCTAGTCACATGATGATCGCCAACCCGTTCCGTCCCCAAGATGTGTCGCGGCTGTTCGCCACCCACCCCCCGATGGCAGATCGCATCGCCCGACTGGAGACGATGGCCTCGGGGTACCGCGGGTACTGACCCCGGATCGCTTCTGAAAGAGTGTCGGGCATGGCCAACCTGACCCGTCTGGAAGCCGGGGCGCGATCCGCCCTGATCGATGTCACCGGATACCGCGTGGAGCTGGACCTTGCCCGCGGCGCGGAAACCTTCGAGTCCTCGAGCACGGTGCGGTTCACCTGCACCGAACCGGGGGCCTCAACGTTCCTGGACGTCAAGCCCAGGCAGCTCCACCGCGCCACCCTCAACGGCGTGGAGCTCGACCGTGCCGACTTTGACGGTGAGCGGATTGCTCTGAACGGCCTTCTGGCCGTGAACGAGGTGGTCGTGACGGCGACGATGCGGTACAGCAATGACGGGCAGGGGCTGCACCGCGCCATCGACCTGGCCGATGACGAGCACTACGTCTACGGTCACTCGTTCCTGGACGCTGCGCCGCGGGTCTTCGCGTGCTTCGACCAGCCCGACCTCAAAGCTCCCTACGACGTCAGCGTGACGGTGCCGCCTGAGTGGATCGTCCTTGGAAACGGTGCCGCGACGCGCACCAGCGAGGGACGCTGGATTCTGGCTACGACGCGGCCATTAGCCACCTACTTCTTTACCGTGTGCGCCGGACCGTACGCCTCCGTCACGGCCGAGCACGACGGCATCCCTTTGGGTATCCACGCCCGGGCCTCGCTGCGTGAGCCGCTCGAACGCCAGGCAGAGCAGATACTCACCATCACCCGGCAGTCCTTTGACTATTACCACTCGCTGTTCGGCATCCGTTACCCGTTCGGGGAGTACCACCAGGTCTTCGTCCCCGAGTTCAACGCCGGCGCGATGGAGAACCCCGGATGCATCACGGTGCGCGACCAGTACGTGTTCCGGGGGGCCACGACTCACGATGAGGTGCTGACCCGGTCCAACACCATTTCGCATGAGATGGCACACATGTGGTTCGGCGACCTGGTGACCATGAAGTGGTGGGACGACCTGTGGCTGAACGAGTCGTTCGCCGAGTACATGTCGCACCGAACCCTCTACGAGGCAACGGAGTTTACCGATGCCTGGGTCGACACATCGATGGCCCGCAAGCCGTGGGGCTACGCCGCCGAGCGGATGCCGTCGACCCACCCCGTTGCCGGTTCCCCCGCACCGGACGCGCAGTCAGCGCTGCAGAACTTCGACGGCATCTCCTATGCCAAGGGCTCAGCAACCCTGGTCCAGCTGATCGCACACATCGGGGACGAGGCCTTCATCGCAGGAGTGACGGACTACCTGCGCTCGCATGCCTACGGCAACGCCTCGCTCGCGGACTTCCTCGGGGCGATGGAGCGATCGAGCGGCAAAGACCTCCAGGGCTGGGCTGAAGCCTGGCTGCGGACGGCCGGGCTCGACGCGATCTCGCTGGAGACGACCACCGATCAGGGCCTGATCACTTCTGCGACGGTCCACCGGATCCCGCCGATCGCCTATCCGGCAGAGCGCGCCCACAGCTTCGATGTCGCCGGATTCTCAGACGGCACAGAGGTATTCAGGGTGGCCACGACCGTGCACGGCAACGAGAAAGACATGCCTGAGCTGGTCGGCAAGCCGAAGGCAACCATGCTGATCCCCAACGCGGCTGACCTGACCTGGGCCAACATCAAGCTCGACGCGGCCACGGTCGCCGCCACACCGGCGCAGCTGTGGTCGGTGCCGCAGGCACAGGCCAGGGCGGTCGTCTGGACGGCCCTGATCGACGGCGTCGCGCTGGCCGAGATCGACCCGCGGCACCTGATCGCTGTCATGGCGACGTCGTGGGCCGCGGAGAGCAACCAGTCGATCATCAACAGGGTAGGCATGCAGATGAGCCTGCGGATCATTCCCCAGTTCATCCCGGCGCCGGAGCAGGACGGCGCCTACGCCGTCTTGGCCAAGGCCGCCTCATCGATGCTCGCCCAGTCAGAGCCGGGCTCGTCCCGGGCGTTGGTGGCCGCCCGATACGTCGCGTCCTGGTCTGCTGACGAGGAGCTGTTGCGCAGCTGGGCCTTCGGGGATCAGCTGCCCGAGGGTCTCGCCGGCGACTCGGACTTCCGGTGGGTGGTGCTGTCCACACTGGCTCGACGCGGCGCCATCGGACCGGTCGAGATCGACGCCGCACTGGACCTCGACCACACTATGCAGGGCAACCAGAAAGCGTTGCAGGCAAAGGCTTCTGCCCCCGAGGCGGCGGCCAAGGAGTGGGCCTGGGAACAGATCTCCGGAGATAACGGGCGCTCCAACTATGAGCTGAACGCCCTTGCCGCAGGCTTCTGGCATGCCCCCGACCAGGACGTGCTCCGGCCTTATGTCGCGCGCTACTTCACCGATGTGCCGGCGCTGAACTCGCGACTCGGTGAGGACGCGTTGGCCCGCGTCGCCGCGCTGGCCTACCCCGGCAACATCGCCGAGGCGTCCACGGCGGACCAGTCCGCAGCAGCGCTTGCCCGCACAGACCTGACCGCGTCGGTGCGCCGGGCGATCGTGGACGCCGACTCCCAGCTGCGTGAGGCGCTGGCGTCGCGGGCCGCTTTCGGGTGAGCGGCCCGGCATACCGGCGTTGACCGGCTCAGCGGTAGTTGGTGAACTGGACAGCGACGTCCAGGTCAGCGCTGCGCAGCAGGGCCATGACTGCTTGCAGGTCGTCCTTGGACTTGCTGGAGACGCGTAGCTCGTCGCCCTGGATGAGCGGCTTGACCGTCTTGCCATACTCGTCGCGAATCATCTTGGTGATTTTCTTGGCCTCCTCCTGGCTGATGCCGTCCTTGAGGGAGAGCTCGAGGCGGTACTCCTTGCCGGAGAGCTGTGGTGTCTTCTCACCAAGGTCGAGGGCCTTGAGCGACACGCCGCGCTTGACCAGCTTTGTCTGGAAGACATCCAGAACTGCCAGCACGCGCTCATCGCTGTTCGCCTTCATCTGGATGTTGTCGCCGCTCCACTCGATGGAGGCCCCGACATTCTTGAAGTCGTACCGCTGCGAGATCTCCTTCTGAGCCTGCGTCAGCGCGTTGCTGACCTCCTGCTTGTCGACCTTGCTCACGACGTCAAACGATGCATCGGCCATGTCGGCTCCTTCGGGTGTCTGCGGTGGGTCCCCCAGCGAGGCCAGGGGACTGGTGTCGGTTGGCGTGTTGCCGCTCGACGCCGTGTCATTTGTCGTGGGCGGCGGCCCCGGTTGGACGCGCACCGTGGTCGGGTTGCTATTGTTCCACCCGCACCTAGGCAGGTTGCCCGAGCGGCCAATGGGAGTGGACTGTAAATCCATCGCGAAAGCTTCGAAGGTTCGAATCCTTCACCTGCCACCACGTGCCCGGTAAGCCCCTGACCTGCGGAAACGCCGGTCAGGGGTCTGCTTTTATACCCGATGGGGTATCTAAACGACGCGAATCGAACTGGCGCGGCGACTGGGAAGTGCATGCCTGTGACCTGCGGAAACGTGGCTGGGGTTCGCGTGCGGGCGACGTGCGCCGGGAATACGCCGGGAAGTTCGGGTCCGTGCCACCGTGCTGGCCGGACTCGCACGACCACTGACCGGCGGTGATGCCGGCAGGTGTAGGGGTATGCAATGGCGGGGGACCTACACGCCATCGCCATTGGGCCCTGGCGCTCCACCTGTGTGCACTACCTCGAGACCGCTGACGGGTTCGTTGTGTGGGGCACCGGTTCAGGCTCCCCACACGACCTGGACTGGTTCAGCAACCTGCGCAAGGCGGAGGTGACCGACGTGCCGGATTCGCGTCTTGACTAATTTGTACGGGCATACTATAAATGGCCGTACAAATCTGCCCATCGGTAAGAAAGGGGCGCCATGCCACTGCGGGCTCCCCGGCAAGGCGAGAGCAGCTACCGCTTGCTTACCCAGTTGCTGCGCGAGCAGATCTTCCGGGATGAGTTCGATGAGGTCCGGCCGCTGCCCACCGAGCTGGCCCTGGCCGAGGAGCATCACCTCAGCCGGCAGACCGTTCGCCGGGCTTTCCAAGAGCTGGTCGCCGAGGGGCTGGTCTACCGGGTTCAGGGCCGTGGCACGTTCGTGACGCCGCGTGAGACGCGGTACCGCCGACCCTTCGGCACTGTCGACGACCTGTTGAACCTGCAGGTCGACACTGACTTCGAGCTCGTCGAGCCACTGTCCGTGGCGATCGACCGAGGCGCGGCCACGACGCTGCTCCTGGACGGGCCGCAGGTCCACACGTTGACGTTTCTGCGGCGTCACCACGGAGAGGCCTTCTGCCTCACGCACGTGTACTTACCGCCCAGAATCGCGCAGTCCCTGGCCGGCTGCCGCGAGCTGACCGATCCCGGCATACACACCACTTCAACCGTCATCGGGCTGATCGAGAGCCATGGCAGCGACATCGCCGAGGCCGAGCAGGTGGTCACCGCCACGGCCGCTGACGAGGAGCTCGCCGAGCACCTCGGGTGCACCGCGGGCGTACCAATCCTGCATATCGAACGCACCTACCTCGACCGTCAGGGCGAGGTACTCGAGCACGCGGTCAGCGACTTTCTGCCCCAGCACTACTCGCACCGATCACGGCTCGGGCGCAGTCTTGCGCCGGATACATCACCTGTTCTGCTTCTGGAGTAGTCACATGCGTCCACTCGGAGGTCTGACGGTCGTCTCCATTGAGCAGGCGGTCGCAGCGCCCTTTGCCACTCGACAGCTCGCCGATCTCGGCGCCCGGGTCATCAAGGTGGAGCGCCCGGGCCGGGGCGACTTCGCCCGCGACTACGACGAGACGGTCAAGGGGATGTCCTCGTACTTCGTCTGGCTCAACCGGTCCAAGGAGTCGATCGCCCTCGACCTGAAGACCGATGCAGGCCAACGGGCGATGCAGGCATTGGTCGCCAAAGCGGATGTCTTCGTGCAGAACCTCGCCCCCGGGGCCGCCGAGCGGCTCGGTCTCGGGGCGGCGCAACTGCGCGGCAAGCACCCTGGCCTGATCCACGTCTCGATCTCGGGGTACGGCGCCGGCGGGCCGTACACGATGAAGAAGGCCTACGACCTGCTGGTGCAGTGTGAGTCGGGCCTGGTCTCGATCACCGGTTCGCCCGGCGAACCCGCCAAGGCGGGCATCTCGGTGGCGGACATCGCCGCTGGTATGTACGCCTACAGCGGGGTGCTGACCGCCCTGCTGCGCAAGGGCCGCACCGGGCAGGGAGCGACCGTGGAGATCTCCATGCTGGAGGCCCTTGGAGAGTGGATGGGCTCCCCGATGTACTACTCCTGGTACGGCGGCAAGCCCCCGGTTCGAAGCGGCGCATCGCACGCGACGATCGCCCCCTACGGGCCATTCGCGTGTGCCGGGGGCGAGCATGTCTTCCTCGGCATCCAAAACGAGCGCGAGTGGGCGGTCTTCTGTGTCAAGGTGCTCGGCAGGCCCGAGCTGGCCACGGACGAGCGGTTCGTCACCAACAGCCGGCGGGTGACCCACCGCGCGGACCTGACCGCTGCGATCGCGGCTGCTATCAGCACCGTCAGCGCCGACGAGGCCATGGACCGGCTAGAGGCGGCCGGCATCGCCAACGCACGGCTGCGCGACCTCACCGGGCTGGTCGAGCACGAACAGCTCGCTTCCCGAAACCGCTGGCGGGAGGTCGACTCCCCGGTGGGGCCGATCAAGGCGCTCGTCCCGCCAGCCACCCTGGACGGCGACGAACCAGTGATGGGGCCGATCCCCACTCCCGGCCAGCACACCGAAAAGATCCTGGCCGAGCTCGACCTCAGCGACACACAGAAGAACTGAGGACTGATGAGCTTCGAAAGGAACGACCGGCCCAGCGTCGCGAGCGTCCTTGCCCAGTGGGCTGTCTCCGTGGAGCCAAGCGCCGAGGACGTTGCCCTGGCCGACCGCGCACTGTTGGATACCGTCGCAGTAGGGCTCGCCGCCCGGCAGGAGCCGCTCCTGGGCATCGCCGCGGTCCTGCCCGAAGAGGCGCAGTGGGCGGTGGCCTGCCACATCATCGACTTCGACGACCTGCACCTGCCCTCCACCACGCACATCAGCTCGGTGTGCGTCCCGGTGGTACTCGCTCTCGAAGGCGGCGCCCGCAGCTATCTGGCCGGTGCCGGCGTTATGGTCCGGGTGGGCATCGCGCTGGGCGCTGGGCACTACGCGGCCGGGTGGCACGCCACCACCACGGCCGGCGCGATGGGCGCTGCGGCGGGGGCGGCGGTTGCCCTCGGGCTGGACGCAGACGGGGTCGGGCGAGCCATGGCGCTCGCGGTCCCCGCGGCCGGTGGGGTTCAGCGCAGCTTCGGCACCGACGCCAAGTCTCTGCAGATCGGCTTCGCCGCACATGCGGGCCTGCGGGCTGCCCGGCTCGCTGCCGCCGGCGCCAGCGCGGACCCGTATGCCGTGGACGAGTGGATCGCGCTTCTCGGCGGGTCGCCCGACAAAGTCGACCTGTCCGGCCCGACCATTCCCGACGGCCTGGCCATCAAGGTCTACCCCTGCTGCTACGCCCTGCAGCGGCCCATCGGTGCCGCGGCAGCCCTGCGCGCCGAAGGTGTTGACGCGGCCTCGATCCGCAAGATCGTGGTGCGCACGCCTAAAGTCACCGTCAAGCCGCTCATCCACTGCCGGCCGCGGACCGGTCTGGAGGCCAAGTTCAGCCTGGAGTACGGAGTCGTGGCAGCGCTGCTCGACGAGTACATCGGCTTCGCCACGTTCAGCGACGAGCAGGTGGGCCGGCTGGAGGCCACCACGCTGATCGAACTCGTCGAGCTCGACCTCACCGACGGTGGAGACCAGTTGCTCTCCGGCGAGGTCGAGGTCGAGGTGCACACCGCCGACGGGGTCCGCCGGGGCACGCTGGCATACCCGCCTGGCTCCCCGCAGAACCCGCCCACACCTGAGCAGCTGCGCCTGAAAATCGCGGACTGCCTGACCGGCATATCGGTCCAGCCCGACGACATCACCTGGGCATCCGCGGCGGGCCTGCTGCGCACTCACCTGAACATCCCAAACTGAGGAGAATCACCATGGAAGGCCTGTCTGACGAGGAGCGCGAGATCGTCAAGATTGTCCGGGAGTTCGTGGACCGGGATGTGAAACCCGTTGTCCGGGAGCTGGATCACACCAACACCTACCCTGAGAAGCTCATCGAGACGATGAAGCAGCTTGGCATCTTCGGGCTGGCCATCCCGGAGCCGTGGGGCGAGGCCAAGGTGAGCACCCCGTGCTACGTGCTGGTCACCGAGGAGCTCTCCCGCGGCTGGATGAGCCTGGCCGGGGCGATGGGCGGTCACACCGTGGTCGCCAAGCTCATCCAGGACTACGGGACGGTGGAGCAGAAGGACGGGTACCTGCCCCGGATGGCGACCGGCGAGCTGCGGGCCACCATGGCACTGACCGAGACCGGTGGCGGCTCCGACCTGCAGGCGATGCGGACCACCGCCACGCGCGATGGTGACGAGTACGTCATCAACGGTTCCAAGACGTGGATCTCCAACGCCCGCACGTCTGACCTCATCGCGCTGCTCTGCAAGACCGACCCTGCGGCCCGCCCGAAGCACAAGGGTGTCTCGATCCTGTTGGTGGAAAAAGGCCCCGGGTTCACGCTCTCGCGCGACCTGCCCAAGCTTGGGTACAAGGGCGTGGAGAGCTGCGAGATTGCCTTCGAGCAGATGCGCGTGCCGGTCACCTGCCTGCTCGGCGAGTCCGAGGGCACCGGCTTCGCCCAGATGATGCGTGGGCTCGAGGTCGGCCGGTTGCAGGTGGCGGGTCGCGCTCTCGGAGTCGGGCGCGCCGCCCTCGAGGACTCTCTGCGGTACTCCCAGGAGCGAGAGAGCTTCGGGGTGCCGATCTGGAAGCACCAGTCGATCGGCAACTACCTGGCCGAGATGGTCACCAAACTCACCGCGGCCCGCCAGCTGACCCTGTACGCCGCCCGGAAGTTCGACGCCGGGCAGCGGGCCGACATGGAGGCAGGTATGGCGAAGCTGTTCGCCTCCGAGGCCGCCATGCAGATTGCGTTGGACGCGGTACGTATCCACGGTGGCTACGGCTACTCCACCGAGTTCGACGTCGAACGCTACTTCCGTGACGCACCGTTGATGATTGTCGGCGAGGGGACCAACGAGATTCAGCGCAACGTCATCGCCCGCCAGCTCATCAAGCGTGGATCGGTGGCGCCCTGAGATGAGCGAGAACGCCCGAAGAGTGGTCAGGACAGAGCTGATCACCCCGGAACCGTCGGAGGCCTTGGCGAACCTGCTCGGCACCGACATCCCCGCCGATGAGCTGCCGCCGCTGTGGCACTGGATCCACTTGTTGGAGAAGCGTCCCCATGCCGACATCGGCCCTGACGGACACCCCACCTTCGGCATCCCGGCCCCGCCCTGACCCGGCCGCAAGCGGATGTTCGCCGGTGGCCGGGTCCGCACGCACGCTCCGCTGAAGTTCGGCAAGCCCGCCACCCGAACCACGTGGGTCGCAGACACCAAGGAGAAACAGGGCAGCACCGGGCTGCTCACGTTCGTCACCGTCCGCAACGAGTACACCCAGGGCGGCCGGATCTGCATCGTCGACGACAACGACATCGTCTACCGCACCCCGGGATCCAGGCTCGCTCAGTCCGGCACTCTCCACGATCAGCCGGCTGCGGCTCCCCGCGAGCCCGCGTTGACCCTCACTGCCGACGAAGCGCTGCTGTTCCGCTTCTCTGCCCTGACCTACAATGCCCACCGCATCCACTACGACCACACCTGGGTCCGCCAGGAAGGCTACAGCGACCTCATCGTGCACGGCCCGCTCCAGGCGCTCATGATGGGCGAGCTGATCCGCGGCCGCGGCGACGGTCTGGTCGGCAAGCAGTTCGTCTACCGGTTGGTCTCACCGATGATCGGCCCGCAGACCTTCACCGTGCTCGCGGGAGGGGACGGCGTGAACGCCGGCGCCGAGGTCCGTGACGTGCACGGCACCGTGACAGCGGTCAGCATCGTCGGCCCGGCCGAACCGGAGCAGGATTGAGGCCACGACCTCAGCCGATGCCGAGGTAACTCTCCTGGATCCGCGGGTCGGCCAGAAGGTCGGAGGCCTTGCCCGACAGGACTATGTGGCCGGTGTCCAGCACGTACGCTCGCTCGGCGACCGTCAGCGCGGTATCGACGTCCTGCTCGACCAGCAGGATCGAGGTGCCGGCCGAGGCGATGTCCGGAAGACGCGCGATGATCTCGTCAACCACGACTGGGGCCAGGCCGAGGGAGAGCTCGTCGATCATCATGATGTGGGGCTCGCTCATCAGCCCGCGGGCGATCGCGCACATCTGCTGCTCGCCACCGGACATGGTGCCCGCGATCTGGTTGATCCGCTCGCCGATCCGGGGGAACAGGTCGACCACACGGTCAATGTTGGTATTGCGGGTGCGCCAGCCACCCAGACGCAGGTTGTCCCGCACCGTCAGTCCTGAGAACAGGCGCCGACCCTCGGGGACATGCGAGATACCGAGGCTGACGATCTGCTCGATCGAACGCCCCTGCACCGGCTCGCCGCGGAAGTTCAGCGTGCCCGAGCTGATCTGTGCCATCCCGGTCAGGGCGCGCAACAGAGTCGTCTTGCCCGCGCCGTTGGGGCCGATCAGCGCGACGATCTCGTTTTCCCCGACACGAAGGTCGACGTCCCAGAACACCTGCACGCGCCCATACCCGCCGCTCAGCTGAGTCGCCTCGAGCATCAGAACTCTCCTTCACGGCGTTTGACGTAGCGATGTCCGAGGTAGGCCTCGATCACCCGGGGGTCGGACAGAACCTCACGGGGGTCGCCGGAGGTCAGGACCTTCCCCTGGTGCAGGACCAGGACCTGGTCGCTCACGGCCAGGATCGCCTTCATGACGTGCTCCACCACGATGATCGTGATGTCGCGTGCCTTGAGCTTTCGGATGAGTTCCAGACTCGGCTCTATCTCGGTGTGCCGCAGTCCCGCCATCACCTCATCGAGCAGGAGCAACCGGGGGCGAAGCGCGAGCGCTTTGGCGAACTCCAACCGCCGGGCGTCGGCGACGGACAGCTCACCTGGTGGGCGGTCGCCCAGGCCAGCCATGCCGACCTCCTCAAGCACTTCCTCAGCGGCCTTGAGCGCCTTGGACATGACGTTGGTGCCGTTCGATCCGTAGAGAATGCCGACGGCGACGTTCTCGCGGACGGACATGCCCCGGAAAGGCTTGACGATCTGGAAGGTGCGAGCCACCCCTGCTTGAGCGATGACCCACGGACGAGCACCGGTCAGGTCCTTCCCGCCGATCAGGACCTTTCCCTCAGTGGGCTTGATGTGCCCGGTCACGAGGTTGATGAAGGTGCTCTTGCCTGCACCGTTCGGGCCTATGACCCCGAGCACCTGTCCCGCCGGGACGCTGAACGAGACATCAGAGACCGCCTGCAGACCGCCGAAGCGTCGGCCCAGTCCCCGCGTCTCCAAGACCGGCACGGCGCTCACAACCGGTACTTCCGGACGTTGGCCAGCAAGGAGTACTCCTTCGTACGGCGTGCCTCGTTCACGTAGTTCACCGCGCCCTGGGGAAGCAGGACGACGGCGACGATGATGATCGCGCCAAGGATGAACGTGTGCAGGTTGGTGAAGTTCTGGCGCAGGAACTCTGAGAGGAACTGCAGCGCCACCGCACCGAGCAGCGGGCCAAGGACGGTGCCGCTGCCGCCGATGATGACCATGATGATCATCAGCACGGTGATGTCCACGTCGAACAGCCGCTCCGGGAAGATTGTCACTTGCTGGAACGCGTAGCTCGCGCCGACCAGACCGGTGATGAACCCCGACAACGCGAACGTCAGCACCTTCATCCGGGTGGTGTTGATTCCCAATGCCGCAGCGGCGTCCTCATCCTGGTTGATCGCCCGCAGGGCATAGCCGAACTTGTTGCGGGCCACCAAACCACTGATGATCACCGATAGGACGGCCAGGCCGAGGAAAAGCAGGTAGAACCCGTCATTGCCCAGGTAAGCGGTCGTGGAGTTGACACCGACAGTCGGCACAGTGATGCCGGCGCCCCCACCGGTCAGGTCCGGCATGTTTGTGATGACCTCACGCATGCCTTCAGCCACGCCGAGGGTGGCGATGGCGAAGTAGTGCCCCTTGAGCCGAAGCAGCGGGATGCCGATGATGACGGCAAACAGCGCCGCCACGAACCCGCTGAGCAGCAACGACGTCCAGAAATTGAAGTGCCAATGACTCATGGCGACCGCCGTGAAGTACCCGCCCACGCCAAAGAAGACCACCTGGCCGAAGGAGGCATAGCCGGCGAAGCCGCCGATGAGATTCCACGCCTGGGCCAGCGCGACGAACATGAAGATCGTGGCGACGGTCCGCTCCTGGCCTGAGTAGAGCTGGCCCTGCAGCCCCAGGGCGGCCAGCAGTGCCACCAGCCCCAGCGCCCACGGACGCAGACGCCGCGCCTGGTCGCCGCGCAACGTAGAGAGGAGACCCTGTTGGGGCACCTTTGTCAGCGTCGGCATCAGACCTCCAGCCGGGCGGCGTAGTACTGCCGGCCGACCAGCCCGGTGGGCCGGAAGATGAGCACGACGATGAGGACGAGGAAGGCCAGGGCGTTGACCCAGGTGCCCGGCAGGTACTGCCCGCCCCAGGCTTGGACGAGGCCGATGACCAGGCCGCCAACGAGGGCCCCATACATGTTGCCCAAGCCGCCGAGGACCGCCACGACGAACGACATGAGGGTGAAGCTTGCGGCTGCCGAGGGGTTGAATGTCCCGACAGTCCCGATCATCGCCCCCGCCATGCCCGCCAGTGCGGCGGCGATGCCGAAGGTGAGTGCGTAGACATGGCGGGCCCGGATGCCCATCAATCGGGCGGCCCCGCGGTCCATGCCGGTTGCCAGGATCGACATCCCGGTGCGGGTGCGGTTCATGACGGCCACCAGTATCAGCGTGATCCCCACTGCCAGCGCGAAGGCGAGCAGCCGGCCCAGCGGCACCCGGACGCTTCCGAGCGCCAGGCTCTCACTGGCATAGGAGGTCTTGATGCTGCGGTAGTCGGCGGAGAAAACGAGGTTCATACCCTGGACGATCATCAGATCGAGTCCGAACGTCAGCAGCAGCGTGATGAAGATCGGCCCGTTGATGACGAGGTTGATCAGCAGGCGCTGCAGCACGTATCCGACGACGAAGAGCACCGCTGCCGAGACGAACATGCCAAGGAACGGGTCCAGCCCGAACCACTGGTGCATCTCCCAGCCCACGTAGGCACCGAGGATGACGAACGCGCCGTGGGCCAGGTTGACGACATTCATCACACCCCAGACCAGGGAGAACCCCACGGCGACGAGCGCCAGGAGCCCTCCCTGGAGGAGACCATAGATGGTTGCTTGAAGGAATTGGCTCACTTACTTGGTGCCGGGCCAGATCATCTTGGCCTCGGCGGAATCGGTCGGCCACACCGTGACGGCCTTGCCGTTCTGGATCTGGATGACCGACATCGGCTTGTAGGTGTTCTGTCCGGTGGCGTCGAACTTGATCTTGCCGAAGAATGACTCGGTGTCCAGGCCAGAGAGGGCGGTACGGACCGCGTCCGGCTTGGAGGTGCCTGCCTTCTCCGCTGCCAGGACGAGCGCCAGGCAGGCGGCGGTGGCTTCGGCGTTGTGGTAGTCCGGCGCGTGGCTGAACTTGGCCTGGATGTCCTTGGCGTAGTCCTTGGCCGTGCCGAAGTACTTGTCCGTGCCCTTCGTGGCGTCGGTCCACTGGCTGGAGCCGAGGACGTTCTCGGCCTGGGCCCCCAGGGTCTTGGCGAAGTCCGGCGTCGGCGGCGCCACACTCTCGCCAAAGCCGGCCGGCGTCACGCCGAGTTCCTTGGCCTGCTTGATGATGGCCACGCCCTCCACGAGGTGGACCGATCCGATGATGACGTCAGGGTGTTCGCCCTTGACCTTGGTCAGTGCGGAACTGACGTTGGAGCTGCCGTTGGGGAAGTACTGCGGGTCCAGGACCTTGAAACCCAGGCCCGTGGCGGTCTTCATGCCGCCCTCGGTGACGGTCTTGGAGAAGCCGTCGTCGGCGGAGAGGAACACGACGCTCTTGGGCTTGGGCGTGGCGAGCTCGTCGATCGCCTTGACGATCGATGAGGCGTACTCCGTGGCCGGCGACAGGACGGCGAAGGTGCTCTTGTAGCCCTTGCTGAAGATCTTGTTGTCGGCGCCTGCGGAGTCGACCATGATCTGGCCGTTGCGCTCGATGACCGCAGCCTGGGCCTCGGTGTTGGCCGACCCGTAGGAGCTGAGGATCAGCTTGACGCCTTTGTCGTTGAACTGGTCGACCAGCTGGGCCGCGACGTCGGGCTTGGACGTGTCGTCCTGGTACTGGATGTCGAGCTTGACCTTGGTGCCGCCCAAGTCGACGCCGCCTTGGGCGTTGACCTTCTCCTGGCAGAGTTGGTAGCCCTCCTTGGTGAGGACGCCTTCACGGGCCAGTTTGCCGGTCACCGAGACGGCCGCGCCGATCGTCAACGTCCCGGATGCCGCGGCGCCTGTGCTCTTCGCCTCACCCTTGGAGCCGCATCCAGCCACCACCAGGCTGCTTGCGGTGATGACCACGGCCACTGCCAAAGTTTTCGACCTCACGACGTTCGCCTCTCTCGTAGCCCAGTCCTGCTTTGCCGTCTGTCTACCGTGAGGTGCACCACAAATCAAGCATTTTGGATATTGGATCCCAGAAGAGGTATTTCGGGCCTACGAACGGTCACGCCGGCGCTGCGAACGGCGCGTGCCCCTTACCGTCGGGTAGCGAAATCGCAACGAGCAGGCCAACAGCCAGCAGGGCCAGCACGGTGCCGACCTCGCCGGGCCAACCGAACCCGGCATAGAACAGCCCTCCGACGAAGCCGGCCACGCTCGAGCCGATGTGGTAACCGAAGAGGTACAGCGCGGAGGACTGGGCGCGTTGGCTGGTGGCCCAGACGTTGACCCAGCCGCTGGTCACCGAGTGCGCGCCAAAGAACCCGAACACGATTGCCGAAGCGCCGGCCAGCACGACTGGCAGCAGGTCGGAGAGGGTGAACAGCGCACCCGCCGCCATGATGGCCATACAGAGCAGCAGCACACCGCGCCGGCTACGCCGGTCGGTCAGCCGGCCCATCCAGTTGGCACTGACCGTGCCGAAAAGGTAGAGCAGGAAGACGAGTGCAACCAGGGCGGGAGACAGGTCGAACGGCGCGCCGGCCAGGCGGTACTGCAGGTAGTTGAAGAACGAGACCAGACTGCCCATGAGGACGAACCCACACAGCGCGAGACGGATCATGACCGGGTCTCGCAAGAGCCCACGCAAGCCCGCCATTCGTTTGCGCATGCCGCCGGGGGTTGCGACAAAGTGGCGAGAGGACGGCAGTCGCAGGGCCACCCACAGTCCACCCGCAAGGCACAACCCGCCCACCACGGCCATGGCCAGGCGCCAGCTCGATGCGCTGGCCAGCAGACCGCCTGCGAGGCGGCCGGTCATCCCGCCCAAACCGGTCCCGCTGATGTAGAGACCCATGACGCCACCCATCCCTGAGGGATGGAACTCTTCTGCGACATAGGCCATCGCCACCGCCGGAAGACCCGCCAGCACGAGCCCGGTGAGCACCCGCAGCGCGAGCAGCGCACCGAAGCTGGGTGCCATCGATGACGCGAAGGTGAGAGCGGCGGCGGACAGCACGGCGCCGACCAGCAACCGCCTGCGCCCTTGCCCATCGGACCACGAGGCCGCAACGATGATGGCTACGGCAAGCGGCAGCGTGGTCAGTGACAGCGTGAGGCTGGCGGCCGCGGGCGAGACCGAGAAGTCGCGGCTGACGTCGGGCAGAATCCCCTGGGCCACATACAGCATGGCGAACGCCATGAACCCGGCCACGAACAGCACGAGGCTCGTCCGGCGGTACTCCGGCGTCCCGCTGCGCAGGTGCATGGATGATTTCCCTGTTGCGGGCACGTCCATGCAGGGCCTCCTCGCCGCGGACGCCTAGACGTCCTTGCGATGCCGGTCGGGTCTCCCCCTGGGAGGAATTGGATCCAGTATTCGTTATGGTACGACCGTGAGTATCACAGGACCCCTGGATGGTGTCGTCGTCGCAGACTTCAGCCGCGTGCTTGCCGGTCCGTATGCCACGATGTTGCTCGGCGACCTCGGGGCGACAGTGATCAAGGTCGAGTCCCCCAGCGGGGACGACACCCGACACTGGGGGCCGCCGTGGACACCCGAGGGCGAGAGCACCTACTTCCTGTCCGTCAACCGCAACAAGCGCGGCATCGCACTCGACCTGCGCAGCCCCGTGGGAAGCCGCCGTGGCTTGGCGCTGGTCCGGCGCGCCGACGTGATGATCGAGAACTTCAGGGGTGCCAGCATGGCGCGCCTCGGCTTCGACTACGACTCGGTCCGACGACTCAACCCAGGGCTCGTCTACTGCTCGATCACCGGGTTCGGCAGCAACGGTGGGGCCGACCTGCCCGGCTATGACCTGGTGGTGCAGGCGGTCTCGGGTCTGATGAGCCTGACTGGACCGGACGAAGACACCCCATCCAAGACCGGCATTGCGACGGCCGACGTCCTTGCCGGTCTCCACGCGGCCATCGGCATCCTGGCCGCGCTGCGTCACAAGGAGCGCACCGGCGAGGGACAGCGGGTGGAGATCAACCTCATGTCCTCGATGCTCTCGGGGTTGGTGAACTTCGGCGGCGCCTACGCCCTGACCGGCGACATCGCGCACGCGATGGGCATCCAGCACCCGAGCATCTGCCCGTACGAGCAGTTCGCCAGCGCGGACCGGCTGCTGATCATCGCGGCCGGCAACGACCGGCAGTTCCAGGCGCTGTGCGACTGCCTCGGGCTGTCCCATCTGAAGGACGACCCGCAGTTCGCGACCAACGCCGCCAGGGTGGCCAACCGTGAGCAGCTCACCGCTGCCCTCGGGATCGTGCTGCGCACCCGCGGCGCCGAGGAGTGGTTCGCCACACTGACCGCCGCGGGGGTCCCTTGTGGGCCGATCAACGACGTCGGGCAAGGCATGCACTTTGCCGAGTCGCTCGGCCTCGGGCCCGTCATCAACGTTGACGGCTCTGCCCAGGTTGCCAACCCGTTGCGCCTGTCGGCGACGCCGGTCAGCTATCGTCATCGCCCCCCGGCGTTGGGGGGAGACGAGAAGGAGATCTTTGCCTGGCTCGACGCAGAAGAGGGAGACGAGAGTGACGGCAGGTCAGATGGGTGACGTGTTCCGGCGACCACCGACGGCCCAGGAGGCAGTGCTCGCCGAGCTACGACGATTTATCACCGCCGGACGGCTGCGTCCGGGCCAGCAGATCGTCCAAGACGCTTTGGCCGTCCAGTTCGGCGTCAGCCGGGTCCCGCTTCGCGAGGCGCTGAAGATCCTCGAGGGCGAGGGCCAGGTCACCTACGTGGCCCACCGCGGATACTTCGTCACCGAGCTGTCTCTCTCGGACCTGATAGAGGTCTACCGAATCCGCGAGATCCTCGAGTCCGAGGCCGTCCGCATCGCCGTGCCCCAGATGACCGCGGAGGACATCCACCGGCTCGAGAAGGCCGAGCGCGACGTGCAGGCCGCGGCGGACATCGGCGACGTGGTCGCCATGACGTCGGCGAACCGGCGGCTCCACTTCGCCATCCTTGACGCGTGCGCTCTTCCCCGGCTGGTGTGGCTGATCCGCCTGTTGTGGGATGCCACCGAGGTGTACCGCTCCGTCTACTACAACGAGGCGCACAATCGCGAGATGGTCCACTCCGAGCACCAGGCATTGGCCTCCGCAATCAGGGCCGGCGATGCCGCGACCGCACTGGTGGTGCTCGCCGAGCACCGCGAGCACGCAATCGCAGCACTGCGCCCTGTGCTGGAACCAGTCGACGATGGTGGTGGAACCGCGCAGCGCAAGGCGCTTAGCTGAAAGCGCTCAACCCGGTCAGTGCTTGTCCGATGACGAGGGTGTGCATCTCGGCGGTCCCCTCGTAGGTCAGCACCGACTCCAGGTTGTTGGCGTGTCGCATCACCGAGTACTCCAGCGTGATGCCGTTGGCCCCGAGGATGGTGCGGCACTGGCGCGCAATGGCGATCGCCTCACGTGCGCTGTTGAGCTTGCCGAGGCTGATCTGGCGCGGCTCGAGCCGTCCGGCGTCCTTGAGCCGACCAAGATGCAGCGCGAGCAGGAAGCCCTTCTGCAGTTCCAGGGTCATGTCGGCCAGCTTCTGCTGGGTCAGCTGGTAGCCGCCGATCGGACGCTTGAACACCTCACGGCTGCGGGAGTAGTCCAGGGCAACCTCCAGGCAGTCCCGGGCAGCGCCCAAGGCGCCGAAGACGATGCCGAAGCGGCCTCGTCAAGGCACGACAACGGGCCACGCAGGGAGAGCACACCGGGCAGCACCGCATCCGCGGGCAGGCGCACTCCCTCCAGCACGAGTTCGGAAGTGACGGACGCACGCAGTGAGAGCTTGCCGGAGACCTTGTTGGCCGTGAACCCGGGAGTGCCGGTTGGCACGATGAAGCCCTGGATGCCGGCGTCGGTGCGGGCCCACACCACCGCGAGGTCGGCGATCGAGCCGTTGGTGATCCACATCTTCGTGCCGTCCAGCACCCAGTCCTGACCATCGCGACGAGCGCGGGTCCGCATGCCGGCCGGGTCGGACCCGAAGTCGGACTCAGTCAGGCCGAAGCAGCCGATGACCTCACCGGCCGCCATACGGGGCAGCCACTGCTGTTTCTGCTCCTCCGAGCCCCAGCGGTGGATGGCGAACATGGCCAGCGAGCCCTGGACCGAGACGAAGCTGCGGGCACCGGAGTCCCCGGCCTCCAGCTCCATGCAGGCGAGCCCGTAGTCGACGGCGCTCATCCCGGCGCAGCCGTAGCCCTCCAGATGCATGCCGAGCAGCCCGAGCTTGCCGAACTCCTGAGCCATCTCCGCTGCAGGGAAGGCGCCTTCCTCGTACCACTGCGCGATGTTGGGTCGAATGGTGTCATCGACCAGACGCCGAACGCTGGCCTGGACCGCCCGCTCCTCATCGGAGAGCAGGTGGTCGACATCGAGCAGTTCGAGGGGCCCAACAGGAACCGTTGTCATGGCAGTCCTCCAGAGATGTAGCAGGCAGGCAGGCAAGTAGAGATGGATTGTATCCAATATTCAGCCTCGCGCCATAGGAGGCCCGGCGGCCGAGCTCAACCGGGTGGGCGGGACGCAGTGTGGGGGTGGAGAATCGTGCCAATCGTCGCCCGTATCAGGGCCTTCCGATGAGGCTGCTTCCGATCGGGTCGAACTCAGGTGGGGGCGCCGACCCGGAACACTCGGAGTTGCAGCGCCAGCATGCGGTAGTAGCCCCCGAGCGTCATCAGTTCCTGCAGGCCGACAGGGTGCAAGTGGGAGAGGGCGTTCTGGAAGGCCTGATCGTCGAGGTCTCCGTCACGGAGCAGGTGGAACGTCGCGTCGACGACCGCGCGCTCCACATCGGTCGCACCGGCCGGTGCGAGTCCGGCACGGATCGCAGCGAGGTCAACCCCGGTCAGCCCGGCGACGCGACCCACCGCCTCATGGGCGTGCCACTCGAACGCGCTGTCCTCGTGCGCGCCCACGGCGAGGATCGCCATTTCACGTGCTCGGTCCGATAAGGATGTGGAGTACCTGACGGCTGCACCGAGCGCCTGCAACGCCGTCCCCACGGCGGGGCACAGGAGCATGGCGTTAAAGGGACCTTCAAGGGCACCATCGGCCCCGACGAGGCGGAATGCCTGCGCCCCCGACGAACGGGGACCGCCTCTGATCCGCTCGTAGAGCACCCGCTGCTGCTCATCAACGAGCTCCGGGACCAGCCTCTCGAGCCGAGACACATCAAACCTTTCTTCTTCAGTCGCGTGAGGTCACGGTAGCTGCCGGCCTCGGCGTCCGCGCGCCGTCAGTGTCCGGTCGGTTACGGCTGACGGCGGCTGTCTGTGGGGAATGCGCCCGGAAGTTGTTGGGTGTCAGGTCGTTTCCGCTGGTCACAGGCTTGTCGTCTTGGGACTGTATATCCATCGCGAAAGCTTCGAAGGTTCGAATCCTTCACCTGCCACCATGTGCGCGGTAAGCCCCTGACCAGCGGAAACGTGGGTCAGGGGCTTCTTCGTGTACCCGGTGGGGGTATCAAAACGGCACGAATCGTACCAGCGAGGCGGCTAGGGAGGGCAGGCCTGTGACCTGCGGAAACGTGGCCGGGTTCGCACTGCTGCGGCGCGCGCCGGGAATACGCAGGGAAGTTCGGGTCCGTGCCACCGTGCTGGCCGAACTGGTCCGTCCACTGGCCTGCGGTGATGCCGGGGGTGGGGGTATGCAATGGCGGGGGACTTACACGCCATCGCGATGGGCAAGCCGTCGTGTGAGTCGGGTCCGAGCGGATGCGTTCCCAAGGTGTCTTCATCCCACGGCGGGGGCGACGTGCCCCGGAAGGCTGACATTCAGACGATTCAGTCAGAACCACTTGTGTCGTGCGTAGGCTCCAGGGATGGAACTGCGGCACCTCCGGTATTTCGTTGCGGTGGCTGAGGAGTGTCACTTCGGGCGCGCTGCTGAACGCCTGCACATCGCCCAGCCACCGCTGTCACATCAGATCAAGCAGCTGGAGTCAGAGCTAGGCGTCGTGTTGCTGACCCGATCCACAAGGAAGGTCGAGCTGACGCCAGCCGGCCAGCTCTACTCGGAGCGCGCCCGGGCCATCCTGTCCTTGGTCGACTCGGCCGGCGTGGAGGCGAACGGGGTGGCTGCGGGAAGGATCGGCCGGCTGGCGATCGGCTTCACGGGCTCGGCAACCTATGAGCTGCTGCCGTCACTTGCCCGGGTCCTGCGCAAGGACTTTCCCGGCATCGACCTCGACCTCAAGGGCGAGATGCTTACGCCCGATCAAGTAGCCGCGCTGCTGGAGAAGACCCTCGATCTGGGCTTCCTCCGTCCGCCGGTGCGAGACCGCCGGCTCGACGTGCTTGTGCTGCGGCGCGAGCCGCTGATTGCAGTGCTGCCTGAGACTCATCCGCTTGCGGCGAGCAGCAGCGTGCGGTTGGCCGATCTGCGTGACGAGCCGTTTATCTGTTACCCGTCACACCGCAGGTCAGTGGTGTACGAGGCTGTGTTCGACGCATGTCACCGGGTCGGTTTCACGCCCATGGAGGTGCAGGAGGTCGCCGAGACGTCAACCCTGGTGTCCTTTGTGGCGGCTGGCCTCGGCGTGGCCCTCGTTCCTGCGTCCGTTCAGCATCTCAAGATCACCGGGGCTGAGTTCCGTCCACTCGCAGGGACGACCGAAGAGGTGGAGCTTGCCGTGGCCATCCGATCGAACGATCCCTCGCCGCACGTTGCGCGCGTCCTGTCACGAGCGCAGGCATTGATCGGGGGCGGGCGACCACGGACAGCGGCCCAGCGACGAGGGCTCTCTCCGCCAGCCAAGTCGAGAAAGAGTAAGACCTAAGACGTCTCAATCACGTCGTTTCTTGTATTTCACAAGAGATGGCGTATGGGCAAGACTCAGGGCACCGCAGGGACCGGCACCGACCGGACGCGGGACTAGGAGAGCTCAATGGTTGTCCTGACACAGTTGTTGTCATCCGCTAGCTGGCGTCTCTGTCGAGGGATCAGTCTCGAGAGCCGGGGGTGCCGCTCATGACGCCTTTCATGCTGGCGGTTCAAGGTCTGCTGGATGGCGAGGATGTGCAGCAGCCCGAGACCGAGGCAAGCCAGACACGATCGGTCGCGGTGGCAACCGACACTCAGTTCGTCGCCCGCTCTCTTGCGGAGCAGCTGGTGAGCGAGGCGAACGCGATTCTCGCCGAACATGGCGATCGGATAACCCTCATTGACGACAGCGGTTCTGGGGAGCTGGGCTTCACCCTGGGATACCGCGACCGAAGAGCCCGCGTGCAGACCGTGCTCTCGGGACACACCGCCTTCGGTCGGCTTGTCGTGCCCGGTCTGCCCGAAGACCAACCCCGTCAGCTCACCACCGGAGACGAACTGCAGGCACTCGTGCTGAGCCTGCTCGCAGACTTACCGCACCGCTGAACCGAACCGTCAGGAGACGACCGTGCAGTACGAATTGCGTTCCCAGGTCATCGAACCCAAACGACAGACGTATCAGAACATCATCGACCGTCTAGGCGACCAGCCGGCCAGCCGCTACCTCGAGGGCACGCTGGACGTCGAGCCACGGGAGAACTTCCACTACCGGCCCACATGGGCCAAGGACCGTGAGCTGTATGACGAGCGGTTCTCGGCCCTGCGGCTTACGGATCCGTACTCGTTCACTGACCCGCGGCAGTACTACTACATGCCGTACGTCACCAACCGGGCTGCTCTGCACGACGGGTTTGGCAAGACGATCAAGTACCTCGAAGACCGCGAGCTTCTCGCCAAGATGCCCACCACGTGGCAGTCAGTGCTCACCTCGGTCGTCCTGCCGCTGCGGCACTACGAGTCCGGCGCCCAGCTGGTCAGCGTGGCCGGGGCACGGTTCGCCTATGGCACGTCCCTGGAGCAGTGCTGCTCCTACGCGGCGTTCGACCGGATCGGCAACGCTCAGATGCTCTCCCGAGTGGGCATTGCCCTCGGTAGCGGCGGCGGCGACCTGCTGACGCTGGCCAAGCAGGAATGGCTCGACGGCGAGCACCTGCAACCGCTGCGCCGGCTAGTTGAGGAGATCATGGTCGTGGAGGACTGGGCGGAGGGCGTGCTCGCGATCGACCTCATCGACTCGCTGCTGTATCCCCTGCTCTACAACCGGCTCGACGATGCAGCGCTCACTGGCGGCGCCGGGGCATACAGCCTGTTCACGCAGCACCTGTGGACCTGGTTCGCCGACCAGCGCAAGTGGCTCGACGCATTGGTGGCTGTGTGGGCGGCTGACCCAGGTCACTCCGAGGCGAACCGGGAGACCCTGGACCGGATCGTGGCGACCTGGGCCGGTCGGGCACAGGAGGCCGTGGGCGCGCTGGCTTCGATCATCGACGCTCAGCTGTCGGGGGTCGAAAGCTCCGGCTCGCTCAGCGAGATCGCCGAGACGCGTACGGCCTACTGGGCCAAAGTCACGGGCGGTGCGGCATGACTGGCGGCACCCTGCGCCCGGTAGGCATCGACATCCAGGACTCGGAGGAGAACCGTGGCCTCATCGATGCCATCAAGGCCGACAACCCCGAGCTCACTATCCGGCACATACCCGGTCTGGTGAAGCTGCAGGCGGCCGGCCAGATCGTCATCAACCGCGAGACCGTCGAGAGCAAGCTCGGGCGCGAGTGGGAGACCGGTGAGTTTCAACTATCCATCGTGTCGTACGCCGGAAACTTCTCCGAGTGGGACGACGACCAGATCATCGTGAAGTGGGAGCACTGACATGACCATCGAGACACCGCAGTCCGCATTCCACAAGAAGCTGCCGCTCAAGGAGCGCTACTCCTTGCTCACCCGTGACCTCGACTGGGAACCCAGCTACGTCTCACGAGAGCAGCTGTTCCCGCACACCAGCTACGAGGGCATCAAGATCCATGACTGGGACGGCTGGGAGGACCCCTTCAGGCTCACGGTCGACGCCTACTACAAGTACCAGGCGGAGAAGGACAAGCGCCTATACGCCGTGCTCGACAGCTTCGCCCAGAGCCAAGGACACCTCGGTCTCTCCGATGCCAGCTACCTCAACAGCATCAAGCTGTTCCTCCAAGGTGTCACTCCCCTGGAGTACGCAGCGCATCGACACTTCGCCTACTTGGCCCGACACCTCGAGGGCCCGGCGCCGCGCTTTGCTGCGATGTGCCAGAGCGTCGACGAGCTGCGGCACTGTCAGACGCAGATCCACACGATCAGCAACTACAACAAGTACTACAGCGGCTTCCACAGCTGGTCGAAGATGCACGACCGGGTCTGGTATCTATCGGTCCCCAAGTCCCTGCTAGACGACGCCATGAGCGCCGGGCCGTTCGAGTTCCTGGTCTCCATCTCTTTCAGCTTCGAGTACCTGCTCACCAACCTGCTCTTCGTGCCGTTCATGAGTGGTGCCAGCTTCAACGGCGACCTGCCCACGATGTCATTCGGCTTCTCCGCGCAGTCCGACGAGAGTCGACACATGACGCTGGGTCTGGAGGCCATCAAGTTCCTGCTCGAGCAGGACGAGGCCAACGTGCCGATCATCCAGGGGTGGATCGACAAGTGGTTCTGGCGGGCATACCGGATGTCCTCGCTTGTCGCGGGAATGATGGACTACATGCTCCCGAAGCAGTTCATGAGCTGGAAGGAGGCCTTCGAGCTCTACTTCGAGGACCAGATGCTCGGCGGGCTGTTCCCGGACCTGGAGTTCTACGGCATTAAGCCCCCGCGCCACGTCAAGGACGCCATCGCGGAGAAGGGAAAGTTGTCCCACGAGGTCTACAAGATCTTGCACAACTTCTCGTTCGCCGCCGCGTTCACCACCCAGACGCCCGACGCAGCACACCTGGACTGGCTCTCAGAGCAGTACCCCGACACGTTCGACCAGTACTACCGGCCCACCTGGGAAAAGCACGCCCGCATCGAGGCCGAAGGCGGCCGCATGTTTGTCCAGGGCCTGCCGCAGCTGTGCCAGGTCTGCCAGATCCCCATGGCCTTCACCGAGCCGGACGACCCCACGCGGATCTCGTTCCGCAACAGCGAGTTCCGCGGCGAGACCTTCCACACGTGCAGCAACGGCTGCCAGTGGATTTTCGAGCGCGAGCCGGAGAAATACGTCCAGGCGTGGCTGCCCGTCCACCAGATCTACCAGGGCAACTGTGGCGGCCCGACCGTTCCCGACGTCCTGACCTGGTACGGCATCCAGGAGGGCGAGAACGGGGAGTACAAGGGCTCGTCCGACCAGAAGTCCTGGGCCGAGTGGCATGACACGGCACCCAAGAAAGGGGCATGACATGAGCGTCAAGGCGTTGTACGACTACGACTTCCCATCGAAGGACCGTGTCGAGCTCTTCGGCGACGACCAGCTGGTCTACGTGCATTGGCGGGGAAACCCGCTGTTCTGCTCGGCGGCTTGCTTCCGGGCGCCGAAGGCCATGCCGTTCGCAGACTTCGTCTCGAACATGGTCAACGGCTGGGCGTCGTCGGATCCCGACTTCGACCCGACGGCGGTCCGTGACTGGAGGCTGTTCGACCAGCCTATCGACCCCGCCCCACAGGCATCGCTGGCTGAGGTCGGCATCGGACACAAGGCGCTCCTGACCTTCTCTGCCTGATCACCCGGATCACACGACCGTCCACGGGTGCCACGTGCTGCATCAGCCTGGCACCCGCGGACCGGAGAGAAGGAGAGCTGTTGTGACGACGTACACCGTCCGTGTCGAGCCTCTCGGCGTGGAGATCCAGTGTCGCGAGGACCAGACGGTGCTCGACGCCTGTCTGCGGGAAGGGATCTGGCTGCCACATGCCTGTACTCACGGCACGTGTGGCACCTGCAAGGCGCAGGTCCTCGAGGGCGACCTAGACCTCGGCGACGCGTCTCCGTACGCCCTGCTCGAGAGCGAACGCGATGAGGGGTGTGCGTTGATCTGCGTCGCCAAGCCCCGCGGGGACGTCGTCGTCGAGGGGGAGGTGGATGCCGAGGAGGGCGTCGATGTCCACCCGGTGCGCGACTACGAGGGCATCGTGGAATCGCTGGAGGAGGTGGCTCCCGACGTGCGTCGCCTGGTCATCAGGCTCCAGGCTCCCCTCACGTTCAACCCCGGCCAGTACGTTCTCCTGGACGTCCCCGGCGGCGACCGGCGTCCCTATTCGGTCGCCAGCTCGCCTGCTGACGGAACCAGGATCGAGCTTCACATCAAACGGTCAGTGAACGGCCTCGCCACCGACCGCTGGGTGTTCGCCAACCTCGCCATCGGCGACCCCGTGTCGCTGTCCGGTCCGTATGGCCGGTTCTCGTTCCGCCCGATGCGCACCCAGCCGATCCTGCTGCTGGCGGGGGGGACCGGGCTGGCGCCGATGAAGTCAATCACCTCGCACATCGCCGAGACCGGCGCAGGGCAAGAGGTCGTGCTCTACCACGGTGTCGCCACCCGGGAGGATCTGTATGACCGGGAGTTCTTCCAGACACTGCAAGCCGAGCAGGACTGGTTCAGCTACCGGCCTGCGCTGTCGCGCGACGAGTGGAACGGCCGGACCGGCCGCGTGCCGGCCCTGCTTGCCGAGGACTACCCGAAGGCATCGGGACACGTCGCCTACATCTGCGGCAGCCCCGACATGGTCAACGACACCATGAGGGCGCTGATGAAGGCCCGGCTCTTCCCGCGCGACATCTACCGCGAGGACTTCTTCGACTCGGCGGACCGGGCGGCAGGCACCCACGTCGTCCGCAGCCCGCTCATCCGGCGCTAGCCCGACCCACCCGGAAAGGAGGCCGACGTTGAAGATCAGCGAGATCGAGGCGATCCCGTTCGCCATCCCGTATCGCAAACCGCTTCGGTTCGCCAGCGGCGAGATCACGGCCGCCGAGCACGTCCTCGTGCGTGTGCACACCAACACCGGATTGGTCGGCACCGCCGAAGCACCACCCAGACCGTTTACCTACGGCGAGACTCAGGCATCTGTGTGTGCCGTCATCGACGGCATCTTCGCCCCGCAGATCGTTGGCATGTCCCCCCTTGAACGTGAAGCAATACACGGCAAGCTCAACCGCACCGTCGGCAACCCCACTGCCAAGGCGGCGATCGACATGGCCGTGTGGGACGTCATCGGACAGGCTCTTGACGTATCGGTGACCGAGCTGCTCGGCGGGTACAGCGACCAGATGCGGGTCGCACACATGGTCGGTTTCGCGCCTCCCGGCGAGATGGTCGCCGAGGCACAACAGATCCGCGAGAACTACGGGATCACCACGTTCAAGGTGAAGGTGGGCAGGCGGCCCATCGGGCTCGATGTGGAGGCATGTCGGGCGCTTCGTGTGGGGCTCGGCGACGAGGTGGAGCTCTACATCGACGGCAACCGTGGCTGGACGGCGTCAGAGTCAGTGCGGGCCCTGCGCGCGATGGAAGACCTCGATCTCAGCTTTGCCGAGGAGCTCTGCCCGGCCGATGACGTACTTGGCCGACGGTGGCTGGTGTCGCAGAGCCGGATCCCGATCTTCGCCGACGAAAGCGTGTCCCGCCCCGGCGAAGTCACCCGCGAACTACTGGGCGGATCGGCCCACGGCGTGAGCATCAAGACCGCGCGCACAGGATTCACCTACTCGCAGCGGGTGCTCAACCAGTGCGAGGGCCTTGGCGTGGAGGTCGTTTTGGGCAACCAGATCGACGGCCAGATCGGCTCCCTGTGCAGTGTCGCCTTTGGGGCGGCATTCGAGCTCACGTCGCGTCGCGCCGGCGAACTGTCCAACTTCCTGGACATGTCCGACGACCTGCTGGCCGTACCGCTTCAGATCACCAACGGCACACTCGCCGTCCGGAAGGGCGCCGGTCTGGGCCTTGAGATCGACGAAGACAAGCTGCGGCGCTACCGACAGGACCACTGACCCGTTTATCAACAACCCGAGCACGACAAGACAAGGGAGTACCACCATGGCCGAACAACTCACCGAGCCGAACGCCGCCGGAACCGCTGCCGTAACCGGCGCCGCTGCAACCGAACGCTTCCGCGAGAAGCAGATTGCCGTCGAAACCACCACCGAGCGCGTGAGTACCCTCGCCGGCGAGGCGATCGCGGCCATCAACGACGTCATCCGCCGCAACAAGGTCACCTACGCCGAGTACGACATGCTCAAGTCGTGGCTGATCCAGGTCGGCGAGGACGGCGAGTGGCCGCTGTTCCTGGACGTCTGGGTCGAGCACGTCGTGGAAGAGGTCGCAAACGCTGACCGCCAGGGCAGCAAGGGCACCATCGAAGGCCCCTTCTACGTTCCTGGCGCTCCTCAGCTCTCCGCCGAAGGCACCTTGCCGATGCGCGACGACGAGCCTGGCACGCCGCTGCTGTTCCAGGGCCAGGTGACCAACGTGGCAGGCAGCCCCCTGGGTGGCGCCACGGTCGAGATCTGGCACGCCGACGACAACGGCTACTACTCGCAGTTCGCCCCCGGTCTACCGGAGTGGAACCTGCGCGCCGTCTTCACTGCCGACGACGAGGGCAGCTTCAAGATCCACACCATGCAGCCCGCGCCCTACCAGATCCCCACCGATGGATCCTGTGGCAAGCTCATCTCCGCCGCCGGATGGCACGCCTGGCGTCCCGCACACCTGCACATCAAGGTCTCGGCCCCAGGCCACCAGCTCATCACCAGCCAGCTGTACTTCCAGGGTGGAGAGCACCTCGCCGATGACGTCGCTTCGGCAGTCAAGCCCGAACTCGTCCTGGCTCCGACCGAAGCCTCTAGTGGCGACGGTCACGAGGTCACCTACAACTTCGTCCTCGACCCGGCCTGAGCCCGACAAAAGGCGCTCGGAACGCTTGGGGCGCAAAGCAACTGGAGGCTGACCCATGCTCTTTTCAGTGAAGATGGACGTGCACATCCCCACGGACCTGGACCCCGCACTGAAGGCCGACACTCTCGCCCGGGAGAAGGCCTACTCACAGGAGCTGCAGAAGTCCGGCGTGTGGCCTCACATCTGGCGGTGCGTGGGTCAGTACTCCAACCTGAGCATCTTCGATGTCGAGGACAACGGGCAGTTGCACGACATTCTCTGGCAGCTGCCGCTGTTCGAGTACATGACGATCGAGGTGACGCCGCTGGCAGTGCACAGCTCGGACATCGCCCTGCTCCCGACGGCTGGCGTCCATGACTGAGGTCGTCATCTGTGAACCCATCCGCACCCCAGTAGGGCGGTTCGGTGGGGTCTTCGCGCCGCTGAGCGCGACGGATCTCGCAGTCTCAATTCTGTCCTCACTGGTCCAGCGCACCGGCCTGGCCGAGGGCGACGTCGACGACGTCATTCTCGGCCAGTGCAACCCCAGCGGCGAGGCACCCGCCATCGGCCGGGTGGCCGCGGTCGACGCGGGCCTCGGCACGTCGGTGCCAGGGCTGCAGATCGACCGACGGTGCGGGTCAGGTCTGCAGGCCGTGCTGTATGCGGCGATGCAGGTCGACAGCGGCGCCGCCCGTCTCGTCGTGGCCGGCGGGGTGGAGTCGATGAGCCAAGCGGAGCACTACGTCCTGGGCCTGCGGCGCGGGGTTCGTGGCGACGGTGTGCAGCTGATGGACCGACTCGCTCGCGCCCGGGTCACCGCAGGCGGGCGGCTACACCCCGTGCCGGGCGGGATGATGGAGACGGCCGAGAACCTTCGCCGTCAGTTCGGCATCAGCCGTCAGGAGCAAGACGAGTTCGCGCTGCGATCCCAACAAGCAACTGCGGTGGCGATGCGCGAGGCCCGGTTCGACGACGAGATCGTAGCCGTCACCGTGCCGGGTGGTCGCGGCAAGGACCCGATCGAAGTCACCAAGGACGAACACCCCCGGCCGGAGACGACCATGGAAGACTTGGCAGCGCTTCGGCCGGTACGGCTGGATATCGACCCCGAGGCGACGGTCACGGCCGGGAACGCCAGCGGACAGAACGACGGTGCAGCGATGTGCGTCGTCACGACCCGCGACGAGGCCGAGCGGAGGGGGCTTCGCCAGTTCCTGCGCGTGCGCTCCTGGGCCGTGGCAGGTGTCGACCCCGAGGTCATGGGCATCGGCCCGGTTCCCGCTACCGCAGTCGCACTCAAGAGGGCGGGTCTGGCGATGGCCGACATCGACCTCATCGAGCTCAATGAGGCCTTCGCCGCGCAGGTAATCGCGGTCCTACGCCACTGGGATCTGGGGGAGGACGATGGGAAACGGTTGAATGTCAACGGTTCTGGCATCTCCCTGGGTCACCCGGTCGGTGCTACCGGAGCCCGCATCCTGGCCACGCTCGCCCACGAGATGCACCGTCGCGGAAGCCGCTACGGTCTGGAGACCATGTGCATCGGCGGCGGGCAGGGTCTGGCCGCGGTATTCGAGGCCGTGCGGTGACGGGACCAGCCGATCAGGTGAGGATGCCCACTGATCGGGTACCCCAACCGGTGCGGGTGTCCCACGTCGTCGATGCGGCACCGGGATTGGCCGGTGACGCACCCGTGGTCGTCCTGTCCAACTCCCTCGGTTCGACCTACGAGATGTGGTACCGGCAGGTGCCGGAGCTTTCCCGGTCCTTCCGGGTCGTGCGCTACGACATTCGCGGACACGGCCGGTCCCCCGTCCCCGATGGGCCTTACGTTATCGACGACCTGGTCGACGATGTGGTCGCACTGCTGGACGAGCTCGGGGTCCAGCGGGCGCACTTCGTGGGCCTCTCGCTCGGAGGTATGACCGGGCTGCGACTGGCCGCGCTGAGGCCTGAGCGGGTCGACCGTCTGGCCGTTCTCTGCACGTCGGCACTGTTGGGCCCTTCGCAGGCATGGCACGATCGCGCGGCGTTGGTACGCGAACACGGCACCTCGGCCGTGGCCGAAGCGGTCGTGGGACGTTGGTACACAACGTCGTTCGCTTCGAGCGAGCCCGCCCGCGTCCTGGCCGCGCAGCAGATGGTCGCGGCCACACCGGCGGAGGGCTACGCCTCGTGCTGCGAGGCGATCGCCGCGATGGACCTCACCGAGGACCTGGCACATATATGGGCGCCGACGTTGGCCCTCGCAGGCGCCGAGGACCCCGCCACGCCGCCGGACCACCTCGAGCGCATCGCCTCGGGGGTCCGCGATGGCCGGCTGCTGGTGGTCCCCGGGGCGGCGCACCTGGCCAACGACGAGCAACCGCAAGCGGTGACCAGGGCCCTGCTTGAGTACCTGACTGGTGAACCTGTCCAACACAGAGCGAGCACTCGGCATACGAACGGTGGGGTGAGGTAGTGGACAAAGTGGTGGCCTCGGCGGCGGAAGCGGTGGCGGACATCACGGACGGGTCGAGCATCGCGGTGGGCGGGTTCGGGCTGGCCGGGATCCCGTGGATCCTGATCGACGCGCTGTTGGAACAGGGCGCGTCGGACTTGACGATCGTGTCGAACAACTGCGGGGTCGACGGCGCAGGTCTGGGCTTGCTCCTGGAGGGGCGGCGGATCGGCCGGGTGGTCGCCTCCTACGTCGGGGAGAACAAGGAGTTCGCCCGGCAGTACCTGGCGGGCGAGCTGCAGGTTGAGCTCACCCCTCAGGGGACCCTGGCCGAGCGGCTGCGCGCGGGTGGCGCGGGCATCGGTGCGTTCTTCACGCCCACCGGTGTGGGGACTCAGGTCGCCGACGGCGGGCTGCCGTGGCGGTACCACCCTGACGGCAGCATCGCGCTGGCATCCACACCCAAGGAGGTCCGCGAGTTCGGCGGCCGGGAGATGGTGCTGGAAGAGGCGATTGTCACCGACGTTGCCCTGGTACGGGCTGCGATCGCGGACCGACATGGCAACGTCGTCTTCCACGCCTCGGCCCGCAACTTCAACCCGCCCGCGGCCATGTCCGGGCGGTTGACCATCGTCGAGGCGGAGCGGGTGGTCGAGGCCGGGCAGATCGACCCGGACGCGGTGCATCTGTCGGGGGTGTTCGTTCAGCGGGTTGTGGCGCTGTCCCCGGAGCAGGCAAACCGCAAGAGCATCGAGAAGCTGACCGTTCGCACGCGCGCCGAGAGGGCCCGCCAGCAAGAGGCGGGAGCCTGATGGCCTGGACCCGTCAGCTGATGGCCGCCCGGGCAGCGGCCGAGCTGAGTGACGGCCAGTACGTCAACCTCGGGATCGGTTTGCCGACCCTGATTCCGAGCTTCTTGCCTGCGGGCGTGCATGTGGTCATGCAGTCCGAGAACGGCATCCTCGGCGTTGGTCCCTACCCGTACGACGACGAGGTGGACCCCGACCTGATCAACGCCGGCAAGGAGACTGTCACCGTCATGAGCGGGGCGTCGTTCTTTGACTCCCCGACCAGCTTTGCGATGATCCGTGGCGGCCACATCGACGTCGCGATCCTCGGGGGCATGCAGATCTCGGCAACTGGGGACCTGGCCAACTGGATGGTGCCCGGGAAGATGGTCAAGGGCATGGGTGGGGCGATGGACCTGGTCCACGGCGCCAAGCGGGTCATCGTGTTGATGGACCACACAGCGAAGGACGGCTCGCCCAAGCTGATGTCCGAGTGCACGCTGCCGCTTACCGGCAAGCGCGTCGTCCATCGAGTTATCACCGATCTGGCCGTCCTCGACGTATCCGATGGCGCCTTCCACCTTGTCGAACTCGCCCCCGGCGTCGGGCTCGAGCAGGTCATCGAAGCGACGGACGCCCCGGTCCTCGACCGGAGGTCGTAGTCTGCGAACGTCGTCCCTGACACATCCCGTTTATCGCGCCCTCCTTGGGAGCCGTCCCCGCCCAGAGGGCCCTCTGGGCTGTCCGGTTGGCGCCGGTTGGTCTCGGCTGGCGTCGGCTGTCTGTGGGGAATGCGCACGGAAGTTGGCAGGGGGACAGGCATTTCCGCTGGTCAGCGCGGCGCAGCCCCTGGACTGTAAATCCATCGCGAAAGCTTCGAAGGTTCGAATCCTTCACCTGCCACCACGTGCGCGTTAGGCCCCTGACCAGCGGAAACGCCGGTCAGGGGCCTTCCTATATACCCAGCGGGGGTATCCAATCAGCACGAGTGTCGTCGCCTCCGGTGTCAGGTGAGTGCAGGGCCTGTGACCTGCGGAAACGCGGGCCAGGGTCGGCGGGGCGTCGACGCGCGTGCGGAATACGTGGGGAAGTTCAGGCCATGGGAAGGCCGTGAAGGCCGCGCGCGAGGCGTTGACCTGCGATTATGCCGTCAGTGGGGGTATTCAATCGGAGTGGACTTTCAAGCCATCGCGATTGATTCTGGGCGCCGCAGGCGCGCTGGACTGCCGTCCGTGGCTGCAGGACCGGTAGTTCGGATCCGGTTGCGGCGTAACGGAATTGAACCGCAAGGGGCCTCCCCGGGCGGACTTTGAGGATCGTTTCCCGGTCACGTGGGTGGCCTCTGATGGCGTCTGGGCGGCGTGAGAATTGTTTGGAGCTCGTAGTCCATGTTCGGGTCGGGTTCTTCGTCGGGTAGGCGCCGACTTTGAGTTACAGTTGTTTCGGATACTTCGTTCATTGCGTTGAGGAGCTGCCATGTCCCCGAGAGTCCTTTTGCCCGTCCAGCCCGAAGGAGAGGACGCCGTGGTCGCCCGGGATGCCTTGGTGCGCGTCCGCAAGGCACTTGCAACTCACCACGACATCCACAAACCGGTGCGGTTGACCGTCGAGGAAGACGGCGAAACGGTCACGGTGCCCCGCGCAGCGGTTGATCTCCTTGTCGGCGTCCTAGCCAACATGGCCGCAGGCCAAGCGGTGTCCTTGGTGCCGGCGCACGCCGAGCTCACCACCCAGCAGGCAGCTGACCTGATGAACGTGTCTCGGCCGTTCCTGGTGCGGTTGCTCCAAGCCGGAGACATCGAATACCGCCTAGTAGGCACTCATCGCCGGATCAAGGCTGCGTCCCTGTTGGACTACATGCGCCGCGACGACGCAGAGCAACGCAAGGCTGCCGACGAACTCACCGTCCTGACCCAGGACATGGGTATTGACGAATGACCTTCGTCGTCATCTACGACGCCAACGTGCTCTACCCCTCCACGTTGCGCGACGTCCTGATCCGGTTGGCGCAGACCGGGATCGTCCAGGCGAAGTGGACCGAGACGAACCTTGACGAGACCTTCAGGTCTCTGCACGCCAAACGGCCGGACCTGGACGAGGCTCGACTGCAACGCACCCGGAAGCTGATGAACCTCGCGGTTCGAGACGCGGTCGTCACCGGCCACGAGCCGCTGATCGGCTCCCTTCACCTGCCCGACCCAGACGACCGACATGTGCTCGCCGCCGCGATCCGGGCCCGGGCTCAGACCATCGTCACGTTCAACCTGAGCGACTTTCCTGCCGAAGTCCTGGCCGACTGGGACATCGAGGCTAAACACCCCGACGACTTTCTTGTCGACCAGTTCCATCTGGACGCGATCAGCCTGCACAAGGCGATCCAAGCCGTGGCCGACTCCTGGCAGAGACCGCCAGGCACCGTCGACGACATACTGGACCGTCTGGACCGTGCCGGACTTCCTCAGACCGCGGCCGTTCTGCGCAGATAGCCCTTGGCAGGGCAGGTCCCAGCGGCCCGAGGCCCCACCACAAACGCCGGCAACCGGCGCGCAGTGTCCGGTTGACTACGGCTGACAGCGGATACCTGTGGGGAATACGACGGAAGTTGTTCCGGGAGAAGCGTTTTGGCTGGTCAGAGGTTTGCAGCCTTGGGACTGTAAATCCATCGCGAAAGCTTCGAAGGTTCGAATCCTTCACCTGCCACCACGTGCTGAAAGGGCCTCTGACCAGCGGAAACGCCGGTTGGGGGCCCTTTCGTTCTTTCGGGCTGTGACAGGGTGGAAGCGGCTCCTTACGGGCGTTTGTGAGGAATACGCCCGGAAGTTTTCACAAACTCCGGCTCTCCGACAGCCGCCGGCAGCGCCAACGTCGCCTCGATGCGCCGCCTTGCGACCTGCCGTGCGGTTCGGCTGGATGTTCACGTCGCTGCCGAACATTTTGATTGCCCTTCGTGTCCACCAGGCGGGCTGTTCCCGCCGACGCATTGACTACTGGCGGCGCGGTACACCATGTGCTCAGGGACGACCGACA
>JBBRWQ010000008.1:0-55644 GCA_038249115.1 Actinomycetales bacterium
ACCCCCTCCTCTGGGCAGGCGAGGTAACGCTGCGCGACGCCGGTGCCCTCGCCCAGGTAGTAGTCATCCACGCGGGCCCGGTCGGCCTCGACATAGCTGCGCGCAGCAGCGGCCGAACCGCGATACACCTTTAACCCACCATGCATTTCCAACACCAACCAACAATCATCGGTAGATACGTTTTTGGGCCGCCCGAAAGGCGACCCGACTTACCAACATTGGTAGCATGCGTGCCGCTAAAAGATAAAGAGTTGGAAATGCCGATTTTGCGTTGAAAGTTGTTGGTAGCGTTATTCTTTCGAGGTGGAGGCCATATTCTTTCGTGAAGTCGGCGTCTTCGTCGACGTCGACGTCCTATTCCAGTGGAGGGGCCCCTGTCGATGGGGTTGACCAGAGCACGAGGCGCTCGAAGGGTTCGAAGGTGACCCAGCTGGAGCGGGTTCTATTCCGGTGCTTCGTGTCGGCCGAGGGCCTGGAGGCCATGCGATACCCGGCATCGCGCACCCCTCCCCTCGTCCCCAGCGCGCCCGTAGACCAGCCGGTGTTGTCCTACCCAGGGGCGCTCCCACCCTCCCCGGCACCTCCCGGGCAAGGCTGCCCTCAGCTGCACCGCCCTGCTGCGACAGGACGGCGATGAAGGTCTCCCACCTCCATTCGAGTTGTCAGCGCCTCACGGCGCACGTGGATCGAGGCTGAGAAGGAGCGCGGCTGCGGCAAACGCGACACTCCAATGAGGCTTCATCAGAGCCCGCATAGCCATGAGCGGGCAGCAGTCTCCCAGCAGTCTCCCCGCCTTGACGGGTTAGCGGCGCAAGCGTACCTTTATGTCAACCGGATGCGCTTGGGGGGATATCACCCGAGAAGGGGCATCCGTTGAAGTTCGAGAAGGGCATCCGTTGAAGTTCCAGAGCCGGTCCTTTGTGGCTCCGGCCGCTTCTCTGGCCGGAGCACTCCTCTTGATGGTCGCTTGGCCACATTCGGCGGCCGCGGTCACGCTCCCGTGCAACGGAGTATTTGCCTACGCGTCACAGTACACATCGACGTCGGCGCTGAGCTCTGCATGCCCCTCCAACTTGTATTACGGGTATACCGGAATTGACGGGCACATCTCGACGCCTTCTTCCCTGCCCAGCGGTCTTGGCACTGACGACCATTCAGCCGGATACCTGGACGCACAGTTCAGCACTCCGAGCACGTGGATTCAAGCCGGATGGATGGTTGGCTACTTGAGCGGCAACGGATATACCATTCAGTCCCCCAACCAGTACCGTCTCTACTTCGAGGAGACCTATCCATCAGGATACTACTTCCTGAAGAATGTAAGTCCACTGGCCTTTTCCGGTGATGTCACCTATCGGATTGAATACATTGGGAATGGCTGCTACAACACCTACTACAATTACGATACGCTGACTGACTCAAGCTGCGGATTTCCAACTTCGGGAGCGATGGTTGCAGCTAATGAGACCGGTAATGGGGGCACCGGAAGCTATTCGAGCATGCCGTTGTCCTGGTTCGGTTCCGCCACGCCGAATACAAATCAGACGCTGAGATTGAAGGGTGGTGCTGGCTGGTCCGATTGGAGTAGTGCCAAAACAACCTCGACTACAGACTATCGCCCCTATTTCACCTACTCAATCGTCTCACGATACATTTATATCAAGACGTATGGGAGCACACAGTGAGGCGAGCATTGATAGCCGGTTGCGGCGTTGCCGCCGTCATGGGTCTGGCCATGGTGTCAGCCCAAGGCGCAACGACCCCCGTGAAGGCGGGACCCTTGGCCGTGAGTCAGCCAGCACTAAAGATCGTTTCAACCGGCCTACCATCCGGGCAACGCCAAGCGATCTACGATCCGCTCGCACGGACCCTCTGGGTTCTCACTCGAGCCGATGCCGACAATGGCGTCCTCCTGACAAGCGTTGCGGAGGCCGACGGTACCGCTCGGACGACCACACTGTCGGCGGACGGGACTGATTGGGCGGCTGGATCCCTCGCCATACACGACGGTGATGTGTGGGCATCTTGGGGGACGCACCTGGTGTCGTTCACCCCGGGTACGGGCCTTGTGCGTGTGGTGACCGTTCCTTGGAAGGACGGCGCCGACGGTATGGACGGGCGTTCCGCCGCGATGGCAGCGGCCGGGGAGTGCTTGTGGATTGGCGTCATCGGCGAACAGCAGCTGAGGTGTTATGAACCGTCCGCGAGCACCTGGCGCACGGTCTCCACGCCTGCAGGACGACCTGTGTCCATGTTCACGAAGATGGCGTCCTCAGGGGCGTCGGCGCTGGTCAACCTGGGGGCCCCGGCCACCAGTCCGACCCTCCCCACGGGTGGTACGGAGATTGTGTGGGTCCCTGAGAACACTGTCCCTGTATCGAGTGAATCGACTTCGACGACAGGCGTCGTGGGGACCGACGAAGCCATCCTGGAGGGCCCTGACGTAAACGTGACAGCCCGCCTGAGTGGCGGTTCCGGCCGGCCGGCGGTCACACTACCGACAGGCATGGGCGGCCGGACACTGGCTCGCGTGAGCGAAGCCGAAGGCGGCAACCTCGTGGTCGAGCGCACCGATACAGCTACCGGCGCCGCGTCGCTGCGCACCCTGGCCATGCCGCAGATCTCGGTGCGTCCGGGAGCACGTCGGGGATTCGCACCGCAGGACAGCGCATCCGCACAAGGATGGCTTGCGGCGAAGGTCGCCGCCGTTGCGGTCGAGCCGGATGGTGCTGTGTGGGTGGTATCGGTGTACGGAGTTGACGCACCGTTGGGCTGGGGAACCGTGGTGCGCTTCCCTGCGCCGTAGCCGCCGTTCCTTCCAGTGAGGCCGGATCGAAGACACTCACCGAGCCGCGGTAAGGCGACGGCCGCTGGTCGTGACGTGATGGTAGATGTAGTTGCCGAGTGAGGACTGACCCTCGGTGCCTCGCTCGCCTGGAAGTTTCGGTCCCATCTTGTCTTGCGTGGGCAGTCGGCCGGTGAGCTACGCGAGCTTGCCGGGGCCGAACGCCTCAGCAGAGGACGTCGAGCCCGACCACAAACTCGCGGCCTTCGGAGGATACGCCTGCGGCCGCCCGTAATATGGCTCAGCGAGACGCGTCATGCCGCGGCAAGGCGCTCCGTCGGTTGTCCGGTGACCTCGGCGATGAGGTCGAAGTCCTTGTCGAGGTGTACGACGGTGAGCCCGGCCAGCTCTGCCGTGGCGGCGACGATGAGGTCGGGGACAGAGGGTGCACGGTGGCGTCCAAGGTCGGCGAGCGGCGTCTGCACTTCGACGGCGCGATCCTCGATCGCTGGGGTTTGGTACTCGATCGGCATTGACGCGAGGGGTGGTCGACGCGCGGCAGCGCGTAGATCGGGACCCGATTTCGGCCAGTGCCACTTGGTGGCTGTCGTCTCGCCATCCCAGCCGCACCTTGGGTATGTGCACTTCGTTGGCGTTCGGCCAGACCGCAGCAGAGGTGGTCTCGCTCGCCAGCTCTACGAGGAGTGCACTGACCACGCCGACAGCCACGGCTGCACCGAGATCGAGCGATCGAGAACTCTGGATCGACTTGCTCGACACAGGCAGCGACACTGGATCCTTGGCGGGTACACATTGGGTACACATGCCAGCCGTAAACGACCGATGATCGTCAACGTTGTCTAGCGCCAAAGCCCCTTGTTTCCAACACAATAGGACGTGATCATGGATTGCCAACGATAGCCTGATCGCCCTCTCAAGGCGGTAGCGCGGGTTCGAATCCCGTCGGGGCTACCATCCCAAACCCCCCTGTTTCCAAGGGGTTTGGTGTTTTCTCAGCCCGCCGATATCGCGAAGATGTCGGCCGGGGTAGACAACGGGTACACGACAGCGCGAGCCGCGGCGTCCAGTCGGTCGGCGACCTCGTCGAGCTGGTCCGACCCTGGCGTTCGGTCGTCGCCCTGCTTGCCTGCTTGCTGCCTCAGCGAGATGTATCAGATAATCTGATGTCATGCGTACTGTCACCGCAACCGAGGCGAGCCGCTCTTTCGCTGCCCTGCTGGATGAAGCTGAACATGGGCAGACGGTTGTGGTCACGCGTGGGGGTCGACGAATCGCGTCCATCGGCCCGGCTACCGCAAGCAACGGCGCTGAGGTTGTTGCTCTGCTTGGCTCGAGTGCAGCTGACGAGGACTTCGCTGCTGACGTCTTGGCGGCTCGCGACGCGGTTACGCTCGAAGGGCCGGCATGGCCCGTCGACTGATCCTTGATACGGGCGTTTTGATCGCGTCCGAACGTGGACGGTCACGGCTCATGGACGTCATTGCCGAAGATGACGACCTCGTGATCGCGGCCATTACAGTGGCCGAGCTGCGAGCTGGCGTTGAACGTGCCACCGAGCGGAATCGCGCCGCCCGAGCTGCGTTCCTCGGCAAAGTTCTCGAGACGCTGCCGGTCGAGACCTACGACCCGGCCACCGCTGAAATCCACGGACAGCTGCTGGCACACGGCCACCGCAGCGGGACCAAACGTGGAGCGCACGCCCTGATCATCGCGGCGACCGCTTCGGCCACCAAACGCATTGTCCTGACCACAGACCGCGGCGCAAACTTCCAGGACCTGCCGGGCGTCGACTGCATCGTGGTGGCCTGAGCAATCGCGGCGCCGCATTGGCCACCCGGCGATCTCGAAAGGAGACGGCAAGGGCGAAGACGATGACAGGGCCTTGAGTATCGGTCGGGCACCGCAAGGGGCACAGCGTGTGCCGCAAACCGATCGGCTAACGAAGACGACGGGCACCATCGGGCGGTGAGCGTCACGCCCCTCAGCGTCGCCACAACGCGTTCCATCCGACACAGTGGACGAGCACTGTCCGCTTGACGGGGCTTCAACTGACACAGTGAAAGATCATCGGTGCTGCGGCGCCGTTCGCTCATCTCTCTGGCACCTGCGACGGTTCACGATGGAACGGCGGCGACCACCGCTGCCCCGAGAGTCAAAGCAACCGGTATGCCGTCAAGTTGGAGGTCGTCTGCTGGTCGCGAACCTACGGTCGTCCTCAGCGGTAGAAGGTGAAGATCAGCTCACCGGGACGCAGTGGTTGGGGTGCTGCGACGAGGCGGTTCACGCCGACCCGCATGCTCGTGCCTTCGAACCACTCCTCGCACGACAGCTCCTCGAAACCCGCCTGCTCGAACCATCGGCGGATGTCGGGTCCGAGATCGGGGTCCTGTGCGCCCCGGGTCCAGATGACCGTCGCTCCCGGTGCGCAGAGCTGACGCGACACGTCCACGAGCCGCTGGATGTCGGCCGCGGAGATGTTGCCCATGATCCTGCTCAGGAGCACAAGGTCCGCGGGTACGAGACCGGCATACGCGGCGGTGGTCCCCGCGTCGGACTCGACGACCGTCAGTGCCAGGCCGAGCTGCGCGATGCGCCGCCGGGCGATGGTGACATTCGTGGGGTCGATCTCGACGAGGGCGCCGGTCACTCGGGCACGGTCCTGCGGCCCGCGCCCCTCGAGCACGCCGAGGATGTCGTGACCTTGGCCGGCGCACGAGCTGAGTACGCGAACCGGCCCGGGCGTCCGGTCCAGCCAGTCGACGATGGATCCCTGGACATGTCGCAACCGCACCGACAGGCTCGACTCAGGATCCTGGTATGCCGCGTGCCAACTCACATAGTCGCGCAGGTCAGGGTGCTCAGGACTTGCACCCGGCCGATGATCTTCCACGATCTTCATTGTCCATCACCGCGTTACCGAGATCCGTCAGGTGGATGATCAGACCACGACCGACAGTCGTTCCGGTCACCGATCCTGCTGTGAGACGTAGATTCCGGTCGAGCAAGCACCACCGTCGGGGGAAGTTATCGGGGTGACCGGACTCCGTTGGAGCTTCTTCGTCCACCTGACCGCTACCTCTGCTTGGCTTGCCAAGAGCCGGCCGGAACGACGGAGCATCATCGCCGCACCACAAAGCCGGCGACGATCGGTACACAGCTCGGGCGCTAGGACGCCAGATACATTGCGAGGTCGCTCTCGGCGGTGGTGATGCCTGCGATTCCGAAGTTGCTGACCAAGACCTTGACCACGTTGGGGGACAGGAAACCCGGCAGTGTCGGCCCCAGGTGAATGTCCTTCACGCCCAGGTGCAGCAGGGCGAGCAGGACAATGACAGCCTTTTGCTCATACCAGGCGATGTTGTAGGAGATGGGCAGCGCGTTGATGTCGTCCAGGCCGAAGACCTCCTTCAGCTTCAGGGCGATCACCACGAGCGAGTAGGAGTCGTTGCACTGTCCCGCGTCAAGGACTCGCGGGATGCCGCCGATGTCTCCCAGCTCCAGCTTGTTGTAACGGTACTTCGCGCAGCCCGCTGTCAGGATCACCGTGTCGTTCGGCAGGGCCTGGGCAAAGTCGCCGTAGTAGTCGCGATCCTTGCTGCGGCCGTCGCAGCCGGCCATGACGAAGAACTGCTTGATCGCGCCGGTCGTCACGGCATCGACGACCTTGTCGGCAAGGGCCAGGACTTGATGGTGGGCAAACCCGCCGACCAGCTCACCGGTCTCGATCTCAGTGGGTGGAGGGCAGGTCTTGGCGTGTGCGATCAGGGCCGAGAAGTCCTTGGCCTGGCCGTCGACCCGGTCGGCGATGTGTTTGACTCCGTCGAAGCCGACAACTCCCGTCGTATACAGCCGGTCTTTGTAGCTGTCTTTCGGAGGGATGAGGCAGTTGGTGGTCAGGAAGACCACGCCGTTGAACGAGTCGAACTCGGAATGCTGGCGGTGCCAGGCGTTGCCGTAGTTGCCCACCAGGTTCTCGTACTTCTTGAAGCCGGGGTAGTAGTGGGCCGGGAGCATCTCGCCATGGGTGTAGACGTCAACGCCGGTTCCCTCGGTCTGCGTCAGCAGCTCTTCGAGGTCTTTCAGATCGTGACCGCTGATCAGGATGGCCGGGTTTGCCCGCACCCCGATGTTCACGGTGGTGAGCTCGGGGTCGCCGTAGGACGTGGTGTTGGCCGTGTCGAGCAGGGCCATCACGTCAACACCGAACTTCCCGGCCTCCAGGACCAGCGCGACCAGATCATCGACGCTGAGGTCGTCGTCGAGAGTGGCGGCCAGGGCCTTCTCGATGAACGCGAAGATGCCCTTGTCCTCATACTCCAGGGTGTACGCATGCTCGGCATAAGCGGCAATTCCCTTGACGCCGTAGGTGAGCAGCTCTCGCAGCGAGCGGACATCCTCATCGTCGGTAGCCAGGACTCCGACCATTGCCCCCTTGCTGTCGAACCCGTCCACCGAAGTCACCCACGTGGTGGCGTCGTGCAGGTTCGCCGGGATCGTGCCGCCGGCTCTCAGGATGTCTTTCCTGAGGTCCTCACGCAGGTTGAGCCCTTCCTCGACCCTGGCGACGAAGTACCTGGCGTCGAAGTTGGCATTCGTGATGGTGCTGAACAGGCTCTCCATGATGAACTCGTCAACCTCTTTGCCCGACACCCCCAGCTGCCGGGCCGCGGTTGCATGGACCGCGATCCCCTTGAGCGTGTAGATCAGCAGGTCTTGAAGCCTCGCGACGTCCTCGGTCTTGCCGCAGATTCCTTTGGTCACGCAGGCGGCGCCCTTGGTCGTTTCCTGACACTGGAAGCAGAACATACTCATGCCTTGTCCACCCAAATTTCCATATTCACGGTCCAAACAGGTTCAATAGGTCAGGCATTTTTACCACCTAGACCGGCAAAACCCCCAAAATCGGACGTGTGCGTCATCTCACCCCACGTTGTGCGCCGCTTGTTTCCACGATGACAATCAGGAAAACTGCGTCCATGCCCCCGTCATCCGGCCTGAGCCACTATCAGGTGCTGGCCAGCACGAGCCGGATCGCAGTCCTGGACCTGCTGCGGGCGAGTGACAATGGGCTCGGCGTCGTTGAGGTCGCCGAGCACGTCGGACTGCACCAGAACACGGTGCGCTCGCACCTCGACCTGTTGGTGGAGGCGGGGTATGCCGTACGACGAACCGAGGCTCGAAGCGGACCGGGGCGACCGCGCGTGGTCTACGAGGCGACCGGAGCGCCCGAAGGCGAACGCAACTACGAGCTCCTCGCCGAAGTGCTGGCCCAGCACTTGGCCGCCACCAGCGAACATCCAGGCGAGGCGGCGGCGAACGCTGGGCGGAACTGGGCAGGGCTCAGCGAACACCGACTTCACGACGGCGACCGGTCAGGTCCAGCCGAGGGGCCGGCGATCAGCGAGGCTGACGCCGTGAGCACGGTCGTGCGGATGCTCGCCAACATCGGTTTCGCTCCTGAGCTGAGCGCGGATCGCCGGGCCATCAGCCTGCACCGCTGTCCCTTCCGGGAACTGGCCGAGAAGCACCCAGACGTGGTCTGTGGTGCGCACCTGGGAATGATCCAGGGTGCTCTGACAGGGCTCGGTGCGCCGGTCCGCGCCACCCACCTGCTCCCCTTCGTCCAGCCCGACCTCTGCATCATCACGCTGGGCCAATAGCTCGCGCCCCTCATGGCTCCCCGTGCGCACCGCGTGAAGTTGACCTCTGTGGCGCAGACAGCGAGGTCGATTCGCTGTTGAGTTGGGCACCGTCCACCGAGGCTGCCGGAGAAGATCAGCGCTTTGGACCTTTTCGTCGAGGGAGTATGTGGAGGCGGTCAACCGCTGGCTCGGGATGACGACCTATTTGAACGTCGACGCAGTCAATCGGCGAATAGAGATCGGGTCGACGTGGACCGCCCATTCCGCGCAGTGCACTGGCACCAACACGGAGAGCAAGCTGCTCCTCTTGACCCATGCCTTCGTCGAGTTGGAGTGCATCGCCGTGGAGTTCCGCACGCATTGGAGCAACCACCAGTCCCGCGACGCGATCGCACGCTTGGGCGCAAAGCAGGACGGTGTTCTGCGCAACCACCGCATCATGGGCGACGGTACGCTGCGTGACACGGTCGTCTTCTCGATCATCGCGTCCGAGTGGCCTGGGGTCCGCAACGAACTCCGTCGCCGACTGGCGGTCCAGCGCTGAGAATCTGCTTCCCAGGTCGCTACGAACCATGCGTCCAACCGATGGTGACGAAAAAATGATGCAGAGCGTTGCCAAACCCATCGGATCTTGTGACCGCAAGCGGAACGACGACCACGGCAACGCCGGTGGAACGCCGGCCGTAGGGCTTTGTGCGAGAAGGTGCGCCCCGTTTGCCAGGTCCGGTGAGGATCCCGGGACGCGGGCGCTGTACGACACGCTGCTTGACGACCTGACTGTTCCCTCAACCCAAACGGACAGGCCGTACCGGCCCGCAATCTTCTTCGCGGGCTCTGAGTGCCAACGGGAACGAGGGCCAAGCTGTGACGCCTGGTGCGCGCTTGATCGCTTAGTCGCGAGCAGTCGATCGAGAACTGTCGATCGACTGGTCGATACAGGCAGCGACGCAGGATCCTTGGCGGGTAGACATTGGGTACACATCCCAGCCGTAAACGACCGATGAGCGTCAACGTTGCCTAACGCCAAAGCCCTTTGTTTCCAACACTTTCAGGCATTCTCATGCATTGCCAACTATGGCTTGATCGCCCTCTCAAGGTGGTAGCGCTGGTTCGAATCCCGTCGGGGCTACCACACCGATCCCCGTCCTGTTCGTAGGGCGGGGATCTTTCACGCGGCCGGCGTCAGGTTTGCTGGCTGGCCCGTTGCAGGATCTCGGTGAGTTTGTTGGCGCCGGCCACGACGGTCGCAGCGTGCAGGCGACCCGGCTGACGCGAGACGCGCTCGATCGCACCCGAGATGGAGACCGCTGCCACGACACGACCCGACGGGCTGCGAACGGGCGCGGACACGGAGGCGACTCCGAACTCGCGTTCGCTCACGCTCTGGGCCCACCCGCGGCGGCGGACACCCGACAGGGTCGTGGGGTTGAACTTCGCGCCCTGCAGCCCGCGGTGCATGCGGTCGGGCTCCTCCCAGGCGAGCAGGACCTGTGCCGCAGAACCGGCGAGCATGGACAGGCTGGCACCGACGGGGATCGAGTCGCGCAGACCCATGGGGCGCTCGGCGGCCGCCACACAGATGCGCTGGTCGCCCTGGCGGCGGAAGAGCTGTGCGCTCTCGTGGGTGTGGTCGCGCAGGGCACCCAGCACGGGGCCCGCAGCAGCCAGCAACCGGTCTTCGCCCGCGGCTGAGGCGAGCTCGGCGAGACGGGGACCGAGTATGAATCGGCCTTGCATGTCACGTGCCACGAGGCGGTGGTGCTCAAGTGCCACGGCAAGACGATGCGCGGTCGGACGGGCGAGCCCGGTCGCGCCGACGAGCTGGGCCAGGGTCGATGGCCCGGCTTCGAGCGCGCCCAGAACGATGGCCGCCTTGTCAAGAACGCCGACTCCGCTAGAGTTGTCCATCTCATGATATTGCCGTCTCAGAGCCTGAGACGCAAGTTCGTTCCCGGAAAATCTGAGCGAGCCTCCTCTATGCGGGGGTCACCAGGACCAGATCCGTTCGGCATCACGAAGGAGTGACTCATGGCAGGCACGCTGGCCGAGAAGGTGTGGGATGCCCATGTGGTGCGTCGGGCCGAGGGCGAGCCCGACCTGCTCTACATCGACCTCCACCTGCTGCACGAGGTGACCAGCCCCCAGGCGTTCGACGGTCTTCGACTGGCCGGCCGTGTGGTCCGCCGTCCCGACCTGACCCTGGCCACCGAAGATCACAACGTCCCGACGACTCCCGGGCCGATCACAGACCTGGTGAGCAAGACCCAGGTCGAGACTCTGCGAAAGAACTGCGCCGATTTTGGGGTCAAGCTCTTTCCGATGGGTGATATCGACCAGGGCATCGTCCACGTCGTCAGCCCTCAGCTCGGTCTGACCCAACCGGGCATGACCATCGTCTGCGGCGACAGCCACACGTCCACCCATGGCGCCTTCGGGGCATTGGCTTTCGGTATCGGCACCAGCGAGGTCGAGCATGTCCTGGCCACGCAGAGCTTGCCACTGAAGCCTTTTCAGACCCTTGCCGTCACAGTCGATGGTGAGCTGGCTGAGGGCGTGACAGCCAAGGACATCGTCCTGGCCGTCATCGCGGAGATAGGAACCGGCGGCGGCCAGGGCTACGTGATCGAGTTCCGGGGCACTGCGATCCGGGCGCTCTCGATGGAGTCGCGGATGACTGTGTGCAACATGTCGATCGAGGCGGGGGCGCGTGCGGGCATGATCGCTCCGGACCAGATCACCTTCGACTACCTGAAGGGCCGTCCGCACGCTCCGACCGGTGCCGACTGGGATGACGCGCTGGCGCAGTGGTCGACCCTTCGCAGCGACGACGACGCTCTCTTTGACGCCGAGATCCACCTGGACGCCGCCGGGCTGGCGCCGTTTGTCACGTGGGGCACCAACCCGGGCCAGGGTCTGCCGCTTTCCGGCAGCGTCCCCGACCCCGAGTCCTTCAGCAATGAGTCCGACCAGGCCAACGCCAGGAGAGCCCTGGACTACATGGGACTGACCGCCGGCACTCCGCTGAAGGAGATTCAGGTCGACACCGTGTTCGTGGGTTCCTGTACGAATGGCCGGATCGAGGACCTACGCGCGGCGGCTGCGGTCATCAAGGGTCACAGCGTGGCTCAGGGCGTACGGATGCTTGTTGTTCCCGGCTCGACAAAGGTGCGGCTGCAGGCCGAGGCGGAGGGCCTGGACAAGGTGTTCAGCGATGCGGGCGCCGAATGGCGTCTCGCCGGATGCTCGATGTGTCTGGGCATGAACCCCGACCAGCTGGCCCCGGGGGAGCGCAGCGCGTCAACGTCCAACCGCAACTTCGAAGGTCGCCAGGGCAAGGGTGGTCGCACCCACCTGGTCAGCCCACTCGTGGCAGCAGCCACCGCGGTGCGCGGCACGCTGTCCAGTCCCGCTGATCTCTGAACCAGACCTCACCAGACCACGAACCAGACACGGACCAGAACCGAGGAGCCATGGACAAGTTCACGACCCACACCGGTGTCGGTGTGCCACTGCGCCGCGGCAACGTCGATACGGACCAGATCATCCCGGCGGAGTACCTCAAACGGGTCACCCGCACCGGGTTCGAGGACGGACTGTTTGCGGCATGGCGCAAGGACCCGGCATTCGTCCTCAACAACCCGATGTATGACGGCGGGTCCGTCCTGGTTGCCGGCCCAGACTTCGGGACGGGGTCCTCGCGACAGCATGCGGTGTGGGCCCTGATGAACTTCGGGTTCAGGGTCGTCATCTCGTCGCGGTTTGCCGACATATTCTCTGGTAACAGCGGCAAAGAGGGACTACTCACGGCTCACGCGAGCCAGGACGATGTCGAGCTCATCTGGAAGCTGCTCGAGAGTGAGCCGGGGGCCGAGATCACCGTGGACCTTGAGCGAAAGACCATTACCGCGAAAGGCATCGCGGCGACCTTCGAGGTGGATGACTACACCCGCTGGCGGTTGCTCGAGGGGCTGGACGACATCAGTCTGACCCTTCGTCACGAGGCCCGGGTGACTGCTTTCGAGGCATCGCGGCCGCACTACAAGCCGACGACGATCGACGCCTGACACCCGGACTGGGGCGCTCGTTCCGGCGTTGGCAACGATTTTCCCATCTTTCTACAGAAAGCTTGTGCGCCCCCTTGAGGCACCCCTGCGGCGTCTCCTCACCCGCTTGGGGCACGGTCTCCAAAACCGGCGTGGAGTGTTTGCGCCTCCGCCTCATGCTCCGAATAGTGCTGTGAACAATGAAGATTCACAAGTGACTCGATGACTTCGCGTCGCGGTCTTTCATGGCTGACTGTTCTGAGGACCTGTCTCGGGAGACGGGGTGCGGAGACTCTGGAAAGGCCCAAAGACGTTGCGACACAACGATTCCAATGGGCGTGGTGGTGGACTCCGGGTGTTTGTGCCTCTAACGTCATTTACAGGTCGGGCACTGGCCCGGCCGCCCAAAACCGTCGAGCAAGGGGCCCGGCGATCAAATTCCTCTGGAGGGGAAGACGTGAACAAGGGACAACTGATCGAAGCCCTCGAGGGTCGTCTCGGCGGCAAGAAGCCTGCGGCCGAAGCGGTCGAAGCAATACTCGACGTCATCATCCGAGAGGTCGCCAAGGGCGGAAAGGTCGGCATCACCGGCTTTGGCACGTTCGAGCGTGTGCTTCGCGCGGCGCGGACCGGGCGCAACCCGCGCACTGGCGCGAGCGTGAAGATCAAGAAGACCTCGGTCCCGAAGTTCAAGGCCGGCACCAAGTTCCGCAACGTGGTGGCTGACCCGCGTCAGCTCCCGAAGACGGCTGCGGCTGGCGGGCGGGCTGCCCCAGCAAAGGCTGCAGTCAAGAAGGCTGTGGTCAAGAAGGCTGTGGTCAAGAAGGCTGTGGTCAAGAAGGCAGCGGTCAAGAAGGCCGCTCCAACCAAGAAGGTGGCGGTGAAGAAGGTGGCTGTCAAGAAGGCTGTTGTGAAGAAGGCTGCTCCGGCCAAGAAGGTCGCCGTCAAGAAGGCTGCCGTCAAGAAGGCTGCCGTCAAGAAGGCTGCCGTCAAGAAGGCTGCCGTCAAGAAGGCTGCCGTCAAGAAGGCCGCTCCGGCCAAGAAGGTCGCCGTCAAGAAGGTCGCCGTCAAGAAGGTCGCGGCCAAGAAGGCCGTCAAGAAGGCTGTCGTGAGGAAGGCTGCTCCGGCCAAGAAGGTGGCTGTCAAGAAGGTCGCGGCCAAGAAGGCTGTCGTGAAGAAGGTCGCGGCCAAGAAGACCGCCAAGAAGGCCTGACGCTCGACGTATCCGCTAGGTGGGGCCGGCACCTGTTGGTGCCGGCCTCTCGCCTGCGATGTCTGGCGGTCCAGTCAGCGGATGGGCTCTCCGGCGCCGATCCCGACAATCCAGAGTCGGGTCAGTGCTGTTTCGGACATCTGAATGCTGACCCGCTGGCCGGGGCGCAGGTGCCGCAGGCCGCTGGCATCCAGAATGTTGCCTTCAAAGGGAATCTCACGGCCATCGTCAAGCAGCACACTGCCTGAGCCGCTCTCATCGTCGTACCTGTGAACACTGGCTTGCATGGGAGCAGCCTAGTCCCGGGCCTGGTTCAGTACGCCCGCGGTATGCGTGCCGACCCCGATTGCCAATGCCTGATGGAGCGACTCGTCGTCGTCCACGTCGGTACGCAGGGAGGGCAGGTCCAGATCCAGCCGCCGACAGAGCAGCCCGTGCTTGCGTGCCGAGTCAAAGCCAAAACGCGGATGAAGATCATGTGGGGACAGCGCGCTGAGCAGAACTGTTCCTGTGCCGGCCGCATCCGGGACAAAGGCCCGCGGGTGCAGCGAACACTCCCACAGTGCGCACGCCAGGTCCCTCGGGCTCAACGTGGGTATGTCCCCGAGCAGGACAGCCGTCGGACCGAGGCCCATGACCCGCTGCACGTACTCGATCCCCAAGCGGATAGCGGGGTTCAGGCCGTGGCCCGGATCGGCTACGACGGTTCCACCCTGATCCCGCACGAACGTCGCAGTGAGCGGGTCTGAGGTCACGACGACCATGCGGTCCGGCGGCATACCGGCGACAGTTGCGGCGATCGTGTCGAGGGCGAACGCGTGCGCCAGATCGGCCCGGTCCACCCCTGCGGGCGGTTGCAGACGGGTCTTGGCTGACAGCTGGCCCTTGACCGGGACGACCAGCCGCCAGTGGTGGATATCGAGGGGACACATTGGGCTGATCGTGTCAGCATCGGCGGGCTCGTCTCGACAGCGACCCCTCCTGCGACGAAGATGACGGCCAGCCGGGTCGCCTTAGTGTGGACGATGACAGTCAAGAGCAGACAGAACGGAGCTTCGGTGCGTCGCATTCGACCAGATCGGCGCCTGCCGATGTCATACCGCGGCCTTGCGACCTTCACGCGCGCGCTGGTGGTGCTGGTCACGCGCCACGACTGGAGGGGCGCCGAGAACTTCCCTGCCAGTGGTGGGTTCGTCGTCTGCCCGAACCACATCTCGTACGCCGACCCGTTCGCCTTCGCCCATTTCCTGTACGACAACGGGCACCCGCCGTTCTTCCTGGGCAAGGAGGCGGTTTTCGAGATTCCGATCATCGGCCGGCTCCTGATCGCCGCCGAGCAGATCCCGGTCCTACGCGGCACCAGCCATGCCGCAGAAGCTTTCTCGGCGGCTGTCGCCGCGGTCAACGGCGGCAAGTGCGTCCCGATTTTTCCGGAAGGCACGCTGACCCGCGATCCTCACATCTGGCCCATGACCGGCAAGACCGGCGCTGCCCGGGTGGCTCTGACGACGCGGTGTCCGGTGATCCCGGTTGCTCAGTGGGGGCCACAGGAGATCCAGCGACCGTATGTGCGAGAGCTGCGCCTTTTTCCGCGCAAGACCATGCGGCTGATCGCAGGACCACCCGTGGACCTCAGCGACCTGTACGACCGGCCCCTGGACAGCGTGACCCTTCGTGAGGCAACGAACCGGATCCTGGACGCCATCACGCGCCAGCTTGAGACGCTCAGGGGCGAGAAGGCTCCGGCCATCCGCTTTGACTCGCGCACTGCCGGCGTCGCCGAGATCGGCAATCCCAACAAACCACGCCGTACCAAGCCCACGGCACCGACCGACGGAGGGTCCTCATGACGCGCGTCGCTGTCTTTGGCACTGGCAGCTGGGGCACGGCGTTTGCCGCCGTGCTCGCCGATGCCGGCTCACAGGTCCAGATGTGGGGGCGACGGGCCGAGCTGGTCGACGAGATCAACCAGTCCCACGTCAACGGCGGGTATCTGCCGGATCTCGTTCTGCCTGGGTCAGTCTCGGCGACCAGCGACCCCAGAGAGGCTGTCGACGGCGTCGACATCGTGGTCCTTGCGATCCCGTCGCAGATGCTGCGGGAGAACCTGGGGCAGTGGGCCGACTTCCTGCCGCGTCACGGCGCCGTGGTGTCCTTGATGAAGGGCGTCGAGCTGGGCACGACCAAACGGATGAGCGAGGTGATCGCCGAGGTGGGCCATGTGGCCCCCGAACGGATAGTCGTGGTGTCAGGACCCAACCTGGCGATGGAGATCGCGGCCAAGCAACCTGCGGCCACGGTGGCGGCGTGTGTTGACGAGTCGATGGCCGAACGAGTGGCGGCTGCCTGCGCGGCGCCGTACTTCCGGCCGTACACCAACACCGATGTCGTCGGCACAGAGCTCGGGGGCGCGGTCAAGAACGTCATAGCCCTTGCCGTCGGCATGGCCGAGGGCATGGGCATGGGGGACAACACCAAGGCCACGATCATCACCCGCGGGCTGGCTGAGACCGTGCGACTTGGCGTGGCACTGGGGGCTGATCCGGCGACCTTCTCGGGTCTTGCAGGAGTCGGCGACCTGATTGCCACGTGCATGTCGCCGCTCTCGCGCAACCATACGTTCGGCGTGAAGCTCGGACGTGGCATGTCCGTCCAGGAGGCGGCGGCAGCGAGCCGGCAGACGGCAGAGGGTGTGAAGTCCTGTCAGTCAATCCTCGAGCTGGCGCGTCATCACTGCATCGATGTCCCGATCATCGAGAACGTCGCGGCCGTGGTCCATGAGGGTCGCACTCCCGATCGCGTTGCCGACATGCTGTTGTCCCGCGCCCGCAAGGCAGAGACGACCTGACCCTGGTCCGGATCAGCCGGGCGATACGACGTGGGCAAGCGCGGCGGCCAGATCGCGCCAGAGGTCCTCGATGTCCTCGACGCCGACACTGAGGCGCAGCAGGTTGTCCGGGACGGTCGCCGCTTCTGAACTGTGCCTGCGCCGGCGTTCGATCAGGGACTCAACACCGCCGAGGCTGGTCGCGTGGGTCCACAGCCGGACCTGTGCGGCAACGGTTTCAGCCCCGTCAGCACCCCCATGGATGTCGATCGCGACGATCGAGCCGAAGCCCGGGTAACGCACTCGTTCGACAGCGGGATGCCCATGCAGACGAGCCGCCAGCTCAGCTGCATTGGCGGTTGAGCGCTCGACCCGAAGGTGCATGGTCCGCATGCCCCGCAACGCCAGCCAGGTTTCCATCGGGCCCGCGATCGCTCCGTGGATCAGACGGTGTTGGGCAAGAGCGTCGTGGAGACTGCATCCTCTGTCGCTGTCGGCCGTGATCGTCGCACCCAGGACCACATCGGAGTGACCGGCGAGGTATTTCGTGACCGAGTGAACCACGACGTCGGCGCCCATCGACAGCGGTTGCTGGACCAGCGGAGTGGCAAACGTGTTGTCACACAGCGCAATTGCACCGACCACGTGTGCTGCGGCGAAGATCCGGGTCAGGTCTGCGACCTCGAGCATCGGATTGGTGGGGGACTCAGCCCAGAGGAGGTCGGCACCGTCCAGCGCTGCGATCACGGCATCCGCATCACTGATGTCGACGCGTCTGACGACGACCCGCCTGGTCTTCTCGAGAGAGGCCAGGATCAGGCCCGTGCCGCTGTACGCATGGGTCGGAGCGACGATGACCGAGCCCTCGGACACGAGCGACAGCGCAGCTGCAATGGCAGCCATGCCGGAGGCGAAGACCAGCGCAGACCCGCCCTCGAGCGCGCCCAGAGCCTCCTCGAACGCGGTCCACGTGGGGTTGCCGGCGCGGGCGTAGTTGACCGGGCCGTCGGCGACATACGTCGAGCTGAACTCGAGTGGGGCGTTGAGACCGGCACCCGGAAGGCGCGGCTGCCGGCCTGCCGATACCAGGATGGAAGCGGGGGCGAGGCCTTCGGGATGAGCGTCCACCGGCTCAGCCTAGGGGTATCCGCGGGACGCTATTCGCAGTCGGTCCGGCGTCGGGGGATAGGGTCGCAGGCGATGGACGACACCGACAACGCCAGCCCAGAACCCACCGCCGCGCCGCAGCGCAAGCCGAGAGTGGCCATCGTCTTCGGCGGCCGGTCGTCCGAGCACGCTGTGTCCTGCGCGACCGCGGCAGGGGTCATGCAGGCGATCGACCGGGACGTCTACGACGTGCTGCCGATCGGCATTGCCAAAGACGGGCGCTGGGTCTTGGCCTCTGGTGACATCGGGGCGCTCGAGATGTCACCCGGTCACATTCCTGAGGTCGACGGTTCCGGCGCCGGGGTCTTGGTCCCGTTGAGCACAAGCGAGCGGTCGCTCAGCATCCTCGAGCCAGGTGCGCCGCCCCGGGCGCTGGGTGAGGTCGACGTGGTTTTCCCGTTGCTTCATGGCCCCTTTGGCGAGGACGGTACGATCCAGGGTCTTCTGGAGCTGGCCGATATCCGCTACGTCGGGTCGGGTGTGCTCGCGTCTGCGGTGATGATGGACAAGCACTACATGAAGGTGGTCTTCGCCGGGCACGGACTTCCGATCGGCCCGTACGTCGTGATCACTGACCGCGAGTGGCAGCGAGACCCGGCGGCGTCGATGGATGCCGTGGCGTCGCTCGACTGGCCCGTCTTCGTCAAACCGGCCCGCGCCGGATCGAGCATGGGCATCACCAAGGTGTCCGGGCCCGAGGCCCTTCAGGCAGCCATCGAGGTCGCCCGCACCCATGACCCCAAGGTGATCGTCGAGGCCGCCATCGTCGGGCGAGAGATCGAGTGCGCGGTCCTGGAGGGTCGCGACGGCGCCGCTACCAGGACCAGCGAGGTCGGCGAGATCAAGGTGGTCAAGGGTCACGAGTTCTACGACTTCGAGGCCAAGTACCTCGCAGAGTCCGACGTCGAGCTCTCGTGCCCTGCTCAGCTTCCGGATGACGTGTCGGATGAGATCCGCCAGGTCGCATCGGCTGCCTTCGAGGCCGCCGGTTGTGAGGGGCTGGCCCGGGTGGACTGCTTCTACACCGAACACGGTGATGTGATCCTCAACGAGATCAACACCATGCCGGGCTTCACACCGCTCTCGATGTACCCACGGATGTGGGCGGCCTCAGGGCTGAACTATCCCGAGCTGATCGACGAGCTCATTCAGCTGGCCCTGACCCGGCGTATCGGGCTTCGCTGACCTGCTTCTGGCTGATCCCCGCCCTGCTGATCTGCCACTCGCTGCTCACTGGCAGTGTCGTTCACCCTGCGGGATGGCCGACGCCGCGGCGCCGAACGCGGGGAGAAGCAAGGGCTCGGGTTTGTAGGCGTTGGGCACCAGGACCTCGATCGCAGGTGACCGGCCGTAGGTGGTGAAACGCACCCCGTCCGTGAGCAGATGTGCCACCCAGTCGACTCCGCTGACCGCCAGACACTGATCCGTGGTCGGGCCGATGGGGGCCACCCCGCAGCGGGCGATGATCGTCGGGTTGCCCCAGGCGCGCACGGCATCGGACGAGGATGTCGTCGCCCGAAGCGACTGTCCGCCAACAGTTGTGGGCCAGTGCGCCGAAGCCGACCGACAGCCCGGCGAGTCAGCGCCGGCGGCGGCCACCACGTCGACTGTCGATGAGCAGCCAGCCAGACCTCCCACGAGGATGACAGTGCTGAAACGAACCGTTTGGCTCAACCGGCGAGACATCAGGGCAGAGCGACGTGTCACCGGTCGATCCGTCACGGCCAACCGGTCACCGGCCAACGCGCGACGCGCACTCGTGCACTTCGCTCAGACGTGCACAACCGTGCAGGTCAGGGTGCGGGTGATGCCCGGGACGTCCTGGATCTTGGCGATGACCAGCTTGCCGAGCTCGTCAACTGTGCGGGCTTCGACGCGGGCGATGACGTCATACGGGCCGGTGACATCCTCAGCCATCGTGACGCCGGAGATTTTCGCGATCGCCTCGGCGACGAGAGCCGCCTTGCCAACTTCGGACTGAATCAGGACGTAGGCCTGGACCACCACGACGCCTCCAAGAGAACGAGATCGGAGCAACTAGCCCCGAGATGAACGGTATTCAGGAACTGGAGTCCTGTGTGGACCCTGCTGTGATGACGCTACCGTGCGAAGGCACTGTTCGTCCCACTGGGAGGTCATATGTTGGTGGAAAACCCTGAACCCGCGGGGCCCACGCTCGGCGAGCTCGGCGAGGACGGGCTGCTGGCCACGATCTTTGCGCTGCTGCCCGGCGGACCCGGGGTCCTGATCGGTCCCGGTGACGACACCGCTTTGCTGAGCGCCCCTCATGGGTCGGTGCTGGCCACGACCGATGCGATGGTCCGGGGTCGGGACTGGCTGGACGAGTGGTCGACGGGCGCAGACGTGGGCGCGAAGACCGTGGCTCAGAACCTCGCCGATATTGCCGCCATGGGAGGTGTGCCGAGCGGTCTCCTGGTGACCTTGATCGCAGATCCCCGGATATCACTCGCGTGGGTCCAGGACTTCACCGCGGGTTTGGCCCAGGCGGCCGGTGCGGCCGGCGTACCAGTGGTGGGCGGTGACCTGTCGTCGGCGCCCCAAGGGGTGCTGGTCGTGTCCGTGACGGCTCTGGGGGACTGCGAAGGTCGCCCGCCGGTACTGCGTTCGGGTGCTCACGCGGGCGATGTCCTGGCCGTGTGCGGCAGCCTGGGTCACGCGGCTGCGGGGTTGTTGTTGCTGCAACGCGGCGAGACCGGGCGCGCGCCAGAGCTGGTTGACTACCACCGCCGCCCTCGGCCGCCCTACCAGCAGGGACCTGTGGCAGCGAGGGCAGGGGCCAGTGCCATGCTCGACATCAGCGATGGGCTAGGGCGTGATACCGGCCGTTTGGCGCAGGCGAGCGGGGTTGGGATCGAGCTGGACGACCTGCTTCTTGCCGGCGACGTGGCACAGCTGGTCGACGCGGTGGGGGTGGACGACGCGTGGCGAAGTGTCGTCGAGGGTGGCGAGGAGCACTCGTTGCTCGCGAGTTTTCCCGAGGCTGCTGGGCTGCCGGATGGCTGGCGAAAGGTGGGCAAGGTGGTGGCCGGCTCGGGAGTCCGACTACGCGGTGAGTCGGTCATCGGTCGGGGCTGGGACCACTTCGGAGGCTGAGCCGGATCGGCCTCCAGAGCGCGAAGCCGACCTCCGCGAGGAGGCCGGCTTCGGTAGCAGTGCAGCGGGTAATGCGTAGTGCGTGCGCTGGGTGCCTAGCGCTTGACCTTGCCGGCCTTGAGGCATGACGTGCAGACATTGAGACGCTTCGGGGTCACACCCGCAACACCAACCAGAGCCTTGATGCGCTGGATGTTGGGGTTCCAACGGCGCTTCGTGCGACGGTGTGAGTGCGAGATGCTGTGACCGAAGCTCGGTCCCTTGCCGCAGACGTCGCAGTTGGCAGCCACGGGATTCTCCTGAGTTTCGATGGGGTGCTGGCGTTTGTTCAACGCACAGCGTATTGCCATGGACAGTTCGAGGCCCCGAGGCACGTAGGCAGTACACACCTACTGAGAACGCAGCAACCACGGGAACCGGTCAAGCGTAGCCGAGTCCGTGGCCTGGGCCAAAATGAACCAGTCGGCAAGCGGGCGAACGGTGCCGGAATGAGGCCTGTGAGGGCTAGCCTCTCGGCAGACAGGAGAGGTGGTGCGGGTGAGCGAGAAGAGTAGTCGGCTGGAGCGTCTTGACGCCCGTGCCGCCAGGCGCTGGGCGGTGGCCACGCGTGCCGCCTTCGCCGCCCACCGCGCCGAGATCGACGATGTCAACGTCTTTCCGGTTCCCGACGGGGACACCGGCACGAACCTGTACATGACGCTGGACTCGGCGCTCGAGGCAGCGCGCGAGGCCCCCACAGGGTCGGACCCTGACGTTGGGCCGACATTGGCCGGCGACGCTGCGGCACTGGCCCGGGCCACTCTCCTGGCCGCCCGCGGGAACTCCGGCGTCATCCTCAGCCAGCTGGTCCGCGGTCTGAGCGAGGTCATTGCCGAAGCCGCGACCTCTGGCGTCGATGGCGCGGACGGAATCGACGGGCCTACGTTGGCGGTGGCAGTGCGCCGGGCCAGCGACCGCGCCTACGCCGGAGTGGCCAGGCCGGTCGAGGGGACCATCCTGTCGGTGGCCTCGGCCGCAGCCAGCGCCGCCGAGCGGGCCGCGGCAAAAGGCTCCGATCTGTATGCCGTCGCGCACGCCTCGCTGGATGCGGCCAGGGAGGCGCTGGCCGGCACGACCGCGCAGCTGCCGATCCTGGCTCAGGCCGGCGTGGTTGATGCCGGTGGCATGGGCTACGTGCTCGTGCTCGAGGCGCTGGAGCGGGTCATTGCCGGTGAGCTGACCTCCGGCTGGCGACCTGAGCACGCGGCACCCCTGCCACATCCGCCCCGCCCCGGACATGCTGACCATCCTGGCGATGACGGGAGCGATGCCGGCCAGACCGGCTTTGGAGGACCGGCATACGAGGTCATGTATCTGCTCTCCGACAGCCAGGACGAAGCCGTGTCCGGTCTGCGTGAACGGCTGGATACCTTGGGTGACTCGGTCATGGTGGTCGGTGGCGGGGACCTCTGGAACGTCCACGTGCACGTTGACGACGTGGGTGCAGCCATCGAGGCGGGCATCGAGGCGGGTCGACCGCATCGCATCGTGGTCACCCACTTCGGCGACCAGTACCGCACGCGGACGACGCCCGAGGCCGCCGGTGCCGTAGCGGTGGTGGCCTGGGCGGCGGGTGAGGGGCTGGCCGAGGTCCTCCATGTGGCCGGCGCGGTGGTCGTGTTCAACGGGTCGGGTCTGCGTGCATCCGCGGGTCAGCTGCTGGATGCCATCCGCTCGGCCGGTGCTCGACACGTGCTCGTCCTGCCCAACGACACGGACAACCAGCTGGCGGCGGAGGCTGCAGCGTCGGCAGCAGGCGAGTCTGGAATCGAGGTCCAGGTCGTGCCGTCGTGGGCGGCGGTCCAGGGCATCGCGGCGCTGGCCGTCTTCGATCCCACCGCCAGCGCCGATGACAACATGCGTGCCATGAACGATGCTGCGGCGGCCACCCGATACGGAGCCGTCACCGTGGCCGGTAAGAAGGCGCAGACCAGCGCCGGCTGGTGCCTCCCGGGCGACATCCTGGGCGTGGTCGGCGGTGATGTCGTGACCATCGGCAAGGATCTTGCCGTGGTCGGAGCGGATGTGGTGGCGCGGCTGCTCGCCGGCGGCGGCGAGCTGCTGACGGTCGTCCGCGGTGCAGGGGCCGGGCCTGAGGTCGCGGCTGCGGTGGCCGCTTCGGCGCGAGAGGGTGGACTCGAGGTCGAGGTCGGCATCATCGACGGCGGGCAGCCGACCTATGCGCTGCTGCTCGGGGTGGAGTGACGTGGCAGACCTGTCCACCCCGCTCAAAGGCATCCTGGGACCGACGGCAGCCAAGCTGAAGACCTCACGCGGGCTCGAGGACGTGGGCGACTTCATGGCGTTCCTGCCCAGGCGCTATATCGACCCCGCGACCACGACCGACTTCACCCAGCTCCACGAGGACGAGTACACCGTCGTGGTCGCCACCGTGCGGACCGCCACGACCCGTCCCATGCGCCAACGCCGGGGGACCATGCTGACTGTGGTCGTGGCTGACAGTGGCAGCAACGAGATGACGCTGACCTTCTTCCGGCACTTTGGGCACGTTGACCGGCTCCGGCCCGGGCGGACCGGGCTGTTTGCCGGAAAGATCCAGCGCTACAGGAACACCTTCCAGCTCGCCCACCCGAACTACGAGCTGTTCGACGAAGAGGACACCGACGAGGCACTGGAGACCTACGCGGGCGGCTTGATCCCGATCTACCTGGAGGTCCCGAAACTCGACTCCTGGAACATCACCAAGGCTGCTCGCCTGGTGTTCCACCAGCTCGACGAAGTCCCCGACCCGCTGCCCGAGGAGCTGCGTTCCCAGCACCATCTGGTGGGTCTCCTTGATGCCCACAAGCTCCTGCACCTGCCCCGGACAAGGGCCGACGTCCAGCGCGGCCTCGAACGACTGCGCTACGACGAGGCCTTCACCGTCCAGGCCGTTCTCGCCCAACGACGGATCGCCACGGAGCACCTGCGCACCACCCCCCGGCTGCACCGACCGGGTGGCCTGCTTGAGGCCTTCGACTCCCGTATTCCGTTCGAGCTGACCGCGGGTCAGCAGGAGATCAGCGCTGAGATCGCCAGGGATCTGGCCAATGAGCACCCCATGCACCGGCTGCTACAAGGTGAGGTCGGGTCAGGCAAGACCGTCGTGGCCTTGCGGGCGATGCTCTCGGTCGTCGACTCCGGTGGGCAGTCCGCGTTGCTGGCGCCCACCGAAGTCCTTGCCCAACAACACTTCCGGTCGATCACCTCGATGCTCGGCGATCTCGCCGAGCGAGGCATGCTCGGTGGCAGTGAGGTCGGCACCCGGGTGACGCTGCTGACCGGGAGCCAGCCGACCGGCATACGGCGCAAGTCCCTGCTCGATGCCGCGTCCGGTGACGCAGGTGTCGTCATCGGCACCCACGCACTGATCCAGGAGCACGTCCAGTTCTTCGATCTGGGGCTCGTGGTGATCGATGAGCAGCACCGCTTCGGCGTCGAGCAGCGAGATGCCTTGCGCAGCAAGGGAAAACAGCCCCCACACGTCTTGGTGATGACCGCGACGCCGATCCCGCGCACGGTCGCCATGACAGTGTTCGGCGACATGGAGACGTCGACCCTGACCGAGCTGCCCAAGGGACGTTCGCCCATCGTGACCCATGTGGTCAGCAACCCCCGATGGTTCCAGCGCACCTGGGAGCGAGTTGCCGAAGAGGTTCGCGCCGGACACCAGGCCTACGTCGTCTGTCCAAGGATCGGTGACGTCGGCTGGGAGCCTGGCTCGGAAACAGCTGCCACCAAAGCTGATATATCGGACGAGGATGTCCGGGTCGCGTTCGACGTCGACGAGTCGGCACCGCCATCGACTCGTGAGCCGCGAAGCGTCCTTGAGATGGAGACCGAGCTTCGTGACAACCCTGCGTTGTCGGGTCTGCGGATCGCGGTCCTGCATGGCCGGATGCCCACCGACGACAAGGAGCAAGCCATGCAGATGTTCGCCGCGGGCACGGTCGACATCCTCGTGGCCACCACCGTCATCGAGGTGGGTGTGGACGTCGCCAACGCCACCGTCATGGTCATCATGGACGCTGACCGCTTCGGCATCTCACAGCTGCACCAGCTCAGAGGCCGAGTCGGACGAGGCGACTCAGCCGGGCTCTGCCTGCTCGTGACCGAGGCCGAGTCCGAAGCGGTTCGGCAGCGGCTGATCAGCGTGGCGGCCACCAACGACGGATTCACCCTGGCTCGGCTCGACCTTGAGCAGCGTAAGGAGGGTGACGTCCTGGGGGCCCGCCAAAGCGGCGGCAAGTCGCAGCTGCGACTGCTGCGACTGCTGCGCGACGAGGACCTCATCCTGCAGGCACGTCAGGACGCCTTCGCCATCGTCAACGCCGACCCGGATCTTGCGCAGCATCCGGTGCTGCGTGACGTCATCGCCTCCGCCCTCGACGAGGAGCAAGCCGCCTATCTGGAGCGAGGGTGAGGGGCCGATGACGCGGATCATCTCCGGGCTCGCCGGCGGGCGCCGGATACACACACCGCCCGGCAGCGGCACCCGACCCACCAGCGACCGGGTTCGCGAGGCCCTCTTCTCGCGGCTGGAGCACCTGGACGTGGTCCACCACGCCCATGTCCTTGACCTCTATGCCGGCTCGGGGGCCCTTGGGCTCGAGGCCGCAAGCCGTGGGGCCAAGAGCGTCCTGCTGGTCGAGTCCGACTGGGCCGCGGTCGCCGTGATCCGGAGGAACATCGCCGATCTGGGTCTGCCAGGTGTCGATGTCGGTGTCCGGGCCGAGACCGTGGAAAAGGCACTGCTGTCCGGACCGGCCACCGACAGGGGGCAATACGACCTGGTCGTGGCGGACCCGCCATACGACGTCACCGAAGAGGCACTCGCAGACGCGCTCAGGCTCCTCGTGACCCACGCGTGGCTCAGCCCGGATGCACTGGTCGTGGTCGAGAGGTCGGCTCGCTCGCCCGAACCTCGCTGGCCGCATGGGCTCGATGGCGCCGGAGAGCGCCGTTATGGCGAGACCAAGATGTGGTTCGCGGACTTTGCAGGACCCCGAGGCGTTGCCTGAGCGGCCGCCGGCGATGTGCCCCCCCGCCCATGCTCACGCGGGCCATCGCGTCATCCCTCTCATCGTCGAAGTGGGTGGACGCGCGGGCCGGCGCTGATAAGTTCGCTGCGTGACCAACCAGCCGCGCCGGTGTGTGTGTCCGGGCTCCTACGACCCTGTGACGATGGGTCATGTCGATGTGATCTCCCGGGCCTCGGCTCTGTATGACGAGGTGGTTGTGGCTGTGATGCACAACGAGGCCAAGGGGGGCACCTTCAGCATCGAGGAGCGGATCTCGCTGCTTGACGCGGCGCTGGCCGGCCTGTCCAACGTGCGGACCGAGGCTTTCTCGGGGCGGCTGCTGGTGGATGTCTGCCGCGATGCGGAGGCGCAGGCGGTCGTCAAGGGCCTGCGCAGCGATACCGATTTCGCCTACGAGCTGCCCATGGCCCTGATGAACCGCCATCTGTCCGGTGTCGAGACGGTGTTTCTCCCCGGCGACCCCAGGTTCGGTCATGTCTCGAGCTCACTGATCAAGGAGGTCGCGGCCTTCGGTGGTGACGTCACCGGGCTCGTGCCCGAAGCGGTTCGGGTGGCTCTCCTCGCGCGGGCCCAGAAGACAGAAGGAAGCTGACGCCCATGGATGTCCACGACCAGCTCAACGAGATCGCTGCCACGGTTCGCGCTGCCAAGGCGATGCCCATGTCTGCGTCCTGCCTGGTCAACCGGAACGAGATACTCGACGCCCTCGAGCGGGTGCGCGAGGTTCTGCCGGTCGACCTCGACCACGCGGACGCCTTGTTGTCCGACCGTGACGCGGTGCTCACGGCCGGTCGCGAAGAGGCAGAGCGCCTGTTGGAGGCTGCCCGCGTCGACCGTGACCAGCTGATCGAGCGGGCCGACGTGCTCGTGGCCGCCCGTGAGCGCGCCGATGCCGTGGTCGCGCAGGCTCGGACCGAGGCGGCCCGGCTGCTGGCCGACGCGGACGACTACGTCGACCGCAAGCTCGGCGAGTTCGAGGTGGTTCTGGGTCAGCTCGGCTCCCAGGTGACCAACGGGCGAGACCGGCTGGCCGCCCGGCGTGAGACCGACCTGGCGCGCATCGAGGCCACGCTCGAGGGGTCACTGGACGAAGAGCACGCGAGGGCTGCGGCACTGCTCGACGTTGACGCTGCATTTGGGCGAACGCCGCCCCCTCCGGTAGCCTGATTCGTCGGTCTTCGTCTTGTGTGGCGTTGGCCGAGCCTGTCCACGGAATCGACGACAGTCCGCCACCATCGGAAGCCATGAACCGCCTGAACCCGCGCCTGCCCCTGGTGTTCGACACCAGGGAGCTCAGCCGACGAGCAGGCTCCATGTTCGAGGTGCAACGTACCGTTCCGGCTCCGGACGACCTTGGTGACATCGACGTGATCGGCATACCGCCAGGCCAGCCCATCGAGCTGGACCTGCGGCTGGAGTCGGTCATGGAGGGTGTTCTGGTCACTGGCTCGGCAGATGCCACTGCGACCGGTGCCTGCGTGCGGTGCCTGGATCCGATCACCCGCCATGTGGGTGCTCGCTTCCAGGAGCTGTTCGCCTACCCCGATCGTGCGGCTCACCACCAAGAGGTGGCGACCGAGGACGATGACGACGATGTGTATGAGCTTGTGGGCGACCTGTTCGACCTTGAGCCTGTTCTCCGGGATGCCATGGTTCCGGCCATGCCGTTCCAACCCGTATGCCGGAGCGACTGTCCGGGCCTGTGTTCCGAGTGTGGGGCGCACCTGGCGGAAGACCCGGCGCACCACCACGACCAGCTTGACCCACGCTGGGCGGCGTTGCAGAAGATTGCGACTGCTCCCGGCAACCAAGAGGCTCGCAACACCCAACAGAAAGAGAACTGACGTGGCTGTCCCGAAGCGGAAGACGTCGCGCTCCAACACCCGTTCGCGTCGAGCGAACTGGAAGGCGAGCGCGACCACGCTGACCTCGTGCCCGCAGTGCTCTGCTCCCAAGCAGCCGCACATCGCGTGCCCGTCCTGTGGCATCTATGACGGTCGCCACTATGGCGTCGCAGAGCGCAGCGAGCACCAGGGCTGATCCGGTCAGTGCGCGCGTGAGCATTTCTCAGTCCCCGCAGGGGCACAGCGCGTCTGAGCGGCCCGTCGATCTTCTGTCCGCCCACCTGTTCGAGGTGGTCGGTGAGACGATCGACGAGCTGCTTCTTCTGCGTGCGCTGACGCATCGTTCCTATGCCTACGAGAACGGCGGGCTGCCCAACAACGAGCGGCTCGAGTTCCTCGGCGACTCTGTGCTGGGCCTCGTGGTCACCGACAGCCTGTATCTGGCACATCCGGACCTGGCCGAGGGGCGGCTCGCCAAGCTGCGCGCGGCCGTGGTCAACATGAGAGCGCTGGCCGACGTGGCACGGACGCTTGGGCTCGGCGAGTACGTGCTCCTTGGCCATGGCGAGGAGACCACCGGCGGGCGTGACAAGGCCTCGATCCTGGCCGACACGATGGAAGCCGTCATCGGCACCGTCTACCTGTCTGCCGGGCTACCAGCCGCCACGACCTTCGTCCACCATCTGCTCGACCCCCTGATGAAGTCCTCTGCCAGCCTGGGCGCCGGGCTGGACTGGAAGACGAGCCTGCAGGAGCTGACCGCCGCCGGCTCGCTGGGCGTGCCTGAGTACCGCGTCACAGAGCAAGGACCCGACCACGAGAAGATGTTCGAGGCCCAGTCGGTGGTCGGCTCCGAGATATTGGGATCAGGCTCGGGGCGCAGCAAGAAGGAAGCCGAACAGAAGGCCGCTGAGGTCGCCTGGACCGAGCTGAACCGCAGGGCCAACGCCGTTCTCGCCAGCGAGGTCGAGCCTGCTCGCCCAGATGCTGACGACGCCGAGCCGCTGGCCGACGCCGAGGACGAGCCCGCAGACCGACAGGATGCCTGAGCTTCCCGAGGTCGAGGTCGTCCGGCGCGGGCTGGAGGAGCACGTCGTCGGACGCCGTATCGCCGCGGCTGCATTCTTTGGCTCCCGCGTCGCCCGACGGCACCTGCCCGGGCCGATGGATCTGGCAGATCGACTGCAGGGCAACGTTGTCCATGCCGCGGAACGCCGGGGCAAGTACCTCTGGCTGGTCCTTAAGGCACCTGACGGCCACCCGCAGTCCCTCATCATGCATCTGGGGATGAGCGGTCAGCTGCTCGTCGAGGCGCCGAGCGCACCGCGCGAGACCCATCTGCACGCAACCTTCGACTTCGCTGACGACGGGCCGCAGCTTCGTTTCGTGGACCAACGCACGTTCGGCGGCATGGCCCTTGCCGACCTCGTGCCAGATCTCGGAGCGGCGCCGCGCCCGTGGGGTGTCCCCGAGAGCATCACCCACATCGCCCCGGACCCGCTCGAGCCGGCGTTCGACCAGGGCGCGGTCATCGCGCGACTGAAGGCACGGCATACCGCGGTCAAGCGATCGCTCCTGGATCAGGGGCTCGTCTCCGGAATCGGCAACATCTATGCGGACGAGGCGTTGTGGCGCGCCAAGGTCCACGGTGAGCGGGAGTCCGCATCGCTGACGAAGCCAGCCCTCGGGCGGCTGATCGACCAGGCCCGAGACGTGATGCTCGACGCGCTAGGGCAGGGCGGCACGAGCTTTGACGCGTTGTACGTGAACATCAACGGTGCCAGCGGCTACTTCGACCGGTCACTGAATGCCTATGGCAGAGAGGGCTTTCCGTGCCTTCGCTGCGGCACCCTCATCCGTCGCGAGTCATTCATGAACCGCTCCTCGTACTCGTGCCCGCACTGCCAGCCACGACCCAGAGCGGCCGGCCATCACTCGCCGGAGTAACGAACGCCCAGGTCGGCGCGTGCCTCGTCGATCAGCTCAAGGATCGCGATGGTGTCGGCCTGGGGAACCAGAGGACTCTCCAGCAGTCCCTCACGCAGACACCGCTCGACCTCTTTGATCTGAGGCCCGTATGCCGTCTGCTCGCCGTCAACCCTTGACTCTCCCTCGCTCGTGGTGATCACGAGATGGTCGGGGTTGAGGAACAACGGCTCGACCAAGATCGAGCCGGCCGTCCCGGCGATCGTGGCCCGCCCGGGAGTCAATCCCGTGGTGGCACAACGCAGCTGGGCCGTGGCGCCCGATCGATAGCCCCACTGCAACGCCGCGGTGGCATCGGAGCCGGTGGGTGACAGCGTGCCGACCACCTGCTGGCTGTCGGGGCGACCGAGGAACAGCCACGCGAAATGCATCGGATAGACGCCCAGGTCGAGCAGGGCTCCGCCGCCGTTGGCCAGGTCGAAAAGGCGGTGCTCGGGGTCGAAGTCGAGCCCGATGGAGAAGTCGGCATGGACGGCCAGGACGTCGCCGATATCGCCCCGGGCCACCAGCTCCCTGGCCTTGAGAATCAGCGGGTTGGCGCGCATCCAGACCGCCTCCATGGCGAAGACGCCCCTGTCGCGGGCAGCGGTCGTCACCTCACGGGCCTGGGAGGCGTTGAGGGCCAACGGTTTCTCGATGAGAACGGGCTTGCCGGCGTCGATCGCCATCAAGGCCTGCTCGCGATGGAACGGGTGCGTGGTGGCGATGTAGACGACGTCGACCTCGGGATCCTCGATGACGGACTGATAGTCGCCGTGGCTATGGGCTGCGCCGAAGCGTCCGGCGAACGCGGCCGCGCGGTCAGCGTCACGGGCCGCCACGGCATACAGCATGTTGTTGCCGTGGTCGAGGTCAGCAGCCATCGAGGCCGCGATGCCGCCTGCGCCCAGGAATCCCCATCGGATCGGACGGTCGGCGCTGAGCTTGGACACGCGGAGCTGGGACATGTCTGGAGCCTATGTCTGTCGGGTACCGGGGCTCGTAGGCTCAGGCCATGGAGCGCGTCTCGATCTTCGTCCGCGGGCGGGTCCAGGGTGTCGGGTTCCGATGGTGGACCCGGGCACGGGCACTGGAGCTCGGGCTGGCCGGTTTCGCCAGCAACATGAGCGACGGGCGGGTCGAGATCTGTGCTCAGGGACCGGCAGAGGCGATTGAGCGGCTGCGCGAGCTGGTCGAGGAGGAGCCGTCGTCGGCGGGGCGGCCGGGACGCGTTGAGGCGTGCGTGGTCCAACGCAGGGGTGTCAAACCCGGACTATCCGGATTCAACGAAAGGTAACTAGTTCTTGCCGTTGACCTGTGGCTTAGCCGGTGAGACTCTGGAAGTGCCCCCAAGTGGGCTGGCGCTGTGAAGGCGTCCACAATCTGTGTCCATCGCCCTTCGCGTGCGCGAAGGATCTCCTCGGAGTTGGTATGGCCAAGGCGCTGCTGGGTCAGCGAGTGTATCGGGACGATCGTCTGGTCCTGGAGAGCGCTCGCCTCAGGTCGCGAGTGCGTGATCTGGAGACCGTTATCGAACACCTGCAACACGACAACGACCGGCTGCGTGAAGGAAGCCTGGAAGACCAGCGGGCAGACGCCGGGAACGACCGGCAACCTGTCCACTGAGCGTCCTGGGCAGTGTGGGCACACCGAGGGGCCAACGCCCCGTCGCCCGCAATCCCCGCCGCAGGGGTTCCTCGCCGGTACAGTGAGGCCGTTCATCGCCGCGCCAGAGGAGCCCATCGCCACGTGTACGTCAAGAGCCTGACCCTGCGGGGCTTCAAGTCGTTTGCGTCGGCAACCTCGCTCCAGCTTGAACCCGGAATCACCTGCATCGTCGGTCCCAACGGCGCGGGCAAGTCCAATGTCGTCGACGCCCTTGCCTGGGTGATGGGCGAGCAGGGCGCCAAGACTCTGCGCGGCGGCAAGATGGAGGACGTCATCTTCGCCGGCACCGCAGGCCGTGCGCCACTGGGACGGGCCGAGGTCTCTTTGACGATCGACAACACTGACGGCGCGTTGCCGATCGACTACGCGGAGGTCACGATCGCCCGGACGATGTTCCGCAACGGCGGCTCCGAGTACGCCATCAACGGCACCGCGTGCCGCCTGCTGGACATCCAGGAGCTGCTCTCCGACTCTGGCATCGGCCACGAGATGCACGTCATTGTCGGCCAGGGGCAGCTCGACGCCATCCTGCGTGCCACCTCCGAGGAGCGACGCGGCTTCATCGAGGAGGCCGCCGGGGTGCTGAAGCACCGCAAGCGCAAGGAACGGGCGCTGCGCAAGATGGAGGCGATGGAGGTCAACCTCACCCGGGTCAACGACCTGACCGGTGAGATCCGCCGCCAGCTCGGACCGCTCGGTCGCCAGGCTGAGGCTGCGCGCAAGGCCGCTACGATCCAGGCCGATGCCCGCGACGCACGACTTCGGCTGCTTGCCGACGACCTGGTTCAGCTGACCAGCACCTTGGAGCAGGAGGTCGCTGACGAGACCGCCCTGATTGCGCGCCGTACTGAGGTCGAGGACGCCCTGTCCGTCGTTCGCGCACGACTGGCCGCGCTGGAGCTCGAGGCGCAGGAGGCAGCGCCGTTGGTCACCCGCGCGCAGGAACGCTGGTTTGCCCTGTCCTCACTGCGCGAGCGACTGGTGTCCACCGGGTCGCTGGCCGCCGAGCGGGTCCGGTTGCTCTCTGAGGACGAGATCGACGCCGACGACAGCCGCTCGCGCGATCCCGAACAGCTGCGTGCTCAGGCCGCATCCCTCCGCCTTCAGGAAGAGGCGCTGATAGCCGAGACGGTGCAGGCCAAGGATGCGCTCGACTCCGCTGTCGCCCGCCGCACCGAGATCGAGGTGTCGTTTGCCGCGGAGACCGCTCGCCTTACCCGTCTCCTTCGTGCTGCCGCAGATCGCCGTGAGGGTCTGGCAAAACTGGCCGGCCAGGTGGGCGCGCGGGCCAGCCGGATCGAGGCCGCTGAGGCTGAGATCGGCCGGCTGCAGCAGTCCGTCGAGCAGAGCAGGGTGCGAGCAGGGCAGGCCGAGACTGAGTTCGCCGGGCTGGAAGCCTCAGTTGCGGTGGAGGAAGAGGGCGAAGAAGGTCTGGACGCCGCCTATGAGAAGGCTGCGGCCGCGTTGGATCTGGCCGAGTCAGAGGTGTCGCAGTGGCGTGAGGCAGAGCGTGGTGCCGACCGTGATCGCTCCAACTCCGTTGCCCGGCTCGAGGCGCTCGAGCTCAACCTCCGACGCAAGGACGGCGCCGCCGCGCTTCTTGCCGCAGGAGACGCGCGGCACGGGTTGGCAGGGTCGGTCGCCTCCCTGCTGCAGGTGAGGGCCGGACACGAGGCCGGCGTGGCTGCCGCGCTCGGCTGGGCCGCCGATGCCGTGGCCGTCGACTCCGTGCAGTCTGCGCGACGCGCTGTGGCGACGTTGCGCGAGCATGACGCCGGTCGGGCAGGTCTGCTGGTGGGCGCCACCGCAACTGCCACTGAGGTCTCCAGCTGGCCCACGCTGAGCGGTGCCACCGTCTGGGCTCGAGACGTGGTCACCTGCCCCGCCAGCGTGAGGCCGGCGATCGACCAGCTACTGGAACGCGTTGCCCTCGTTGAGGATTCGACCACGGCGTTAGTTCTGGTCAACAGGGGTGAGGGCATCACGGCGGTCACCCCTGACGGCGATGTCTACGCACCAGGTTTCGTGCGCGGGGGCAGTGCCTCAGCCCCCAGCCTGATAGAGATCCAGGCGGCCGTCGACGAGACGCAGGACAAGATCCAGGATGCGGTGCGGCGAGGAGAGAAGGCCAAGTTCGCTTTGGCGACTGCCACGCAGCGGGTGGCGACTGCCAACGACGCTGTGGAGGCCGCACTCGAGCGCCTCCACGAGTCCGACGCCAGGATGGCTGCGGTCGCCGAGCGGCTGGGACAGCTTGGAAGCACGGTTCGTGCGGGGCGTGGTGAGTCCGAGCGCATTGAGCGGGCTATCGCTGCGGCAGAGTCCGCGTTGGACGCCGACCGCGTCGAGTACCTCGCGCTGTGTGAGCGGCTGGAGGACGCGAGTGCCGAACCGGGCGAAGAAGAGCCCTCGGGTGACGATCGCGACCATCTCGAACGCGGTGCCATCGAGGCCCGCGCCGCCGAGACCGAGCTACGCCTGAGCCTGCGCACCCGCGAGGAACGCGCCCGTGCCATGAAGGGCCGTGCTGAGTCGCTGGAGGAGGCTGCTCGCTCGGAGCTCGCGGCACGTGAGCGGGCCGCAGCCCGCAGAGAACGTCGCAAGCGCGAGGCTGCCGTCGCGGTCGCGGTCGGTCGTGGCGCGGCATACGCGGTGCAGGTTGTGACTCGCGCACTAGAACAGGCGACCTCCGAGCGGGCCGGCGCCGAGCACGGCCGTACCGAGCGTGATACCGCGCTGACCCTTGTCCGACGCGAGATCGGGGCGCTTGGCGACGACCTGCGCGACCTGACCGACTCGGTCCATCGCGACGAGGTGGCCCGCGCGCAACAGTGGCTTCGCATCGAGACGCTGCGGGTCAAGGCGATCGAGGAGCTGGGCATCGACCCCCAGGTGCTGGTTGATGAGTTCGGCCCGCATCAGATGGTCCCGGTGATCGCCGACCCCGATCGGGCCTCTGCCGACTCCGACGACGATGACTCCCAGGAGGGTGACGCCGAGGACTCTGCCGCCGACGAAGCGCCGGCGGGCCGTCCCTACGTCCGCGAGGTCCAGGCCAAGCGGCTGCGCTCAGCTGAGCGCAAGCTCTCTGCCCTCGGCAGGGTCAACCCCCTTGCCCTGGAGGAGTATGCCGCGCTCGAGGAGCGCCACAAGTTTCTGACCGAGCAGCTCGAGGACCTCAAGAACTCCAAACGCGACCTCATGGAGATCGTTCGCGAGGTCGACGAGCGCGTCGAGAAGGTCTTCACGGAGGCGTTCTACGACACTGCGGCCCAGTTCGAAGGCGTCTTCAGCAGGCTGTTCCCCGGAGGCGAGGGCCGGCTGATCCTTACCGACCCCGACAACATGCTGACCACCGGTATCGAGGTCGAGGCTCGGCCCCCAGGCAAGCGGATCAAGCGGCTCTCCCTGCTCTCCGGCGGCGAGCGCTCGCTGGTGGCCGTGGCACTGCTGGTCGCGATCTTCAAGGCACGGCCCAGCCCGTTCTACATCATGGACGAGGTCGAGGCGGCACTGGACGATGCCAACCTGGGCCGGTTACTGACGCTGTTCGAGGAGCTGCGTGACTCGAGCCAGCTCATCGTCATCACCCACCAGAAGCGCACGATGGAGATCGCCGATGCGCTGTATGGCGTCACGATGCGTGGTGACGGGGTGACCACGGTCGTCTCGCAGCGGATCCGGGACGTCCAGAGCGCCTGAGGTCCGGGACGTCAGAAGCATCTGAGATCGGTGGAATGCCATCAGGAACGGCACCTGCGAGCCGACCCGGATGGGCGCAGAGTGTGATCCATGTCACATTGACGGGAGTGCCCGCTAGCGATTCGTGAGGTCATGGCGCAGGCTGGGCACATGGTGGTCCTGGTATTCGGAATGCTCGTTTCTATCGTGCTCGCCGTCGCGGTGGTGGGTCTGGTTGCCATTCCCGCACGACGCCAGGGACGAGACCTGTTCACGCCCAGGGGCGAAGATGTCGTCGCCCTGGTTCGTGAAAAGACCGAGTCGGCCGTCGAGACGGCGATTGAGAAGACCGGCGAGGCGTTGGGCGCCGCGCGTGACAAGGTCGCCGATGTCACCACCACCAAGAGCGACTGAACCAGCGGCCGTTTCACCAGGTTCGGCACCATTCGAGCGTTCCTCGATTCCCGTGTGGGCATCGCTGCTCTGTGACACGCACGCCATTACCGAGGTGGTCGTCCGGCTCGGTCGAGCTCATCACCCCGCTCGCTGAGGATGCCAGTGCTGTTGATGTCGCCGGTCTCGCGAGCTCAAAGGCGGCACCGGTGCGCCCGTGTTGCCCAAACGTCGATGAAGGTGGGGTCTCGGTGTTCTCGAGGAGCACAGCCGGGGCTTTCTCCTTGCGCTCGACTGGCCGCATGGCGGGACGTTCGCCCCTGTCTTGAAGCCCTCTGCGGGGCGCATGCTCGGGCTGCGGTCAGGCTGACCGGCTGAGCCCTTTTCTCTTGTGGGAAGGAACACCCGATGTCTGAATTTGAACTCATCGAGATGCTTCCGCGTCCTGCGGCAGTGGTGCGCGCCGCCATGGCAGCGAAAGACCTGCCGCCCTTCTTCGGCCGGGCCCTCGAGGCGGTGGCGGCTGCAGCGGCCTCAACCCTGCCGGTCACATGTGGGAGGTCTACCTGTCGGACCCGAGTGCCGAACCTGATCCCTCGACCTGGCGCACGCAGATCTTCTGGCCGCTCGAGACTTGAGCCGGCGGCGCCGCCCGGCGCTGTAGGACTATGCCCTCAGGGGGCGACCGTGGTGCGTGATGCTCAAACGTGCATACATTGCGGCTGACCGGTGGCGGCGACGTGTGGGGTCTGGTCGCTGTCTGGGAGAATCGCCAACTGTGACCCAACTCCAGGAAATCTTTGCCGTTGCGGCAGTCATTGCTCTTGCAGGGATCGTCCTGCTGGTCGGGCTGGTCCGCAGCCGTGGCCACACCGGGACCAAACGCTTCCCAGGGCAGACGCCCTCGACCCGGGCTGGCAGTGGCGCCGGCCCACAGCTCGACTCGGGATCCGACGCGGGGGAGTCCCTGGCCGGTCCCACCGGCGGCACAAGCGTCGACACCCTCGAGCCCAGTGATCCGCAGACGACTGCTCCGGCACCATCGATCGAGCACCCCGAGTCGGCTGTCGGTCGCCTGCAACGCCTTCGCGCCCGGCTGGCCCGCTCCAACACCGCATTCGGCAAGGGCCTCCTGTCCCTGTTGTCCAGCGGGGGACTGGACGAGCAGTCATGGGAGGACGTCGAGGACACCCTCCTCGGCTCCGACCTGGGTGTCGAGGCGACCATGGAGCTGGTCGACTCGTTGCGCACCCGGGTCAAGGTCGAGGGGGCTCGTGATGAGGAGACCGTCCGAGGATGGCTGCGTGAGGATCTGCTCCTGCTGGTGGACCCCTCGATGGATCGTTCGATTGCCTCCTCGCGGGTCGATGGCCGACCCGCGGTGGTGATGGTGGTCGGAGTCAACGGGACGGGCAAAACCACGACGGTCGGCAAGCTGGCGCGCGTCCTGGTGGCCGAGGACAAGGACGTCGTGCTGGGTGCCGCCGACACCTTCCGTGCGGCCGCAGCCGACCAGCTGCAGACCTGGGGAGAGCGCGTGGGCGTGCCCACGATCCGATCCGAGAGGGAGGGCGCAGATCCTGCCGCCGTGGCTTTCGACGCGGTCAAGGCGGCGGTCGAGCTGGAGGCCGACGTGGTCGTCATCGACACCGCGGGCCGGCTGCACAACAAGGTCGGACTGATGGATGAGCTCGCCAAGGTCAAGCGGGTCGTGGAGAAGCAGAGTCCCATCGACGAGATCCTGCTGGTGCTGGACGCGACGACCGGACAGAACGGTCTGCGCCAGGCCGAGGTCTTCGCCGAGGTCGTCAACGTCACCGGCATTGTTCTGACCAAGCTCGACGGCACCGCCAAGGGGGGCATCGTCGTGGCCGTTCAGCGCAAGCTCGGTGTCCCGGTCAAGCTGGTCGGTCTTGGCGAGGGTCCGGACGACCTCGCACCCTTCGACCCCGAGGCCTTCGTCGACGCCTTGATCTCCTGATCTGAGCCTGATCTCCTGATCGAAGCGCGGAAGCGCTTCTCCATGCTCAGGGACGCGGCTCGTGGGGGTGCTTGAGCGCCCAGCGGATCACGCTGGTCGCGGCGCCACCGACAGGGATGGCGATCGCCCGCTCGGCCAGTGGCAGGTACGGGAGACGGAGGGGCTGTCGGGCCCATTGCGGAAGGAGCGAGACGGCGGCACCGGCCATTGCGCTGTAGCCGGGTCGTGCGCTCCAGGGCAGCGGCGGGCGCAGGAGCAGGAACCGCGCAGCGTCCCGTGCCGCGTCGGTGCCCTGAAGCTCGGTTCGGTAGGAGTCGATCGCAGCGTTGAGCCCGGCAACAGTTGTCGGCGGGTCGATGACGCCGAGTCTTGTTGCTACGACACACGACTGAGCGACATAGGTGTCCGCCTCGGCAGGTGTGAGGGGAGTGCCGGCATACCGCTGGTGGGTCCGCAGGAAGCTATCGGCCTCGGCGATGTGCACCCACTTCAGCAGATGCGGGTCACTGGCGGCGTAGGACCGCCCGTCAGGTGCCTTGCCTCGAACACCTTCGTGGATACCGCGAACCTTCGCGATGAGGGCCTCGGCGTCCTCGATGGTGCCGAACGTCGTGGTCGCTAGGAACGTGCTCGTGCGCTGCAGCCGCCCCCAGGGGTCGCCCTTGTAGCCCGAGTGTCCGGCGACGCCCGCCATGGCGAGGGGATGCAGCGACTGGAGCAGCAGGGCACGGATTCCGGCGATGAACATCGAGGCGTCGGCGTGCACCCGCCAGATCGGGTCGGACTCGACGAACCAGCGCTCGCCCGGTTTGTCCCAGATGAGCGCCGCCTTCTCGGCGTTGTCCTTGCCGGCCACGCGGTCGCGCAGGGCGACGGCGATACTGCGGCGCAGCCGGTCGTGCAACGGGCGGGCGGCCTCGACCAGCCGAGCGGTGATTAACGTCATGTCGCCAATTATGCCGGGCGTCATGGAGGTTCCGCTGCCCGTGAACGGTCGATGTCCTTGACCAGGGCGAGCATCGAGTTACCTGACGCTTACCCGGACGGGGCATTTCTTACAAGGATGTAACAAACGACGGCACGTTTCGAAACCGCCGCCGGGCATCGTCTTCCCATGGAAATCAACAGCGGCGACACCGCCTGGGTCCTCGTCAGTGCCGCTCTGGTGCTGCTGATGACGCCGGGGGTAGCCCTCTTCTATGGCGGCATGGTCAGGGCCAAAAGCGTTCTGAACATGATGATGATGAGCTTCGGGGCCATGGCGACGATCAGCGTCGCCTGGGTTCTCTGGGGCTACAGCGAGGCGTTTGGCCAGACCTGGCACGGGCTCATAGGGAACCCGTTCCAGCACTTCGGCCTGAGCGACCTCCTCAGCGCAAAATCGGTGGTCGGGACCATCCCGACCATGGCATTCGTGGCGTTCCAGGCAGTCTTCGCCATCATCACGGTGGCCCTGATCAGCGGAGCGATCGCCGACCGCGCGAAGTACTCGACCTGGCTTGCGTTCACCGTCGTGTGGGCGACGATCGTCTACTTCCCGGTGGCGCACTGGGTCTTTGCCTTCGACGGCTTCGCGGCCGAGAAGGGTGGCTGGATCGCCAACTCGCTCAAGACGATCGACTTCGCCGGTGGAACGGCGGTCCATATCAACGCCGGCGCCGCCGGCCTGGTCCTGGCACTCATCCTCGGCAAGCGGATCGGCTTCGCCAAGGACCCGATGCGACCGCACAACATGACTCTCGTGATGCTCGGCGCCGCAATCCTGTGGTTCGGCTGGTTCGGCTTCAACGCCGGCTCGGCATTAGGCGCCAACAACACCGCGGCGGTGACCTGGGTCAACACCATGGCTGCCACTGGTGCGGCGTGCATCGGGTGGCTGGCCACGGAGCGGATCCGTAACGGTCACGGGACCTCGCTGGGTGCCGCATCGGGCATCGTGGCTGGCCTGGTCGCCATCACGCCGGCATGTTCGGCAGTGACCCCCGTGGGTGCCGTTGCCATTGGCGCGCTCGCCGGTGTCCTCTGTGCACTCGCGGTCGGGCTGAAGTTCCGCTTCGGCTACGACGACAGCCTCGACGTCGTCGGCGTCCACCTCGTCGGCGGGCTCGTGGGCACGATCGCCATCGGGTTCTTCGCGTCAGCATCCGCGCCCGCGGCCGTGGACGGTCTTTTCTACGGCGGTGGCGTGGACCAGCTGTGGCGTCAGGTGGTCGGCGCTGGTGCGGTGTTGCTCTACTCCTTCGTGGTCACCGGCCTGATCGGGCTGGCGCTGCACAAGACTCTGGGCTTCCGCATCGAGCGTGATGCCGAGGTGCAGGGCATCGACCTTGAGGAGCATGCTGAGTCGTCCTACGATCTCGGTTCAGTCGGCGGCAGCGGTCTTACGCACGCAGGAGCCGCCCAGTTCGGGTCACGCACCACTGAGTCGGCCCCCATGGCGGCCTCGTCCAACCGGCAGGGAGCGTCATCATGAGACTGGTCACCGCGATCATCAAGCCCTTCAAGCTCGATGAGGTCAAACAGGCCCTGGAGGCCTACGGCATTGCCGGCATGACGGTGAGCGAGGCGAGCGGGTATGGGCGCCAGCGCGGCCACAGCGAGGTCTACAGGGGCGCGGAGTACACCGTCGACTTCGTCCCAAAGCTGCGGGTCGAGGTGGTCGTGGACGACGTCGACGCCCCGGATGTGGTGATGGTCATCCTCAAGGCCGCCCAGACCGGACGGATCGGCGACGGCAAGATCTGGACCGTTCCTGTCGAGGACGTGGCTCGGGTCCGCACCGGCGAACACGGTTCGGACGCGTTGTAGGAAACGGCATCTGGCAAAGGTGGAATGTGATGGTTGAGACCAAAGTGACCCCAACCGCGGACCTCAACCAGCGACGCTTGAACCTCGCCGACACCCGTGGATTCACCGCCGCGGGTGCCGGCGAGGCGCGCCGCGCCGCGATCGCGGACGTGAGCCTCAGCTGGATCCGTGAGGTCTGGAGCGCGGCAACCTTTGGGGCTTCCTCGCAGGGGGTCGCTCTGGCAAGCGTCGGCAGCCTGTCGCGCGGTGACGCAGGACCGCTCAGCGACTTCGACCTGGTGCTGCTGCACGACGGACGGTCGCTGTCGGGCAAGGAGGTCACCTCCCTGGCCGACCGCATCTGGTACCCGATCTGGGACTGTGGGGCGAAGCTCGACCACAGTGTCCGGACCGTCGGTCAGTGCAGGACCGTCGCCGCCGCGGACCTGTCGGCTGCGGTCGCACTGTTAGATCTCGAGCTGGTGGCCGGCGACGAGCAGGTGGTCGCTGCGGCACGTTCGACTGTTGCTCACGACTGGCGCGCCAACGCCCGTCGTCGGTTACCCCGGCTGGTCGAGTCGCTCGAGGAACGCCACCGCCGACACGGAGACCTGGCGCAGACCATCGAGCCCGACCTGAAGGAAGCCCGTGGGGGCCTGCGCGACATGGCCGTTCTCCGGGCGCTGACGGCAGCGTGGCTGGCCGACCGCCCGCACGGACAGGTCGACGAGGCCTACCGCACGTTGCTGGACACGCGAGATGCATTGCATGTGGTGACGGGTCGTGGTCGTGATCGCCTCGGTCTCGAGGACCATGACGCGGTCGCTGCGCTCCTCGGCCATCCTGACGCCGACTCCATGTTGGCAGTGGTGGGCACCGCAGCGCGCACCGTCAGCTACGCCATCGACGGGACGGTCCGCCGTGCGGCACAGTCCCAGCGCGCCCGCACCTTGCGGGTCGGTCCCAGACGACCGGTGTTGAAACCATTGGGTTTTGGACTGTTCGAACACGACGGGGAGGTCGTGCTCGGCGCCCACCTCGACTCTTCCCGCGACCCGCTCCTGGTCCTTCGAGCAGCCGTCGCAGCGGCCCGCCGGGGACTGCCCCTTGCCCCCGCGACCCTGGCCAACCTGGCTGCGCACTCGCCTGCCATAGCCGCGCCGTGGAGTCCATTGGCCAGGTCACTGCTCGTCGACCTTCTCGCAGCAGGCCCCGGTCTGATCCCGGTGTGGGAGGGGCTGGATCTTGCCGGCCTTGTCGACGACTGGTTCCCCGAGTGGGTGGCGGTGCGAAGTCGACCACAGCGCAACCCCGTTCATCGGCACACGGTCGATCGGCACCTGATCGAGACCGTCGTTCACGCCACCGGTCTTCTGCGCGACGTTGAGCGCCCCGACCTGCTGCTGCTGGCGGCGTTGATGCATGACATAGGCAAGATCGCCGGAGCGCACGACCACTCCATAGTCGGCGCGCCGCTTGCGGCTACGGCCGTTCGAAGGCTGGGCCTGGACGACTCCGACGTCAAGGTTGTCGAGCTGCTCACCCGCGAACACCTGACCCTCATCGACCTGGCCACCCGACGCGACCCGAAGGACGGACAGACCATCTCAGCCGTCTCGCAGGCGGTTGGCGGCCGTCGTGACGTGCTGGAGCTGCTTCGCGCCCTGACCGAGGCGGACGCCTGTGCGGTGGGCGCGGCAGCATGGACGGACTGGCGGGCAAAGCTGCTCCAGCAGCTCGTAGACGGCGCACGCACGGCTTTGGGCGATGCGGTTGCGCCGATCGCCCCGGAGGATGAGGACCACGATCTGCTGCCGCCACAGATCGTTGCCGCGGTCGTGACGGGGGAGCCGCACGTCGTGGTTCATCCCAGCGGAGGGGCCTACCGCATCGACGTCTTCGACCGCGACCGGCTGGGCCTGTTCGCCGACACCGCAGGACTGCTTGCGGGATACGGCCTGGTCGTCCGGACTGCGCGCGTACGCACCCAGGAGGGCATTGCGGCAAACCAGTGGCAGGTCGACTCGCCAGGCGGGGACGCCCCCGACGCTGCAGCCATCGCCAGGGGGCTCCTGCGCCTCGGCCAGGGTGACCGCGAGCCTTTGCAGGCATTGGCGCGCCGTCGCTCGGTCACAGCCGGGTCGGTCGCGGCAGGGCTGGCCGACGGCGGCTCCAGGTCGCAGAGCCGAGCCATGGTCGTGCCCCACGCTTCTCAGGACTCGACCGTGTTCGAGATCCGGGCCCACGACCGCCCAGGACTCCTGCACGAGATCGGTATGACGTTCGCGCGCGCGGGTCTGACCGTGCACAGTGCTCACATCGCCACGTATGCGGGTCAGACCCTCGACACGTTCTATGTCAGCGAGTTCGGGGGCCGGACCCTGCCACCTGCCCGGGTCGCCCAGACGATATCCATGCTGATGGACGCGTGCGACGAAGTGCCACCGACGGACAGATAACCTTGCGTGGTGTTCACAAGCCTGTCTGACCGTCTGACCGCCACCTTCAAGAACCTGCGCGGCAAGGGCCGCCTGTCCGAATCGGACGTCAACGCCACCATCCGCGACATCCGCGTTGCGCTGCTCGACGCCGACGTCGCGCTGCATGTCGTGCGCGAGTTCACCGGTGCTGTTCGGGAGCGTGCACTGGGCGCCGAAGTCATAGGTTCCCTGAACCCGGCTCAGCAGATCGTCAAGATCGTCAACGAAGAGCTCGTGACGATCCTGGGCGGGCAGACCCGTCGGATCGAGTTCGCCAAGAACCCGCCGACCGTCATCATGCTCGCGGGACTGCAGGGCTCCGGCAAGACCACCCTGGCCGGCAAGCTCGCCAAGTGGCTCAAGGACCAGGGACACACACCGATCCTCGTCGCAGCTGACCTTCAGCGACCCAACGCCGTCACCCAGCTGCAGGTCGTTGGCGAGCGAGCCGGTGTGCCGGTCTTCGCACCCGAGCGCGGCAACGTCGCGGGCTATGACGCGGGGGCCGAGTCCGGCGATGGCACAAGGTCATTCGGCGATCCGGTCACGGTCTCGCGCCAAGGTGTGGTCGAGGCTCGCTCCAAGCAGCACGATGTGGTCATCGTCGACACCGCCGGCCGGCTGGCGATCGACGAGAACCTGATGCAACAGGCAGCCGACATCCGGGCTGCGATCTCGCCCGACGAGGTGCTGTTCGTCATCGACGCCATGATCGGCCAAGCCGCGGTCGAAACCGCACTGGCCTTCCAGAAGGGCGTGGACTTCACCGGCGTGGTTCTGACCAAGCTCGACGGCGATGCCCGCGGTGGCGCGGCGCTGTCAGTGGCCAAGGTCACCGGGCGACCGATCATGTTCGCCTCCACCGGCGAGAAGGTCGGCGACCTTGAGGTGTTCCACCCTGACCGGATGGCTTCACGCATCCTGGACATGGGTGACGTGCTGACCCTGATCGAGCAGGCCGAGAAGGCGTTCGACCGCGATCAGGCAGCCGAGATGACCCGCAAGTTCATGGAGGACGAGGACTTCACGTTCGACGACTTCCTGAGCCAGATGGCGGCCATCAAGAAGATGGGCTCCCTGAAGGCGATGCTCAAGATGATGCCCGGCATGGGTGAGATGCGCGCCCAGCTCGACTCCCTCGACGAGAGCGAGTTCGACCGGGTCGAGGCCATGGTGCGTTCCATGACGCCCTTCGAGCGCACCCACCCCAAACAGATCAACGGCTCACGTCGGGCGCGGGTCGCCCGAGGGTCGGGTGTGTCGGTGTCCGAGGTGAACGGGCTGCTCGAGCGTTTCGGCCAGGCGCAGAAGATGATGCGTTCGCTGCGTCGGGGCGGCGGCGGTGGCATGCCCGGGATGCCGGCAATCCCCGGCATGGCAGGGGCAAAGAAGGGCGCCAAGGGCCAGCAACGCAAGAAGGGTAAGAGCGGCAACCCGGCCAAGCGCGCCCAGGAGGAGAAGGCTTCGGCGGACAAGGCCTCAGGGGCCCGTGTGGCTGCGGTCAACAGCGCCTTCGGTATGCCGGCCGGGCAGGATCCCGTCGCGCCGGCTGGGGCTGAGGATCCCACCAACATCGAGCTGCCCAAGGGTTTCGAGCAGTTCCTCAAGTAGCCCGCGGTCGGTGTCCGGGGGTCTAGCGGACGTCGGGGACGGCTTCCACTGGCCCGATGCCGGTGCCCCACAGTCGGTCGGCCAGCGCGAACATCGTGACGGCATACGGAGCCAGACGCATTCCGGGAGTCATCTCGGCGGGGATGAATCGGATCAGGCTGCCAAGATTGGCCGACCCACGTTCGATCGTGCCGATCACGAAGTCGCCGTACTCAGCGACGCGCAGGCCATCCGGTCCGCCCGTGACATCGACGCGCTTGGTCTCAGCAGGTCCGGGCGCATTGATCACGTGGTATGCCGACCCGAACCGTTGAGCGTCCGCAGCGGGTACGAGGAGATCCTCGAGCTCTCCGGCACCGATGCCCATGTCGATGCCGCGGACTGTGGCCATCTGGAGCAGATTGAGCGGAAGCTCGGGAACGCTCTTGCCGATGGTCGACAGCCCGCCCGCGAAGCGAGTGTTGATCTCGGTCGGCAGGAACCCGTCGGCGGTCAGGACTCCGTCGACCGAAAAACCGCCGCGGTAGCCATGCTCAGTCTGCAGGTGGCGACCGACCCGCCCGGCGACCTCACGCATCTCGTGGCGATCACGGGCTGAGGGGTCCCAGCAGGTTGAGAGGCCGGAGTACAGGAAACGCCTCGGTGACGTGGAACGCAGCACCACCTGCTCCACCGGGCGGAAGACGGCCACCCCGTCGGGCAAGACGAACCCGTGGATGCTGCACGGCACGCCCTCGAGGAACGGCTGCACCCGGATCCGCGCCGAGACCGGCAGCAGCGTCATGAGAGCAGTCCGCGCATCCTCATCGGTGACGACCCAGCGGACCCGGTCACCGCCGCCGTTCATGCCTTGGGAGGCGTCGGCTGACCACACGGTGCCGCGGCCGGTGTCGAGGTCGCGCGCCGCGGTGAGTACGCGATCCGGTTCCGCGTCGACCACGTGGGCTGGCGAGCGCTGCACCCCGACGGCATCCCATAGAGCGTCGCCCAGGCTCTTGTCCTCCAGCGCCAGGAACGACTGGGGCCGGCCGCCGAGCGACTCGCGACCAAGATAGGTCTCGACGGTGGCGAACGGGCTCAAAAAGCAAAGGCCGGCACACCGTCGGGGTCGAATGCGTCGGCTGCCGCGCGTGCCTCGGCGGGCGGGTCGGCGGCCAAAGAGATCCAGCCGGCTACCTCCTCGCTCAGGTTCGCCCGCTGGGGACCCTCGATGACGACCATGCTCGCCTCGTCCGGTCCGGGCAGCTCACCGGTGCCGACGCCGTCAGCGACCACCAGTACCGCCTCGGCACCCCAGCCGCGCAGCTGCCGCACCCGTCGAGGCGCCCCGGCAAGCAGGCCGCCGACCAGAATGACCTTGCGGCCGCGAACGAGCTGCGCGCAGCGCTCGACCAGGTTCGCCTCGAGGTCTTCCGTCGGTGATGCCGTCATGACGCGACGGTAGGGGGCAGGCCCCCTCGAAGTCCACCCGGTTTCGTCAGCAGCTGGTAGCCCTTTTGACGGTTTCGCCGAGCTGCGCCTTTAGGTAGCGTCGACCCATGGCTGACACAGAGCAGGACTTGGACTTCACCGGGCTCAAGGCGATGTTCCTCAACGGCACGCTCAAGCGCTCGCCGGAGGTCTCCAACACTGAGGGCCTCATCGAGGTGAGCGCCTCACTCATGCGCAGACACGGTGTCGAGGTCGAGGTGCTCCGCGCGGTCGACCATGACATCGCCTTCGGCGTCTATCCGGACATGACCGAGCACGGGTGGGCCACCGACGAGTGGCCAGTCATCTGGGAGCGGGTCAAGGCGGCCAACATCCTGGTCATCGCGGGTCCGATCTGGCTGGGCGACAACTCCAGCAAGACCAAGCAGATCATTGAGCGGCTCTATGCGCAGTCGGGTCAGCTCAACGAGCAGGGTCAGTACGCGTTCTACGGCAGGGTCGGCGGCGCCCTGATCACCGGCAACGAGGACGGTGTCAAGCACTGCGCCATGGACATCCTCTACAGCCTCCAGCACCTTGGGTACGTGATCCCGCCGCAGGCCGACGCCGGCTGGATCGGGGACATCGGGCCGGGCCCGTCCTACCTCGACGAGGGCTCCGGTGGGCCCGAGAACGACTTCACCAACCGGAACACGACGTTCATGACGTGGAACCTGATGCACCTGGCGCGGATGATTCAGCGGGCTGGCGGCATCCCGGCACACGGCAACCAGCGAAGCGAGTGGGACAAGGGGGAGCGGTTCGGCTTCGTGCAGCCCAACCCGGAGTATCGATGACCTTTGCGCTCTGGCTGGGCGCCACACGGCACACGTCCGCCGTACTCGGTAGTGTCGCGACATGACTGCGCCGGTGCTGCACATCAAGGGAAGCGTGCTGGTCGGGCCTGAGGAGGTCCGCGATGAGCTCTGGGTCGTCGGGGGGAGGGTTACGTATGCCGCTCCGTCGGCAGGCGCTGACGTCCAGACCGTCCGGGGCTGGGTTCTGCCCGGTCTGGTCGACGCGCACGCCCACGTGGGGCTCGACGCTCATGGCGCAGTGGATGACGCGACGAGCGAGAAGCAGGCCATCGCCGAGCGGGACGGAGGCACCTTGTTGTTGCGCGACGCCGGCTCTCCGGCGGATACGCGCTGGATCGACGACCGCGAGGATCTGCCGCGCATCGTGCGAGCTGGCCGGCACATCGCCCGGACGCATCGCTACATCCGCAACTATGCCCACGAGATCGAGCCCGAGGACCTGGTCCAGTACGTGCACCGGGAGGCGCGTCGCGGTGACGGCTGGGTCAAGCTGGTCGGCGACTGGATCGACAGGGAAACCGGTGACCTCAGCCCCTGTTGGCCACGGGAGGCGCTGGCCACGGCGATCTCTGCAGCGCACGATGAGGGCGCACGAGTGACCGCCCACTGCTTCGGCGAGGAGTCGCTGCGCGATCTGGCAGCTGCCGGCGTCGACTGCATCGAGCACGCCACCGGGCTGGCGGGTGACACCATCGACTCCTTTGCCGCACAGGGGATTGCCATCGTTCCGACGCTCGTGAACATCGACACCTTCCCGTCGATCGCGGCTGGCGCTGAGGGCAAGTACCCCGCCTACGCCGCTCACATGCGTGACCTGCATGCGCGTCGCTATGAGACCGTCGCCGCAGCACATGACGCCGGCGTACCCATTTATCTGGGCACCGACGCCGGTGGCTCCCTGCCCCACGGTCTGGTGGCCCGAGAGGCCGCCGAGCTGGTCAACGCGGGCCTGTCCAACGTCGAGGCGCTTATGTCGGCCAGCTGGGGTGCCCGCGTGTGGCTGGGCAGACCTGGTCTGGTCGAGGGTGCAAGCGCCGATCTCGTTGTCTACCAGTCAGATCCACGTGCCGACATCGGGGTTCTCGCGGCACCGGACCAGATTGTCCTGCGAGGCAGGGTCATTGCCTGAGCCGGCCGTTCTTCACGCCGAGGCTGGCCCGGTCAAGTGGCGCACCTAGTGGCGTGGTGGGTGGTTGTAGCGCGGAACGAACTCCTGACCTGACAGCTCTTGAATGGCCGCCATGATCGCATCGGTGGCCTCACGTCGGGCAGGGCCGGGCTTGGTGTCCTTCAAGTAGGTGAAGTCCATCGGCTGTCCGAACCGGACGGTGACCTTGCGGATCCGTGGGAGCCGTGAGCCCACCGGCTGAAGGTCCTGGGTGCCGGAGAGCGCCACCGGCACGACCGGACATCCGGCGGTCAACGCCAGCCAGGCCACGCCGGTACGACCGCGGTACAGCCGACCATCGCGCGAACGCGTCCCCTCGGGATAGATCGCGAACGCATGCCCGGCGTTGAGGATCTCCAGCCCTGCGTCGAGCGCCTCCTGCGCGGCCCCGTGGGTTCCGCGCCGGACGGGGACGGCACCCGTGGCGCTGAAAATCCACCGAGTGAACAGGCCGCGGAGGCCCTTCCCCGTGAAGTAGTCGGACTTGGCAAGGAACATCACGCGGCGCGGGGCGACCAGCGGGATGACGAAGCTGTCGCTGAACGAAAGATGGTTGCTGGCCAGAAGCAGCGGTCCGCTGCGCGGGATGTGCTCGCGGCCCTCGATGACGGGCCGGTAGATCAGACGAGCAACCGGAGCCACAACGGCTCTGGTGACGAGGTAAAGCATGGGCCCCCAGACGTCTCGACGTTCCGGTCCGGCCGGCAGCTGCCGACAACTCAGAACTTTACTGGCTGCGAGAATGCGGATGGCGGGCGGTTCAGAGGGCCAGTCGAACCTGGTCCGGCCGCCTGGGTTCGGAGGATCCCGCCGCATCTGGCAGAATGGCGCGCGTACTCGTCTGTCTGCGGCCCCTCTCTTCGCTTCGGACGTGTCCATCCGAGCGTCACGCGCCGTGTCCCCACGCGGATTCCGTGCTCACTCACCCCATACAAGAAACAGGAGACACCACAACCGTGGCCGTCAAGATTCGTTTGAAGCGCATGGGCAAGATCCATGCACCGTTCTACCGCGTTGTCGTCATGGACTCGCGCACCAAGCGCGATGGCCGGGCCATCGAGGAGATCGGCAAGTACCACCCCACCCACGAGCCCTCGGTCATCGAGATCAACTCGGAGCGTGCGCTGTACTGGCTCGGTGTCGGCGCACAGCCGACCGAGCAGGTTGCGGTTCTGCTGAAGATCACGGGTGACTGGCAGAAGCACAAGGGCCTTCCGGGCACCGAGGGCACTCTGCGCGTCGCTGAGCCGAAGGCCGACAAGAAGGCACTGTTCGATGTGGCCGCCAAGGCTGCGATGTCAGAGCCCAAGGCTGGCGCCACCACGGCCAGGAAGGCCAAGGCCGACAAGGTTGAGAAGGTTGAGAAGGCCGAGCCCAAGGTTGAGAAGGCTGAGAAGGGTGAGCCGAAGGCTGACAAGGCTGAGAAGGCTGAGCCCAAGGCCGAGAAGACTGAGAAGGCTGAGCCCAAGGCCGAGAAGGCTGAGCCCAAGGTCGAGAAGGCTGAGAAGGCCGAGCCCAAGGCTGACAAGGCTGAGCCCGAGGTTGTCGACGCGCCTGTCGCCGAAGCATCCGACGCGGCCAAGGCTGAGGCCTGATCGTGCTTGAGGATGCTCTGGAGCACCTCGTCAAGGGCATCGTCGACCATGACGAGGATGTCGCTGTCCGCCGCAAGGAGCTGGGCCGCGGCGACGTGCTCGAGGTCCGGGTCCATCCCGACGACCTCGGCCGCGTCATCGGTCGTTCCGGTCGCACGGCCAGCGCCCTTCGCACCGTGATGGCTGCCCTGGCGGGTGGCCAGCCGGTGCGGGTCGACATCGTAGACACGGATCGTCAGAGATAAGGCTTCGCAGTTTCAGGGGGCAACGGCCCGCTGAGCACGCCTGACAAGGGGTATGCCGGAGAGTCACCTTCCGGCATACCCCTTGGTCTTGCCCCCATCGCCCGCGCGTCACCACTGGTAAGGACCGGCTCATGCAGGTTGTCGTCGCTCGCATCGGAAAGGCACACGGGCTGCGCGGTGAGGTCACCGTGCAGGTGCTGACCGACTCCTCGGACGGGCGCTTCGTGCCCGGTGCGGCCTTCGTGACCGAGCCCGACTTTGCCGGTCCTCTCGTAGTGCGCACAGCCCGCGACCATAACGGCGTCCTGCTGCTCAGCTTCGAGGACACTGACGACCGGACAGGGGCCGAAGAGCTGCGGGGTATCAAGCTGCTCGATGTCGTCCTCGGCGATGATGACGACGAAGACACGTGGTACGAAAGGGATCTCGTCGGGCTCAAAGCCGTGACCGTCGGCGGCGACGAAGTCGGAGAGGTGATCGCCCTTCGGACCGGCGGGGCCCAGGACTTGTTGGTCCTGCGGCTGACCGACGGACGGGAGGCCCTTGTCCCGTTCGTGACGGCCATCGTTCCGGAAGTGGACATCGATGGTGGCCGCGTCGTGCTCGACCCGCCCACCGGTCTGTTGGATCTGGACCAGCTGTGAGGGTGTGGTCATGAGGCTGGATGTCGTCACCATCTTCCCGGAGTACCTCTCTCCGCTCGACGTCTCGCTGATCGGCAAGGCGCGCGAACAGGGCCTGATCGACCTGCGCCTTCACGACCTTCGCGATTTCACCCACGATCGTCATCGCACCGTCGACGACACCCCGTACGGCGGAGGCGCGGGCATGGTCATGCGCCCTGAGCCGTGGGGCGAGGCGCTGGACCATCTGATCGCTTCCGGGGCTCCCGGCGAGGTTCCCCATCTTCTGATCCCCGCTCCGGGTGGGGTCCCGTTCACCCAGGCGATGGCTCAGGAGCTGGCCACCCAGCCCTGGCTGGCCTTCGCCTGTGGTCGCTATGAAGGCATCGACGAACGGGTCATGGAGCACGCCGAGACGCTGATGCCGGTCACCGTCGTCTCGCTGGGTGACTACGTCCTCAACGGAGGCGAGGTCGCAGTCCTGGCCATTGTCGAAGCCATCGCGCGGCTCGTGCCAGGGGTCATCGGCAACGCCGGCTCACTGGTGGAGGAGTCCCATGAGGATGGCCTGCTGGAGTACCCGATGTTCACCAAACCGCCGCAGTGGCGCGGATACGGCATACCCGAGGTTCTGCTGTCGGGGCACCACGGAAAGATTGCCCGCTGGCGACGGGATGAACGCTTGCGGCGTACAGCGGTGCGCAGACCGGACATGATCGCGCGGCTGGACCCAGCCCAGCTCGACGCCCGAGACCTCGAGGTGCTCGCCGCGGCTGCCCAATTTCAGGCTGACCCCCCTGCTGTGGCAGACTGACTCTTCGCGTCTTGCACCGATTTCGTGCCCCTGCCACAGGGGGAGAGCAACGAGTGACGGATTGCAGGAGCACCCCATACGAATTGCTCGCCCGGCGTTACGCGGGGACGTGCATCTGATCCGTGAGTGACCTGTGGCGCTGACGAGAAAGCGAAGCGAACATGCACAAGCTCGACGACGTCGACAAGGCCAGCCTGCGCGACGACATCCCGGCCTTCCGTGCCGGTGACAACATCAAGGTTCACGTCAAGGTCATTGAGGGCACGCGCTCGCGTGTCCAGGTCTTCCAGGGTGTCTGCATCCGCCGTCACGGTGGCGGCATCGGCGAGACCTACACGGTTCGCAAGGTCAGCTTCGGCGTCGGTGTTGAGCGCACCTTCCCGCTGCACAGCCCGGTCATCGAGAAGATCGAGGTCGTGACCCGCGGTGACGTCCGTCGCGCCAAGCTGTACTACCTGCGCGACCTGCGGGGCAAGGCTGCCAAGATCAAGGAGAAGCGCAACGTGACTCCCGCCCGCTGAGGCGGCACGTCCCGTTTGACCTCTGCCGGACCACCTGAGGAGACCGCGCCGCCAGCGGCGCGGGTCGATCCGCGGCGCTCGCGTCATCGTGCGCTGCTTCTCGCCGGTGTTGGCCTCGTGCTGATGTTGATGGTGCGGGGCTTCCTGGTGCAGTCCTTCTACATTCCCACGGGCTCGATGGAGCCAACGCTGGAGCCCAACGACCGCATCCTGGTCAACAAGATCGGCGTGGAGTCCTCGCTTCAACGAGGGGACCTTGTCGTCTTTGACGGCAGCCGGACCTTCGCCCCTCATGCTGCGGATGGTGCCGACGCCGGATCGAGGATTGAAAAGGCGCTGGGCGAGATGGCCTCGCTGCTCTCCATCCAGACCAGTCAGAGCGACTACATCAAGCGTGTCGTCGGACTCCCTGGGGATCATGTGGTGTGCTGCGACGCCAACCAGTTGATTACTGTCAACAACGTGCCCGTTGACGAGCTCTACCTCTACCCGGGTGACCAGCCCAGTGATCTGACCTTTGATGTCACGGTTCCGGCCGGACGGGTCTGGCTGATGGGTGACCATCGCAGCGTCTCGGCAGACTCGCGCGCCCATCTGGGCGATCCTGGGGGAGGAATGGTACGACTGGACGATGTGATCGGCAGGGCTGCGATGATCTACTGGCCACCCACCCGGGTCGGCGTCCTGCGCGCGCCCGCGTTCTTGGACCGCATACCTGACAACGTCACCGGAGAGAGCCACACGTGAGCGTCACAGAGCCGGGCCAGAGTCAGCCCGAAGGCGCCCAGACCAACGCTGTGTCTTCCGAGATGGATCAGGGCCAGCACCGTCAAGGTTCCATCCTGCTTCTGCTTCGCGAGTCCGCGATCGTCATCGGCATGGCGTTGCTCCTCTCGCTCATCGTCAAGACCTGGCTGATGCAGGCGTTCTACATCCCTTCGGAGTCGATGGAGAACACCCTGCTCAAGGGCGATCGGGTGATCGTGAGCAAACTGACCCCGGGCCCCTTCGAGCTCAAGCGTGGCGACGTCATCGTGTTCGAGGATCCCGATCACTGGTTGCCAGCCCTGGTCCCGGTCCAGCGGAGCCCCCTGGCCAGCGCCGTGAACTCGTCGCTGACCTTTGTCGGGCTGCTGCCCAGCGACGAGGGCAACCACTTGATCAAGCGCGTCATCGGGCTGCCGGGAGACCACGTCGTCTGCTGCAGCAGCGACAAGGCCGAGAAGCTGACCGTCAACGGTGTGCCGCTGACCGAGCCCTATCTGTTCCCCGGGGACGCGCCAAGCCAGCAGACCTTCGACATCACTGTTCCTGCCGGGCGGGTGTGGGTCATGGGTGACCACCGCTCGAACTCCGCGGACTCCCGGCCCCACGACGCCGGCTCGGGCGGCGCCAAGGGTACGGTTCCCGAGAGCCTCATCGTGGGTCGCGCCATCACTGTTGTCTGGCCCCTGTGGCGCTGGTCCTGGCTGGGCGTCCCCAATGAGACTTTCGCCAAGGTCCCGGCGGCTGCTGCGAAATGAGCGCAGGCACTGCGTCTCGCAAACCCACACTCAGGGTCGAGCGCGCGCTGCAGCGTGCTGGTCACCGGCTTCTTGCCGGCATGGATGAGGTCGGTCGTGGGGCTCTCGCGGGTCCGGTGTCGGTCGGTGTCGTGGTGATCGACGACGTATGCCGGTCGGCGCCCGTCGGTGTCAAGGACTCCAAGCTGCTCTCGCACCAGGTGCGAGAGCAGCTGGTGCCCAAGATCCAGGGATGGGCGACGGCCTATGCCGTCGGACACGCCTCGCCGGACGAGATCGACCGTTACGGGATCATGGTGGCCCTGCGCTTTGCCGGCACCCGGGCACTCGCGGCACTTCCCGTCTTACCCGATCTGGTCATTCTCGACGGCAACTATGACTGGCTCACCGACCCCGAACGGGTGGGGCTGTTGGGCTTGCTCGATGAGGGGGACGACCCCGCTCCGAGTGTGCCCGTCATGACCATGGTCAAGGCCGACATGACCTGCTCGTCGGTGGCTGCCGCGAGCGTGCTGGCCAAGGTTGAGCGGGACGCGATGATGGTCGCGCTTGCAGCCGAGGTGCCGCACTATGCCTGGGAGCTGAACAAGGGGTACTCCGCGCCCGAGCATTTCGCGGCGCTGGAGTCGCGCGGCCCGAGCGTGCATCACCGTCGGTCATGGCATCTGCCCGGAGTGGCTCGGCCAGCTGACCCGGGTTGTGGGCTTCAGCTGGCCTCATCGACGATGATGGTGCCGTTCGGATCGATCGCGGAGGAGAGCAATGAGCTCTGAGGACCTGGAGAAGTACGAGACCGAGATGGAGCTTCAGCTCTATCGCGAGTATCGCGACGTCGTCGGCCTGTTCACCCACGTCGTCGAGACCGAGCGACGCTTCTACCTTGCCAACTCCGTCGACCTGAAGGTACTCAGCGAAGGCGGAGAGGTCTACTTCGACGTCACGATGTCCGACGCGTGGGTCTGGGATGTCTACCGGCCCGCACGCTTCGTCAAGAACGTGCGTGTCGTGACCTTCAAGGACGTCAACGTGGAGGAGCTCTCCAAGACCGAGCTCGAGCTGCCCAAGGAAGGCGGCTTCTAGCCGTTTCCGGGTAGCGGGCGCCGGTGAGACCGGTGTCCACATGGAGTCGCGCGTTCGTCCCGCCGTCCACAGGGTGGGTCAGCGGGCTGTGCCTTCGGTCGCGGCGTTGCCACAGTCGACCACGGAGGTGGTCAAGGTGACCGATTCAGTCCCCGCTTCGGGGAGGTCTCACAGCGTGTCCGCGGTCAAGGCGGGCGTGGCACATGCCGTGGGGGCCTATGGCGAGCGGCTCGCGGCGAGGTACCTGACCGAGTCCGGCCTGCAGATCCTGGACCGCAACTGGCGATGTGAGCAGGGTGAGATCGACATCGTGGCAATGGATGACACCTGTCTGGTCATCGTTGAGGTAAAGACCCGGCGCAGCCTCGCGTACGGCTCACCGGTCGAGGCCGTGACCGCGGTCAAGGCTGCTCGACTGCGCCGGCTGGCCGCGTGCTGGATCACCGATCACCGATCATTGGTCGACTCCGTCGCCGACGTCCGCATCGATGTCGTCGGCGTGCTGCGGCCGCGGTCCGGCCCAGCCCGGATCGAGCATCTGGTTGCGGTGTCGGCATGAGCCTGGGCCGCACCCGAGGCGTTGCCCTGCACGGGATCGAAGGTGCACTGGTCAGCGTGGAGGCCGACCTTGTTCAGGGACTGCCGCAGGTCATGTTCAGCGGGCTGCCCGATGCGGCATGTCGTCAGGCCCCGGACCGGATCGCGGCCGCTGCGATGAACTCCGGTGTCCCGATCCCGAAGCGGCGTCTGACGGTCAATCTCTCCCCGGCCTCGATCCCCAAGGTCGGTAGCGGTTGGGACCTCCCGATCGCGATCGCCATCCTCGCCGCCGCAGACGTATTCCCGGCGCATGTCGTCGATGGGATCGTTCATGTCGGCGAGCTGGGGTTGGATGGCTCCGTCCGTCCTGTGCGAGGCGTGCTGCCCGTGGTGCTGACGGCGGCCCGTCTGGGCATGGCCCAGATCGTGGTCCCGGCGGCGAACGCGGCCGAGGCTGCGCTCGTACCCGGCATCTCGGTCATCCCCGCGCGCCACCTCAGTGAGCTGGTGGCGCGTTACCAAGCCATCGGCCGTGGCGAGCAACCAGAGGTGATCGTCGTCGACCCGGCAGCGGTGACCGAGGACGTCGTGGTCCCCGACCTGCGCGATGTGGTCGGGCAGGACGAGGGGCGGTTGGCACTCGAGATCGCGGCCGCGGGCGGACATCACCTGTTCCTGTCGGGCCCACCGGGTGCCGGCAAGACGATGCTTGCCGAGCGGCTCCCCTCGTTGCTGCCCGATCTTGAACCAGCGCAGGCGCTGGAGGTCACAGCCATCCACTCGGTCCTCGGCGCACTTCCCAAGTCAGGAGCGCTCATCATCCGGCCGCCGTTCGTCGCACCCCACCACGGCGCGTCGATGCCGGCCATCGTCGGAGGCGGCAGCGGGTTCATCCGGCCCGGCGCCATCTCGCGTGCACATCACGGCGTGTTGTTCCTCGACGA